>JBIIOC010000166.1:0-3319 GCA_044337135.1 Phycisphaerales bacterium | reverse complement strand
ACGGCGGGCTCATGCGGTTGCCGAGCACGCCGTCGATTCGGAACCGGACGCGCATGGCGCCCTCGTCGGGCTCGATGTGGATGTCGCTCGCGCCCTCCTCGACCGCGGAACAGATGATGAAGTTCACCAGCTTCACGACCGGCGCCATGTCGTCGCCGTCGCCGCCGCCCACCATCTCCTCGACCTGCTTCTCCTGCAGGGTGAAGGTGGCGTTCTCGGGGCTCTCGAGCAGCTCGGCGACGATCTCCTCGGCCTTCTCCTGCACCGCGGCCTGACCCGAACCCTCGGCCAGCATCGCGTCGATGCGATCATCGGGGCTCGCCACGAAGCGCACGCGCAGGCCCGTCTCGCGCTGGGCGAGCTCCCGCACGTGATCGTTCTGCGGATCGGCGGTCGCCACGACCAGCATGTCGTGATCCCTTCGCAGCGGCACGATGCGGTGCTCGCGGCGCATGGGCTCGGGAAGCAGACGCACCACCGCAGGATCCGCCTGCGCGGCCGGCTCCTCCACGAACTCGATCTCCAGGCTTCGCGCCACCGCCTTCAGCAGCGTGGTGCGATCCACGAGCTCCATCTGCAGCAGCACCTCGCCAAGGAGCAGACGCGAGCCGCCCGCGGACTGGCGGCGAAGCGCCTCGCGAAGCTGGTGCACGCTGATGGCGCCCTCCTCGACAAGGACCTGCCCGACCTTCGGAAGCGTGCGAAGTTCCACGCTGGTCAGTGGCTTGGCGCCACCGTGTGTCGAATGCTCGCTCATCGGAACCCTCCCGGCGCCGGATTCTTCGGCTGCGGCGCCGAGCCGAAGTTCACATCCAGCGGACGACCGTTCCAGTCGACCGTGACGGTTCTTGACCGAATCGCGGTCACCCGCGCGAATGTCCCGTCTGGAAGGGCCACGGCGTCGCCCTGCCGAACGGTCTGGTCGCCGAACACGGCCAGTTCGCCGGGCACCACGGCCTTCAGGACCACGCCGGGCAGGTAGCCAGGGGCGGCGATGGTCGACACCGGAGCCGCGTGCTGGGCCGGGGCTTCGGATGGCTCGGGCACGCCCCAGGGCCGGAACGGGTCGCGCGCTGGATCGCGATCCAGCGTGACCTCGATCACGCGGCGCGAGGCTGACTTTCGCTGGGTCGGCTGTGCCTCACCCGTCACCACACGAGCCTGCGTCGATGCGGTTGCCGGCGCAGGTGCCGTCTTCGCCGGCTTCGCGCGGGTCGTCGATGCTGCCGCGGCCTTCCGCGGGCCTCCGGCCGCCATCTTGATGCCGAGACCTCCCACCGCGACCACCATGACCGCCAGGAGGGTCGCGAACTGCTTCGGCTGCACGCCAAGGCGGCCACAGAGTTCCTTCCACGACCTGGAGAAGTCTGCCATGTCAGCCACCATCCCTCTCCGGCGTCGCCGCGGCGCGCTCCGCGAAGTACTCGTCGAAGGTGAAATGCGCCTCGATCGGCGCATCCGGATCCTGCACGGCCGGGGAGCGCGTGAACTCCACGCTGCGCACCGCAACCAGCGCAGGCAAGCCTTCCGCACCGGAGAGGGCCATGAACAGCGCGTCGAACTGTCCGCTCATCTGCGCCTCGACCGATCGGCGCGAAGCCTTCCCGCCCGTCAGGCCGGGCACGCTCACCACCGACAGGCGGCCGGACTTTGATTCGCTGTTCACGATGCCCTTGCGCTCGCCGCTCCGGCCCAGGGCCGAGAGCAGCGCGCCTTGATCCGGCGAGCCAGGCAGCATGCGACCACGCTCGGCCAACTCGCGGCGAAGGCGATCGACCTCGGACTGCAGCGCCTGCAGGCCATCCTGACGCGCAGCCGCCTCGGATGCCTGCGCTCGATACACCGACGCCTCGCGCTCCCAGCTCAAGGCCCGGAGATAGTTCGGCACGGTGAACAGGCCAAGCAACGCGACCGCCACGCTGACGGGCACCGCGGTCGCCGCCAGTTCGACGCGCCACCAGCGCGAAGTCGGAGAGGCGCTCATCGCGTTCCTCCCATCGCCATGCGCATGACGCCAGGGGCCCGCACCTGCACGTCCAGCGGAACCTGGAACGAGACCGTGAAGGCCTCGACCCGACTTCCCATGGACTCGGTCGCCTTGCGCTCCGACATCGTCACGCCGGTGAAGGCGGGACAGGCCGCGAGGCGACGCTCGAACTCGCCAAGCGCGCTGCCCGAGGCCGCGCAGCCCTTCAGCAGCACCTGAAGCTGGCGGGGCGAATCCTCGGTCTCGATGCGGAATCCTGAGAGCATGGTCTGTTCGGGCAGCATGTGCGTGACCGTGGCCACCACCGACGCGGTGGAGATGGCTGGCACCAGTCCATCGGTCACTCGGAGGGCCCGCTCCAGCTCGGATTGGTCAGAAGCCAGACGATCGATGACTTCCTGAAGGGCCGGGGTATCGGCCCGGGAAGCCAGCTGGGTGGTGACGGTGCGGGCGGCCTGCGCCTTCCGGGCGCTGTTCCAGCTGTGTGCGCCGACACCCAGGCTGAGCGCCAGCAGCAGCAGTCCGAGAAGGCTCGTGCGGCGCCTCGATCGACGCGTGCGGACCTCGCGCACCACGGCCGTGGGGAGAAAGTTGATCTCGGGAACGCTCATGCGGCCCTCCGTTCCTGCGTCGCGGGCGAATCGACCACGACCGAACCCGCCAACGAGGCCCACGAGGGGCCCGTGCATCGCAGTCCGGCCAATCCCCATTGGCCACACTCCACGGCGACCGTCGGCACGCCGCAGACGCCACCGACCGCCCGGATCAGCTCCGGCTCCGCCGCAGCGGCGCCTGAGATCGCGAGACAGGATGGCCAGCTCGACTCGCCGCAGGACTGGCGGAGGGCACGAAGCGTCTCCTCCGCAAGCGCGCTCCAGCGCCACGAGCAGGGCGCGGCGACCGGCTCCAGCGGGATGGTGTCCAGTGCCCCGGACTCCTGCATCGGCACCTTGTTCGGCGACACGTTCCAGTCGCCCGCCATCGTGCGGACCGCGACAAGGCTGCCCGCACGCCACACCGACAGCGTGGCGATGCTGGATTCGATGTGCAGCGCCGAGACGAATTCGCCGGCCATCGCCGACTCCCAGCGCAGCGCACCGCGCGCGGCCGTGAGCGCCGAGTGCTCGATGCTCTCAGGCAACAGGCCCGCAGCCAGGGTGATTTCGGCGGCCTGGCGAACCTGGTCCGATCGGGCCGCCAGCAGCGCGACATGACGGCGCCCGGCCGCGGAACCCATCGCGATGTACTGGATGACGGACTGACTCTCGTCCAGCCCGAAGCGATCGATCGCCTCGAAACGGGCGCTCGACGCGAGTTCCTCGTCCGACATGT
>JBIIOC010000165.1:0-3324 GCA_044337135.1 Phycisphaerales bacterium | reverse complement strand
TCGGACTTCTTGTCGAATCCCATGGCCGCATGAAGCGCCGCCCGATCCACCTGCACCGGAACCTTCGTGGGCAGGCCGACTTGCGCGAGCACGGCGGCCACGTCGGCCGGATCGGCGCCCGGCCACCAGCCGGCTGCCCGGCTCGCGGCGATCGCGGCCAACAGCCCGATCGCCACGGCCTCGCCATGCCGAAGCTGGTCATGCAGCACCGACTCCAGTGCGTGCCCGAAGGTGTGTCCCAGGTTCAGGTGCGCGCGCTCGCCTCGCTCGAACTCGTCCCGGCTGACCACCGAGGCCTTGATGGCGGCGGAGCGACGGACCAGTTCCTCCAGCGTCGCGGGCTCGCGTCCCAGGATCGACGCGCATGCACCGCGCATCCACTGGAGCATCGCCGGATCCGCGATCAGCGCATGCTTCACGCACTCCGCGAGCCCGCAGCGGAAGTCACGATCCGGCAGCGTGGTGAGCGTGTCCACATCGCACAGCACCCATGACGGCGCATGGAAGGCTCCCGCGAGGTTCTTGCCCAGCCCGCCCTTCGGAAGCGGCAGATTCACCGCCGTCTTTCCGCCGATCGATGCGTCGACCATCGCGAGCAGCGTGGTCGGCGCCATCACCAGCGGAATGCCGCGAAGGAATGTCGCGGCCGCGAAGCCGGCGAGATCCCCAACGATGCCACCCCCCAGCGCCACCAGCGCATCGCTGCGCTGCATGCCAGCCTGAAGCATGGCGGCCCACACCCGCTCCACCGAAGCCATCGACTTCTCGTTCTCGTCGGCGCGGAGCGGCACCACGTGCGCTCGCAGCCCTGCCGCCTCGATCGAGGCGTGCGCAGCGGGCGCCCATCGCGTTCGCACCCCCTCGTCCACCGCCAGCATGACCGCGCGCGCACCGGGCACGACCTGCCGGACACCCTCGCCAAGCCGGGACAGGCCACCTCGGCGAACCGAGATCGCGCAGTCGCCGCGGCTTCCATGCACGCAGGGATCGGCCATGCCGGCATCCTCCCTTGGATTCACGCGCGCGGCAAGCGCCTCAGGCCGTGGCGGCCTCGAGGCCGTGGAAGGCCCGGAACTTCGCGGCGCCCTCCTTGGTGAAGTAGAAGTCGAGAAGGCGCGAGGGCATGATTCGCAGGTCCATGTAGATCAGGGCGTCGACCACGTTGCCGAAGTCGGGATCCACGTTGAAGGCGATCACCTTCGCGTTCAGGTTCAGGTACTGGCGCAGCAGCACGGGCACGCTGCGACCACCGGCCTCGATCTCGCGAACGAGCCGCTCCACGTCGTCCATGTTGCGCACCACGGCGCGCGTGTGCTCGGGATCCCAGTCCACGAAGGGCGTGGTGTCGGGGGGATTGCGCGGGCGCACCGATTCGGCGAAGGCACCGACCGCGCGGTAGCGCGAGAGGAACGCCATGATGAGCTTCTTGGACATGCTCTGGTACTCGTCGCTGATGCTGACGGGCCCGAACATGATCTTGTAGCGCGGGTCACGCACGGCCACGGCCGAAAGTCCCTTCCACAGCAGCAGCAACGGCGCTGGGCGGCGCTGCCACGCCGGCGCCACCCAGCTGCGACCGAGTTCCACCGCGGGCCCGAGCGAGGCGACCGTGGATGGCGGATACGCGAACAGCGTGCTGGTGTAGAGACCGTCGATCCCCTGCTCCGCCAGGATCTTGTCGGTGAAGCCGAGCCGGTAGCCACCCACGACCTCGCTTGTGCGCGCGTTCCAGACGAGAAGCTGCTCGTAGCGCGCGTCGAAGCGGTCGATGTCGATCGCCTGGCCCGTTCCCTCGCCGACCGACCGGAACGAGATCTCGCGGAGCCGTCCGATCTCCAGCATGGTGAGCGGGATGCGCTCGCTGCGGGTGAGATACACCTCGAACTCGCCCGAACGAAGCAGCAGGTCGCTCGCGGGAAGCTTGGCCAACTCGGCCGCGAACTCCGCAGCCTCGTGCTGCGGTCGCTCGGGCACCGGCAGCGGCGAAAGCACGTTGGGTCCGCCACGACGCGGCTGCTCGAGTCTCGTGCGCAGCAGGTAGGTGCGCACGCGCAGATAGCGCATCGCGTCGTTCTCGTCGCCCTGCGCCAGCAGCTCGTCGGCTGGGATCGGCGTGCCCACCACCAGGCGGATCTCGCGACCCTGCATGCGGTGGTACTCGCGCGCCAGCAGCAGCGTGCGAAGCATCGGGTGGATCAGGCCGATCACCTGGAAGAGCCAGCTGTTGCCGCCGTTGACGAACACGGGCATCACGGTTGCACCGGTGCGGCGCACCACGCGCGCGACCTGCGTCTGCCAGTGCCCGTCGATCGAGCGCCAGCGGCCCCAGCGGATGTGACTCACCTCGCCCGCCGGGAACACGCAGACGCAGTGGCCTTCCTTCAGCCACTCCACCACCTGGCGCAGCGACCGTCGGTTCGTTCCCTGGCCGTCCTGCTCGTTCAGCACGCTGGCCACGAACACGCGGCCCTGCACCACGGGCAGGTCGGCCATCAGGCGATTCGCGATGAACTTCACGTCCGGGCGGACGCGCTCCATCATGGTCGCCAGCACCTGCGGATCGGCGCCGCCGTAGGCGTGATTCGCGACCACCAGCAGCGGGCCCGTGCGTGGAATGCGATCCAGATCGTCGTCGGTCACCACCCCGCGGATGCCGCTGACCCGGTTCAGGCGCTCGAGCTCGGTGCCCTCGCGCGGCAGCTCGTTGCAGCGACGCTGCATGTCGCGGATCAGATGAAGCCCGATGAGCCGGTCGATGATCGGAGCGAGCAGCCACCAGGCCCATCGCAGAAGCGCAGGGCCGCCGATCCGGGGAAGGCGCGGGCCGATCTCGTCTCGCGTCGCCACGAGGGGAAGGGTACCCGGCGTCGGCTTCGGTCCCGTCACGCCTTGCTTTGGATTTGGTGAAGGCGGTGAAGCCTTCAGGAATGACCCCAAGGGGATTCGAACCCCTGTCCCCACCGTGAAAGGGTGGTGTCCTAGACCGGGCTAGACGATGGGGCCGGTCAAGCGAGCGGCGAAGCATACGCCAAGCCCGCCGCGAAGGCGACGGCCGGGTCGATCCAAGCTGAGCGACCCCGGAAAGCAACAGAGCCCGCGAAGGCGGGCTCTGAAGCAAGTCTCACGCGGCGGCGGAGGTCGCCGCCTCTGGTTCCTCGCGGCGGCGGAGGTCGCCGCCTCTGGTTCCTCGCGGCGGCGGAGGCCGCCGCCGCGATCAGTGACCCCAAGGGGATTTGAACCCCTGTCCCATCCGTGAGAGGGATGTGTCCTGGACCGGGCTAGACGATGGGGCCAGGATCGGAAAGCATAGCCGGAACCGCGAAA
>JBIIOC010000164.1:0-3357 GCA_044337135.1 Phycisphaerales bacterium | reverse complement strand
CTGGACCGCGAGATCCCCGAGACCGAGGTGGAGCGCCTGCTCACCGACCTGCTCGGCCATCCGATCATGGCGAAGGTCGCCGAGTGGCTGCGCAAGCGCCTGGGCCGCGATCTTGAGCCGCACGACATCTACTTCGAGGACATCGCCGAGGTGAAGCCCGCCGAGGAGATGAACGCTGCGGTGAGGCGCCTGTTCCCCGATGAGAAGGCCTTCGAGCGCAAGCTGCCCGAGGTGCTGAAGGGACTGGGCTTCAAGCCCGACGAGGCGGATTTCCTTGGCTCGCGCATCCGCGTGGAGATCGCTCGCGGCAGCGGACACGCCATGCGACCGGGCATGCCCGAGTACGGTGCGTGGCTGCGCACGAGCCGCCTCGACACGGAGCTCGGCTGGGATGGCTTCGACACCGCCATGCACGAGCTCGGCCACAACCTGGAGCAGCTCTGCAGCACGCACTTCGCGCCACGGCCTCTGCTGCGCGGCGTGCCCAACACCGCATGCACCGAGGCGTTCGCGTTCCTGTACCAGTCGCTCGGCCGACAGGTGCTCGGACTCGAGACCAAGGAGCAGGCCGCACGAGCGTTCCATGTGGACAGCCTGGCGACCATGCTCGCCGCGTTCCAGATCGCGGGGCCCAGCCTGCTGGAACTGCACACGTGGCGCTGGATCTACGCGAATCCCAAGGCCACGCCCGAGCAACTGCGCGACGAGGTGCTCGCGATCGCCGAGCGCCTGTGGAAGCGCTTCTACGAGCCGCACTTCGGCAAGGATCCCTATCACATCCTCGCCGCGTACCAGCACATGGTGGGCCACCCGCTCTATCTGGCCGACTACACCATCGGCCACGTGATGAGCCACCAGATCCGGTCGTTCCTGAACGGCCGCGACCTGGCCGTCGAAACCCGGCGCATCACCAGCATCGGCAGCGTCACGCCCGATGCCTGGATGCGCAAGGCCGTGGGCGAGCCGCTTTCCATCGAACCGCTGGCGCGCAACGCGGCGGCGGCGATCGCGGCGCTGGCCCCCTGAGGAAAATCCGTGAAACACAAAGCCCCCGGCGTGCGTGCGCCGAGGGGCTTCGGAATGGCCCACCGCGCGGACGCGGCGGGAAGATGCATCAGGCTGAGCCGACTCAGGCGCGGCGTCGGCGGGCGGTGAGCAGCCCAGCGACTCCAACAAGCGCCACGGCGCCAGGCGCCGGCACCAACGCGTAGTTCGAGGTGTGGTCAAGCACCGCCCAGACGCGGCTGTTGGTGGGATTCGCGTTGTCGATCACCACGCCAAAGCTGCCCACGAAGTTCGCGAGGTTCGAGTCGTTGGCGCCATACTGCGCGGCGAAGGCGTCCCAGGTGCCGATGTAGTTGCGCACCTTGCTGGCGCCCGGCGTGATCACGTTGATGTCCTTCTCCCACACGCCGGTCTGCGGGTTGAAGTAGGACAGCTGCAGCTCGCCCGCGTTCACGATGTCGTTGACGGTCCAGCCATCGGTGCTGAAATTCTGGTAGCTGGCCACGATGATGCCAGGATCAAAGGTCATCTCCAGCGTGTACGCATCGGTCGGAAGGCGCCCCTGCGCATCCATGGCGCCGGTCGCCGAGATCCCCGAGATCTTCAGAACGTCGCTGCCAAGCGTGTTCCACGGACCCGAATCCGGCATGGGGCCGGGATTGCTGGTCGTGCCCACCGACGAGCCGTACAACTCGGTCTGCAACGCCGTGCGCCATTCCATGGACACGGTCGTGGCCGACGAAGCCGCTCCCGCCCGGATCCACGCCGAGGAGCCGAACGCCGGCCTCGCGTTGCCGAGGATCGGGGTGGTGGTGATGGTTCCTGGCGTGAGGGTGGTGCCCATCACGGTGGTGCCGATGCCCGCATAACTCGCGCCGAGCGCTCGGTTGAAGGTGACCGCGGGACCGTACACGCTGGCCTGATTCGAGTTGTCCGCGATGGCGGAAACCGTTCCTGCGCGCACCTGCGAGGGCGGGGTCGGAAGGGTGTACGGAGGAGGCACGTCCCACTGGCCCTGCGCGTGCGCAGCGGCCGAGAGCAGCCCCAGCGCCAAGGCATGGGTGAGCGAAATGGACCGGTTCAGGGACGTGTGTGCGACTGACATGCTGCGCTCCAAAATGAGGCATCCACCGCAGCCGCTCCATGCGGGCGCTTCGTCCTGTAGAACGAGATTCCGGGGTGGCGCCCATCAACGCACCCTCGATTTCGTGAAGAAATCCTGCTCACCGGCGGCGCACTCCGGCCTTTGGACCCCGATCGGTACACTTGTTCCCTCTCCCGCACGCGTAGCTCAGCGGATCAGAGCATCGGTCTTCGGAACCGAGGGTCGCAGGTTCGAATCCTGCCGCGTGCGTTTCGGCCCGCCGGGGCTACCCTTCCCGCCCCCATGCCCATCGTCACGGCCACCAACATCCGCGTCACGCTCGGGGCGAAGCAGGTGCTCGACGGCGCCACCATCGCCATCGAGCCCGGCGAGCGCGTGGGCCTGGTCGGGCGCAACGGCTGCGGCAAGACCACCCTGCTCAAGGTCCTCTGCGGCACCGCCAGATTCGACTCCGGCGACGTGAGCGTGCAGCGCGGCACGCGTCTGGGCTACATGGCGCAGGAGCATCGCTTCGACGCCGGCGACACGCTGCGCAGCGCCGCGGCCAAGGCCATGGCCGAGGCCGACCGGGCGAAGACCGAGCTCGACGCGGTGTTCGAGGCGATGGCCACCGCCGAGGGGGCCGAGCTGCAGCGCCTGATGGACCGGCAGGTCGAGCTCGAGGAGGCCATCGAGCGCGGCGGCGGCTGGAGCAACGACCACCTCGTCGACGCCGTGCTGCACGGCCTGGGCTTCGAGGACGCGCAGTTCGACATCCCGATCACGGGCCTCAGCGGCGGACAGAAGGCCCGCCTGAGCCTGGCTCGCCTGCTGCTGCAGAACCCCGACGTGATCATGCTCGACGAGCCCACGAACCACCTCGACATCGAGGGCTGCAAGTGGCTCGAGACCTTCCTGGCCGAGACCTTCAAGGGCGCCGTGATCGTGATCAGCCACGATCGCCGACTGCTCGACCGCGTGGTGCACCGCATCGAGGAGATTCACGAAGGGCGTGTGCGCAGCTACCCGGGCAACTACGAGGCGTTCGTCGCGCTTCGCGCCGAGCGCCACCTCACGCAGATGCGCGTGCACGAGAAGCAGCTCGACCGCATCCGCAGCGAGGAGCGCTACATCCTGCGCTACAAGGCGGGCCAGCGCGCCAAGCAGGCCCGCGGCCGCGCCACGCGCCTCGAGCGCTTCAAGCGCGACGAGCTGGTCGAGCGCCCGATCGAGCTCGATTCCATGCAGATCCGCCTGCCGAGCGGCCC
>JBIIOC010000077.1:0-10968 GCA_044337135.1 Phycisphaerales bacterium | reverse complement strand
ATGGCACGCCTGCTCGACGACGACGATCGCGCGCAGCTCGAGCTCGTGCCGGCGCGTGGAATCGTGCCGCTCGAACTGCGCGTGCGTGTGCGCCGCCACGCACTTCGCGAGTTCCTCCTCGATCGTCGACTGCATCACGTTCACCGCCTGCGCCGAGAGCGACCCGGCCCCCGCACGATGCAGTCCCGCGGCCACGCGCTCGAGCATGAACGACAGCGTGGGCCACACCACCTTGCCAGCCTTCACCGGCCACAGCAGCCAGTACACGGCCACCGTCACCAGCACGCCCATCGCCACCGCCAGCGCGAAGTTCATCGCCGGCAGCAGGCTGACATCGGGTCGCGTGACCTGCAGCAGCGCGAAATCCACCACGATCATGGTCTGCAGGCACGGCACGCTGATGCGCAGCGGTCCGGCGACGCCCCAGCTCGTGAGGAAGAGGATTCCGCCGAACACGAGCCAGAATCCGGGCAGCGTCGTGATCGTCGGGATCAGGAAGATGATCAGCAGGATCGCCAGCGTGTAGCCGATCACCACACCCGCCATGCGAAGACCTCCGATCAGCAGCGTGCCGCCGAAGGTTCCCTGCACCACCAGCATCACGGTCTCCACGCAACCGATGCCCATGCTCCAGTTGATCGCGATGCAGAACAGCGCGCAGAGCATGATCGTCGCGGAGCACTTGAACGCGTGCTTCACCATCGCGGGGTTCGGCTCGCGAATCGGCTGCAGCACCAGCCGGTCGGCCATGTCGCGAAGGTTCCGCACGGTGAGCGTCAGGATGTCCGGCAGCGCGCGCGCCCTCTCGAACACCTGCACCGCCCGCCGGGCCCGCTCCGCATCCACGCGCGCGCCCTCCAGCAGCGAGAGGACATCCCCGCGCGCCGCGTGATCCGTCGCGGAATCCGCCTCTCCCGCCGGGGCCGCCGCGGAATCCTGATGCGGCGATCCGGCGTGCCCCGCGCGCGTCTCGCCCGCTTCCGACTCGTCCACCCGTTCCAGCCGCTCCACGACCTCGTCGAGCGACGCAGCCAACCGCTCCAGAGCCACCACCTCGGCGGGTCCGAGCGCCTGCCCCACCGCAAGCTGCTCCACCACCACGCCCGCCGCGGCGGCGGCGCGCGCGTTCAGTGACACCAGCGCGAAGAGCTCGTGACGGCCGCGCTGGCCCAGCCCGCAATCCACCTGCACCTGATCCGCGAGCAGCAGCAACTTGGGTGTCTTGGCCCGGAAACGATCCGGCACGAACCCCTGCACGTCGAAGTCGCCGCGACCGCGCGCCGCGTCGGCCAGCCTTCGCAGCAAGCCGGCCGATCCCTTCATGCCATGCACCAGCAGCTCCCGCAGCAGCGTGACCGGCGACTCCGGCCACAGCAGCATGAGCACCAGCGTGCCGCAGGCGAGACCCGTGATGACCGACTTGTACACGATGATCGCGATGTGCTCGGCGTGTTCCTTGTCGAAGAACGCCATGTACACCACCACCACGAACGGATAGCCGAGATTGAACATCGCGCTTCGATAACGCGAGGCTCCCATGAAGTACATGATCACCAGGATGTAGGCGGCCATGATCGGCAGCAGGAACATGGGCTGCTGCATGAAGAGCGCCATCAGCGCCACCGCCGCACCGCAGCTCACCGTGGCGGCGCAGAAGTTGATGATGAACCGGGTGACGGTGCTGAAGCCGCGAATCTCGTTGACCACCAGCAGCGTGGTCATGGCCGGATACATGAGCTCGTACCGCAGCGTCATCTGCACGGCCACGATCAGCATTCCTGCCGCCGCGATGCGGAAGGCCTCCGTGGCGCGCCCGGGAAATGGCTGGAAGTCCTGCCAGAGCTTCGCCCAGAAACTGGGCCGGTGCGGCAAGGACTGGGTGGTGGCGAGGCGCATCGGATTCGCCGCGACAGGAGCGGCTCGCGCACTCTACTGACTGCCGCGCCCGCGCCCGACTCTGCTACGCTGCCGCCGTGACCCCTGGTGCAAGGATGCGCCGTGTTCCGTGCCTCGCCGCGCTTGCCGCTGCGATGGTCGCCCTGACGGGTTGCCGTCAGGAGCAGGCCCTCTGGGACGATCACGCCTTTGAACAGCTCGCCGCCGTCGACGCCGGCGTTCCCTTCGAGACCCAGCAACCCGCGCCGGAGCCAGCGCCCGAGCGCACGCCGACCGCCCCATGGGGCGAGGGCCCACGCGACATGGCGTTCCTGATCGGCTTCGCCCTTCAGAACAACCCGGGCACGCGGGCCACGTGGGAACGTGCTCGGGCCACGGCCGCGCAGTGGGCGATGATCGAGAGCCTGTGGTGGCCGCGCCTGAACGCCTTCGGCTTCGCGGGCTACGTGCAGGAGGCGCTGCCGCAGCAGAACGATCGGCTGCTCGACCGAGGCCCGCAGGGCGACCTGGGTCTGGAGCTCACCTGGGAACTGATCGACTTCGGCCGCCGGGATGCGCTCACCGATCAGGCGCGGCGCGCGCTGGCGGCCTCGAACCTGACCTACAACCGCGCGCTGCAGACACTGGTCTTCGAGGTGCAGTCCGCGTACTTCGTGCTCGACTCGAAGCTCGCCCTCGAGGAGTCCGCCGAGCAGGATGTCGAGACGACGCGCGTGCAGATGGAGGCGGTCGAGGAGAAGCTGGCGCTCGGACTGTCCATCATGCCCGACGTCCTGATCGCCCGTCAGCGATGGGAGCAGGCTCGCTTCAAGCTGGAGCAGGCGCGCAGCGAGGCCTTCGATGCGCGCGGCATGCTGGCGCGTCGACTGGGCCTGAGCGCCGACGTGCCGGTCGAGATCCTTCCGCTGCGCCGCATGCCGCTGCCCGAGGGACTCGGCGAAACGGTGGAGCGACTGATGGCGGTGGGTGGTCGCGACCGTCCCGACCTGCTCGCCGCGGGCCAGCGCGTGCGCGCCGCCGAGGCGCGCATCAGGAAGGCCGAGGCGGACTTCCTGCCCATCGTGAGCCTGTACGGAAACGTGGCCAACAAGTGGTTCAACTACACGCCCGATCCGGTCGATCAGGTCTCGAGCGTCGACACGACGCTGCCCACGTACATGGTGGGCCTCAAGGGCACCTGGCTGCTGTTCGACGGCTTCGAACGCGTGAACGCTGTCCGCAAGGCGCGCGCCGAGCGCAACGAGGCGGCCGCGGAACTCGCGAAGCTGCGGCTCGAGGCGCTGAACGACGTGTGGAGCGCCTACTTCAAGCAACTGGCGGCGCAGCGCCAGTACGCCTTCGGCGAGTCGCTCGTGGCCGCAAGCCAGGACAGCTATGACGCGATGTTCGAGGCCTACACGACGGGCCTTCGAACGCTCCCCGAGCTGCTGCAGGCGGAATTCGATCTTGCCGCCGCGCGCGCCACGCTGGTGCGCACCCGCGCGGATCTGCTCGACAGCGCCGCACGCCTGGCGTACGCGGTCGGCTCGCCGGACACCGCGGGCCGGTACGCCCGAACGGTCGATCCGCGACCCGAGGGCGAGCGCGTGCGCTGACGCGCCCCACCCCCGCTATCGTGCGCAGATGGATTCCGCATTGCTCAAGGCCGCCTTCGACGCGGCCCTTCCGTACGAGCGCTATCTCGCCACCGATCCGGGCAAGGCCGCGCCCTGGCGAGCGGTGAAGTCCGAACTCACGGCACCGCAGCGCGCGCTGCTCGGCTCCTTCACGCGCCGAATGCCCGTGCTCGTGCTCAGCGGCGTGTGGTGCGGCGACTGCGCCCAGCAGGGACCGATGCTCGAGGCCATCGCCAGAGGAACCCCCTGCGTCGACATGCGTTGGATCGACCGCGACGCCGCCGCCGACGTGCGCGACGCGGTGAAGATCTGCGGCGGGCACCGCGTGCCCACGGTGATCTGGATGGCCGAGGACTTCGAGTTCGTCTCGCTGCTCGGTGACCGGACGCTGCCGCGCTACCGCGCGATGGCGGCGCGCCAGCTGGGTCCCTCGTGCCCGCTGCCTGGCGCGGCGCTTCCGGCCGACGAGGCCGCAGCGACGCTGCAGGCGTGGCTCGACGAGTTCGAGCGCGTGCAGCTGATCCTCCGGCTCTCCGCACGACTTCGCCAGAAGCACGGCGACTGACCGCTCGGACCACTCCCACCCCATGCCCCCCACCGATCACGCGCGCGAAGTCCAGCGACTGCTCTCGCAGCAGGATTTCGGCGAGGCGCTGGCCGCGGCGGAGCGATGGGCCCAGCGGCAGCCCGGCGTGTTCGCGGCGTGGATGGCGCTCGCGCGCGCGGCGCTTGGCCTTGGCCTGCTCGGCCGCGCCGACGAGGCGATCGCGCGTGCCTTCGCCATGGCGCCACGGGACCCGCAGGCGATGTTCTTCCGCGCCGTGATCGATCACCGCATCGGTCGCAGCGACGCCGCGATCGAACGGCTCGCTCCGCTCGCGCGCGGCACCGGGCCAATGGCGGTGGACGCCGCGCTCGCGCTGGCCGAGGCGCTGCACCGCACGGCCCGGCACGAGGAACTGCAGGCGCTCGTGAACGCGGGCGGCGCGTGGATGCAGGACGAGCGCGCGATCCTGTATGCCGCACGCACGGTGGGCCGCCGGGATCCCGCCGCGGCGATCGCCCTGCTCGAGCGGTTCGCGCGCGGCGCGGGCCCCGCGTGGCTGCGCCGGTTCGCGGGCTTTGACGCCGTGCGAATGCTCGACGCCGCGGGCCGCTTTCGCGAGGCCTTCGATCTGGCCGCGCACGTGCATGCCACCACCGGCGCGCCCTTCGACATCGCGGGCCTCGAGCGAGACATCGAGCGTCAGCGCGCGCTGCTTGCGAAGGGCGCGACCTGGTGCCCCCCGCGCGCGCCGCGCCTCTCGAACCACTCGCTGGTGGTCTCGCTGCCACGCAGCGGCACCACCCTGCTCGAGCAGATGCTCGACCGCCACCCTCAGGTGACGGGCATCGGCGAGTACGACGGCGTGCCCAATCTCGGCGATGACGTGGTCTCGACCGGCCTGTGGCCCGACGGACTCGCCTCGCTCGACCCCATGCAGGCCAGCGCCTTCCAGCAGCGCTACGTTCACGGCGCACGCACGCTGCTGCGCCCCGGCACCACGCACGCCTTCGACAAGATGCTTATCACGTGGCAGTGGCTGCCGGCAATCGCCTGCGTGCTGCCGGGCGCCGTCGGCCTGCACATGGCCCGCGATCCGCGCGACATGGCCGTGAGCCTGTTCCTCTCCAACTTCCACCCGGTCAGCATGGGCTGGACCGCCTCGGCCGAGGGCATTCGCCGCGTGATCGCGTCGGAGCGCTCGCTGCTGCCGCAGGCGCTCGAGACGCTGGGCATTCCGCACGAGACCGTGATCTACGAGAATCTGGTCGCGCGTCCCGCGGCGACGGTCGAGCGGTGCCTCGCCCGCATGGGTCTTCCGATGCACGCCGCCGTGCTCGAACCCGAGCGCAACACGCGCACCGTGCACACGCTCAGCCACGACCAGGTCCGCAATCCCGTCAACGCCGGCTCGATCGGCCGCTGGAAGAACTATCCGTGGATGTTCGACGAGGCCTGGAAGCCGCTCGTGGAGCTGCACGAGCGGCGACGGTCGAACGAGCCCTGAGACTTCTCAGCTCTTCCATTCGGCCGGCTGCTGCGCGCGATCGGTCAGCTTCCAGCAAGCCTCGAGCATCTCGCGGATGCCCTCCGTGGTCGCGCCACTGACTGCCAGGCGACGGTCCTTCGGCACGCGCAGCGCGTTGGCGATCCTGTTCACCAGTTTCGTGCGCTCGCCCTCGGGCACCAGGTCGATCTTGTTGAAGACCACCAGCTCGGGCTTGCGGGCGAGCTCCTCGCTGAAGGCCTCGAGTTCGCCGCGGATCACCTCGGCGTTCCGCACCGGGTCACCGCCATCGAGCGGCGCCACGTCTATCAGGTGCAGGATCACCTTGGTGCGCTCGATGTGCTTCAGGAACTCGTGGCCCAGGCCGGCGCCATCGGCCGCCCCCTCGATCAGGCCTGGGAGATCGGCGATCACCATGCGACGCTCGCCCGGAAGCTCGGCGATTCCAAGCTGCGGACTGATGGTGGTGAACGGATAGGCCCCCACCTTCGCGTCGGCGCGCGTGAGCGCGCTGAGCATCGTGCTCTTGCCGGCGTTCGGCAGGCCCACAAGGCCCACATCCGCCAGCAACTTCAGCTCCAGCCGCAGTTCGCGCTCCACCGCCGGCTCGCCCAGCGTGCGCTCGGTCGGGGTCTGGTGCGTGGAGCTCTTGAAGCGCTCGTTTCCGAGTCCGCCCTTTCCCCCCGGCGCAACGACCACGCGCGCGTGCGGCTCGGTCATGTCCGCCAGCAGTTCCTCGGTGTGCAGGTCGTACACCAGCGTTCCCGGCGGCACCGCGACCAGCCTGTCCTCGCCGGCCGCGCCCGCGCAGCTCTTGGGCTGACCCGGCTCACCGTCCTTCGCGAAGAAGTGCCCCGCGTACTTGAACTGCAGCAGCGTGTCGAGGTGCGGATCGACCCACAGGATCACGTCGCCGCCACGACCACCGTCGCCACCATCAGGACCGCCCTTGGGCACGCTCTTTTCACGACGCAGATGGCTGCAGCCGTTGCCGCCCTTGCCGGAGCGGACCATGATTCGTGCCGAATCAACGAGCATGGATCACCCTCGCCGCGAGGTCGCGGCCGGGCTCAGTTGGCGCTGGGCACCACGTCGACGAATCGACCGCGGAAGCGGACGGCACCCACGGCGTGCGCCATGATGCTGTCGTCCTTCGCCAGGTAGGTGTTCAGCCCGGGCTTCCACTTGGTGCCGCACTGACGCACGATGATGCAGCCGGGGCGAGCCACCTCGCCACCGTAGAGCTTGATGCCCCGGTACTGCGGGTTAGAGTCGCGGCCGTTCTGCGTGGAGCCTTGCCCCTTCTTGTGTGCCATGGCGAAATCCTTCCTGAATGGTGAGCCAAGCAGTCTAGCGGAAACCCGGTGCCCTGCCAAGCCTTCCGGGGACCCGGAAAGACCAGCGTCCGGATGGGGTTACCGGTAGATCCAACTGGGGTTGGAGGTCCCGCTTTCGGCCTCGGCCAGGGGAACCGGACCCCGCAGCGCCGAGCGTTCGCCGGGGATCTGGTAGTCGATCCGCCAGGTGCGGCGCGTCACCACGCGCTTGCCGGTCTTCACGTCCTTGATCGCATCCTCGCCGTTGGAGATTCCGGACACCAGCAGCGAGAAGCGACGCAGTTCCGGACCCGCCGGGAAGACCACGAACCCGGTCTTGGCATTCGCGGGCCCCTGCGCCATGGCACCCATCACGGCGTGGCTTTCCTGGAGCTCCGGATCATTCAACAGACGCTGGATCGCCTTGGAGACATCGCCCGGCACGCCGCGCCCCTCGGGCGTCACACGGCCTTCCTCGTCCACGATCTCCCAGCGCGGGGCAACGTGGCGATCCAGGCCGGTTCTGTTGAACAGCGTGAAGGTCGCGTACCAGTAGCTCTCACCGGTGGCGGCGTCCCGGTACAGGCGCATCGGACCGGCCTCGTATTCCAGGTTCCACACCTCGTCGCTGCGCAGCGCAGGCCGAGCGGTGACGGCGGGCACCTGTGGCGCGGCGGGGGCGTCGGCGGACTGCGAAAGCGCAAGAGCCATCACGAGCATCGAAAGCATTCCGGAATGGTACCGGCCCGAGGCCGCCTGCCGGATAGCCTGCCGGCGTGCAGGAGTCCGAACCGCCAACCGCGCTCTCCGGGCCGGCCCCCGAGGCGCTCCGCCTCGCGGCCGCGGAGCGTCTGCTGGGAGGCCGTCGGTCCGATGCGGAGTGGTTCCTGCGACGCCTGCGCGACGAGGGTTGGCATCCCGAGGACCTCTGGTGTCGTCGTTCAAGCTCCGGTCCCCTTCTGGCAGCCGCCCTGATCAGCCGCCATCACGGGCGGACCGCCACGGTGGCCCTCTCGCCCTCGAAGGACCGTCAGCAGGCCAACGAAACCGCGGCGCTGCTGCGGGCAATGCTGGATTCGCTCGGCCGCGAAGGCCGGGTGGCGCTTGTGCAGGGCATGGTGGCCGCCGACGAGCCCCTGGCAGGCGAACCCTTCGCGCAGGCCGGCTTCCTGGAACTGGCCATGCTTGCGTGCATGGAGCGCCCGAACAACCGCGCCGTGCCACGCCTGGAGGTGATCCCGGGGGTGGAATTGCTTCCTGAGCGCGAAGCTGGCGACCTGGGTGCCCTGCTGCGTCAGACCTACGAGGACACGCTGGATTGCCCGGGCCTGGCGGATCTTCGGCGCGACGAGGACATCCTGGAGGGCCATCGCCGAGGCGGCAACTACGACCCTGACCTGTGGACGGTGCTGCGCGTCGATGGACGCGACGCGGGGGCGGCGCTCCTGAACCGTCTGCCCGCCACAGGCAGCGTGGAACTGACCTATCTGGGCCTTGCCAAGTGGGCGCGAGGCAAGGGTTTGGGAAAGCTGCTGCTCGATGCGGCCCTGGCCAAGGCCGCAACGGTCCCCGAGCGCATCGTGTCGCTCGCCGTGGATGAACGGAACCGGCCGGCGGAGGGCCTCTATCGCGCGCGCTTGTTCCGAACTGTCGCGCGGCGCAGGGCTTTCGCGATCGCGCTCGATTCATCCACATGATGTGGACATTCTGGATCGCGCTCGGTGGAGAACATTTTCCTGCGCGCGGAAGTGCCGCAGTTTCTGCTGCTTCCTGCATCGCGGCGGCGAAAGATCGATCACGCCTCTTGCGGACGTGAAGATTGCGTCTATCTTCCCGCCTGCTCTCGCAGGACGCGGAGCTGATTCAAGTCGGTCGCGAGGTGTTCGCCGCATCGGAGACCCGGTGCGCACGGCGATCCCCTTGCCGGGCTGGCTCCGAACGGATTCGACAAGACTGTGGATGGGGCTCGGAACGGCCGTGCAGGCCGCTCCGCGCTGTGGACTGGTCTGGACCTTCGTCCAGACCCTCGTATGGATCCCTCGCCGGAGCGACACGCCAAGTGACTGCCACCCGAAACGCCGAGTTGCCTGCCCAGATCCGCAGGCTCCTGAACGAGCGGCTGGGCGAGCGGCGCGCGAGCGTGTGGTTCGACGGCGAGGCCAGGCTTGATGTTCGCGAGGGACGGCTGCGCATCGAGTCGCGCAGCCCCTTCGTGTCGGACTGGATCCAGCGCCACTTCCGAAGCGAGCTGCAGGCCGCCGCGCGCGAGGCGCTCGGAAGCGACGAGCTGCAGTGGGAAGTCAGCGAGGACGACGTCGCCGCCAGCGGCACGCGCGCGCGCGTGGAAACCCCCGCGCAGCATGGTCGACCCGCCGGGCGCGAACGACGGCCCGAGCATGATCGCGGTCCTTCTCCGCGCACGCTCTCCTCGAACTGGCGTCGACTCGACGATTACGTCGCGGGCACCACGAACCGGCTGGCGCTCGACGCCGCACGACGGCTCGGCTCCGGTCCAGAGGGCGTTCGCTGCATGGTGGTGCACGGGGGCTGCGGCGTGGGCAAGACCCACCTGCTGCAGGGCATCTGCCGAGCCCGGCGCGAGCGCAACCCGCAGGCGCGCGTTCGCTACGTGCCCGCCGAGCAGTTCACGAACGAGTACATCCAGGCGGTGCGTGGCGGCCAGCTCGACGCCTTCCGCGCGCGCATGCGCCGCGTGGACCTGCTGGCCATCGACGACGTGCACTTCCTGGCCGACAAGAGCGCGACGCAGAGCGAGTTCCTGCACACGCTCGACGCGCTCGACCTGGCGGGCTCGCAGATCGCGCTGGCCAGCGACGCGCATCCGCGGCTGATCCGAAAGTTCGCGCAGACGCTCGTGAGCCGCATGCTGGCCGGCATCGTGGTGCAGGTCGAGTCGCCGGATCCATCGACCCGCGCGGCCCTCGCGGAACGGCTCGCGCTGCAGCGCGCGCTGCAGCTCACGCCCGAGGGTCGCGATCGCATCGCGGCACGCTGCGTGGGCGGCGCTCGCGAGATCGAGGGACTCCTCACGCGCATCGACGCGCTGCGCGCGGTCACCCGAGCCGCCGGACCGGTGGGTGCGGGCGAAGTGCAGGCCATCCTGCAGCAGGACGACGCGAACCGCGGCACGCAGCCCGTGCGGCTGCCCGAGATCGTCGACGTGGTCTGCAACCGCATCGGCGTGGAGAACGAGCAGCTGCGCGCGAACGGGCGACACCGTCGCGTCACGCTGGCACGCGGACTGGTGGCGTGGCTTGCCCGCGACCTGACCGCGATGAGCTTTCCGGAGATCGCGCGCGGTCTCGGCCGCGGCGCGCACTCCGCCGTGCACGGCGCGTGCGCCCGGGTGCAGGCGCTGCTCGACGCCGACGCGCGCGTGGACGCGGGCGGCATGGGCGAGATGATGGCTCGGGAACTGGTGGCGCAGCTTCGCCACGCGCTCCGCGCGCCCTCGCGCCCCTGATCCGAAAGCGGCCTTCGCTACACTCGCGCACATGACCATTGCGCGTCTCTGCTGCATCGCCGCTCTCTGCGCGGCGGCCCTGGCGATGCCGGCTCGGGCGCAGCGCGTCGACCCCGCCGATGCGGTCACGCTGGCGCTTCGCAACGCGGTGACCTTCAATCCCAACGGCACGCAGCATGTGCGCCTTGTCGCGCTGCGCGCGCTCAAGGATCCCTCGATGCGGCCCATGTTCGAGGCGCTGCTGAAGGCCGACGAGGCTCCCCTGCGGCTCGACGGCCTGTTCGGGCTCGCGGAACTCGCGGGCGAGCGCGGTGCGGATCCCGAAGCGATTCGCGCCATCGGCGACCCCGCCGTGCGCACGGTCGCGATCACGGAATGTCTCGGCCTGGGCGTGCTGAAGCCCGAGGGCATCCGCAGCATCCTGGCTTGGCCCGATCTTCCGGCCTATGACCGCACCTTGCTGGTGGCCGAACTGAATCGCCTGCACGCACCGTGGGAGATCACGCTGGTCGGCGATGCGACGAACTCGACCACCGCCGAGGTCGCTGGACTCGCGGCGCTGCTCGCGCTGGAGCGCGGCGACGACACGCCATGGAAGGCGATCG
>JBIIOC010000076.1:0-11001 GCA_044337135.1 Phycisphaerales bacterium | reverse complement strand
CCGCCACTCATCCCCCCGCCCCCTCCACCTTCGGCGGCTCCGTCGCCTTGGGCAGCATGTCCAGCTCGGACTTGTGGCGGTTCTTCACCCACGGCTTGAGCAGCTTGACCCACGCGTCCACCTCGGGCTGCTCGCCGCGCAGCGTGAACATGCGCTCGATGCCGCTCGGCATGCCGATCGTCACCTCGGTGATCGGCTCGGCCTTCTCGGGGCCGCGATCATCCGGCTTGGCCTCGGTCCATGGGCACGCGAGGATCGCCGCACGGAACGCATCCGCCTCGTCGGGCGTGAGCGCACGCTCGTAACCCGGCTTGAGCCCCTCCATCGCGGCGGCGCCCCCGGCGTAACCCACGCGCCCCTCGCGTGAAACCAGCAGCGCCTCGTACCGCTGCTGGCTTGGCTGCTTGATGAGCAACTTGAGCGAGTATCCACCCGTGTCGGCCACCACGCGGGAGGCCTCCATCGCATTCCGGCTCTTCGCGCAGGCCACCAGAGCAAGCAGCAGGCACATGATCCAGCGCACGATCAGGCTCCCGGCTTCTTGAACCACACGTAGGGATCCGGACCGAAGTCGTATCGCACCGGCAGGTCCATGCCCTCGGGCAGTTCGCGCAGGAACGCCGCCTCGGCCATCGCCTTCACCCACTGGCTCGTGGCCTCGTCGGGGCCCTTCTCCGCGGGAAAGCGCCGCACGAAGGTCCACCGCTGCCCATCACCCGTGAAGGCGAGCACGTAGAGCAGCTCGCCATCGGCCGCCTGCAGCGTGTCGGGATTGCCGTCGAAGTCAGCCTGCTCGGGCGCGGCGAAGCCCAGTTGCCGCGCAAGATCCCACATCTGCCGCACCTGCCGCTGGTAGAGCACGCGCGCACGCCCGGGCCGCGTGCGACCGTTCACCGTGGGACCAAGATCAGCCAGGACCGTGCCGTCGCTGAACAGGATCATCTTGCCCTGCCGCATCCACGGCTCGCGTCGATTCTCGGCGCCCTTTCCCGCAAGCACCGTGACGTCGCTGACGAAGTCGGGCGGCGTGGAGACGGCATCCGAAACCGGCGCGGAGGTGCAGGCGGCCAGCGCGGCCAGAAGCAGACCGAGGAGCGCCCGAAGCATGCGAGGAAGCCTACCACGCGAGAAGTTCGCGCCGCTACGCTTGCGCTCGCCATGCGCACCAGTGTCCGCTGGATCAACGACTACCTGGACCGCCCCGCCGACGCGGAGGAGCAGGCCAACGCCCTCACCGCCGCCGGCTTCAATTTCGATGGCCGAGAGGTGCTCGAGGATGGCGGCATTCAGCAGGAGATCGAGACGACCAGCAACCGGGGCGACTGCCTGTGCCATCTGGAGCTGGCGCGCGAACTCGCCGCAGCGACTGGCCGCACGGTGAAGCCGCCGGTGGCGCGACCGGCCGCCACGGGTCCCGCGATCGCCACGCTGACGAAGGTCAGCAACACCGATCACGAGGGGTGCCCCCGCTACACCGCGCGCGTGATCCGCGGCGTGAAGGTGGGCCCAAGCCCCGCGTGGATGCAGCAGCGGCTGCGCGAGGCCGGCCAGGCGCCGCGCAACAACCTGGTCGACTGCACGAACTTCGTGCTGCTGGAGATGGGCCAGCCCACGCACGTGTTCGACCTTCGCAAGCTCAAGGGCGGCGAGGTCCGCGTGCGGCGCGCCAGCGCGGGCGAACCCTTCCTGCCGCTTGGCGAGCACGCGCAGACGATCAAGCTGACCACGCAGGACCTGGTGATCGCCGATGCCGAGCGCCCGGTGGCGCTGGCGGGCGTGAAGGGCGGCGCGGAGACCGCCGTCGACGAGTCCACGGTGGATGTGCTGCTCGAGGCCGCGACCTTCAGCCCCACGATGGTGCGTCACTCGAGCCGCCGTCACCAGATCTTCAGCGACAGTGGCAAGCGGTTCGAGCGCGGCGTGCATCCGGCCTCGATCGACGCCGCGGCAGATCGGCTGGCGGCGCTGATCCTTGAGACCGCTGGCGGCGAGTTGGCCACGGGCACGCTGGAGGCCGGTGCGCCCATGCCCGCCCCGCGCACCGTGCGCATGCGGCCCTCCCGCTGCCAGGCGCTGCTGGGCATTCCATTGGCCGAGCCGGACATGACGAAGGCCCTTGCCGCACTGGGCTTCGCGCCCGCGAAGAGGGGCGACGCGATCGAGTGCACCGTGCCTGCGCAGCGCATGGACATCGAGCGTGAAGTGGACCTGATCGAGGAGGTCATCCGCCTGCTCGGCACGGACCGCATTCCGGTGGGTGACACGCTTCGCATACGGACCGCGAGCCCCGACCTGCGCATGATCGCGCTCGAGCGCACGAAGGACCTGCTGTCTGGACTCGGATTCGTGGAGTGCGTCACGCACGCGCTGGTCACCGAGAAGCTCGCGCAGGCCTTCCTGCCCAAGGGTGACAACGCCCTGCGCATCGAGGACGAGCGCGCGGGCGGAACCCCCTGCCTTCGCCCCGCCGCCGTGACCGGACCGGTCGCGGCACGCGCGCTGAACGCCGATCGCGGCGCACGCGCGGACGTTCGCCTGTTCGAGATCGCGCACGCCTTCCGACTTGGCCCCGACGGAAATCACCGTGAGTGGCAGGCTCTGGGCCTGGTCGCCGACGCGCCCGATGCGTCGGAGGGCTACCGCACCGTTCGCGGCGTGGTGGAGCGGCTCGCGCATGAACTGGCGGGCGCGACCGTCACCGTGGAACCCGCGACCGGCGGCAGCGGCATCGAGCCCGCCGCCACGGTGAGCCTGCATGGAAAGCCGATCGGCCGGATCGGGCTGCTCTCGGCCGGTGCTGCCGCGGCCGTTGGGCTTGACCTTCCGCTGGCGGTCGCCGAGATCGAGCTGGAGTCGCTCGTGTCGCGCTTCCCGCCCGAGCGTCCCGCCGCCGCGCTGCCCGCCTTCCCCGGCGCCGAACGCGACGTGAGCGTGGTGGTCGCCGAAGCCACGCAATGGAGCCGCATCGAGGCCACCGTGCGCGAGACGAGGCCCGAGCACCTGGAGTCGCTGTCGTTCGTGACCACCTATCGAGGCAAGCAGCTGGGAGCCGGACGAAAGAGCGTGACGCTGCGCCTGGTGTTCCGCCGCGCCGACGGAACGCTTCGCCGCGAGGATGTCGACGCGATCGTGGCCAAGCTCACCGAGTCGCTGCACAGGTCCCTGGGCGCGGAGCTGCGCGCTTGAGCGGCCCATTCGCCGACATCACGCTGGCGGACTTCGCGGCCAGGCTCGCCGACAAGGTTCCCTCGCCGGGTGGCGGCGCGGTGGCAGCGGTCACGCTGGCGCATGGCGCGGCGCTGGGTGCGATGGTGCTGCGCTACACCGTGGGCCGGCCGGCGTTCGCCGCGCACGAGGCCCAGAACACGGCCGCACTGGCCGAACTCGACGCGATGCGCGCGACGGCGCTCGCGCTGGCCGATCGCGACGCGGCTGCCTACGCGCGGCTTGCCTCACTGTGGAAGCTTCCCGAGGGTGACGCGACGCGGGCGCGCGACTTCCAGCCGTCCGTTCGGGAGGCGATCGACGCACCACAGGCGATCGTGGATCTGGCGCATCGCGCCTGCGCGCTTCTCGCGGAACTTCCGGCCCGCACGAACGCGCGACTCGGCAGCGACCTTGCCATCGCCGCGAATCTGGCCGCCCTGGCCGCCGATGCGGCGGAATGGAACGTGCGCGTGAATCTTCCCTCGATGGAGGACGCGGCGCAGGCCAGCACCCACGGAACCCGCACCGCCGCGCAGGTCGAGCAGACGCGCGCGCTCGCCGCCGAGACCGTGGCCGCCGTGCGGAGCCGCGCTTCGTGAATCCCTGGGCGGGGCTCGCGCTCCTGCTTGTCGCGGCGATGGCGATCTTCGTGGCATGGGGCGCCTTCGTGATCGCATGGGATGCCATGCATCCGCCGCGCAAGGGTTTCGCGTGGGCGCTGGCCACCGGTCGACCCGGATCGCCCGATGTGCTCGGCCTGAGCGCCGAGGAGACCTCGCTGCCCGGATTTGACGGCGTGCCCTGTCCGGCGTGGCGCGTGCAGGGCGTCGGAGGCGATGGCGCACCCATCCTGCTGATGCTGCATGGCTGGGGTCGCTCACGATGGGATTCGCTCGCGCGGCTGCAGCCCTTGCTGCCGATGGTGCGCGAGGCGTGGCTGCCTGACCTGCCCGCGCATGGCGAGCATGACGGACACCGATCATGGGTCGGTGTGCGTGAGCCCGACGCCGCGCTGGCCATGCTGTCGGAGATCGCCGCGCGCAATCCCGGGGCGCCGATCGTGATCATGGGTCACTCGCTCGGCGCGGGCGTGGCGATCCGCGCGGCGGCGCGCGCGCAGGGTCTGCCGGTGGCTGGCGTGATCGCGCTGGCTCCCTACCGCGATCTTGCGTCGCCGATTCCGGGCCGCATGCGGATGCAGGGCCTGCCCAGCCAGCCCTTCACCGCGCTTTCGCTGCTGCTGCTTCGCGCCGCCGGATGCATGGACAAGCCACTGGAAATCGACACGGCTTCGCTGCGCGTGCCCCTGCTCGTCGTCGCGTGCCAGGGCGACCCGATCTCTCCCGCCAGCGACGCGGAGCGGATCGCCGCGGCCTCGTCCCACGCCACGCTTCTGGTGCTGCCCGGGGATCGTCATGACGAACCGGGGCAGGCGGACCCGGCGCGCTTCGAGGAGACGCTCCGCGCGTTCGTGGCGAGTCTCAGTCGGCCTTCACTGGCTTGAGCAGGCGCAGGCGCGTGCGCAGTCCGTCGGGCACGGCGCGCATGTCCCACTGCATGGGCCCGAAGCCCTCGCCAAGACTCTTCGCGTCGATCTCGCCGAGTTCATCCACGATGCCGTCCGGCACGTCGAGTCCAACGCGGTCGGCGATCTCGCGCTGATCCCTGGGAACCATGCGGCCCTCGGCGCGCTTGGCCGATGCGAGCAAGGACTGCCTGCGCGCCTCGATCGCCGCGACCAGATCGGTGTAGCCCCAGCCCAGCACAGGATCGTTTCCCACGGCGGCAAGGGCCTGCTTGCATGCGGCCGAATCGCCCAGCCCCTGCTCACCACCGCGCAGACACTGTTCCACGACCGGCGAGGAGCCCATGTAGAACATGCCACCGCCGAAGCCCATGCTCACGTCGCCATCGGGGGCATCGAAGATCGTGTTGCCATTGAAGTCGCGCGGCTCGAAACCGGCCTCGGGCAGGAAGAGATTGAGAAGCCCCGTGACCGCCTGCTCGTCGCGGCAGCTGATCGCGTACACCCCCTGATCCTCGGGATCGCCGCCTGCCTTCGCTGGCGAGGCACGCGCGATCACGTGCACCTCGGGGCCCAGCGCATCGAAGGCCTTGCGCAGATCTGGCCCGTACTGCTGGAGCGTCGGATCGATCATCTCCGACATCTCCTCGGGCACGTTGCTGGCGGCAGTCTCGATCAGCTTCATGACGTCGCGCAACTGCAGCTGGATGGTTCCGTAGCCCACCGCGTCGTTGGGCACGAAGCGCGGCGGCGCAGACGCGGCCTTCGCCGGATCCGGCAGCGCGAGCACGCCCGTCCGATCACCATTCACCAGGATGCCGCTGGTCACCTGGACCTGCGCGTCGCCGCCCCCCACGCCAACCGAGAATCCGTAGGCACGCACCTCGCCGAACAGCGACGTGAGCATGGGCTGCAGGAAGCCCATCTGCGCGCCACCCAAGCCCGCCACGCGCTGCATCGGACCCGTGAGCAGCACGCTCCACAGGTCCGCGCGGCCCACCTGCTCGAGCGCCGCCTTCAGGTCCGGATCCTCCGAGATGCTCGCACGCGCCTGTCCCTCGAGGACGCCGAGCGCCTCCTCGAGATCCTTCTCGAGGCTTCCGAGCAGGAAGCGCGAGCCGTCGCGCACGTACCAGATCGTCTCGACATGCTGGAAGGTGCCACCTTCCTCGAAGAGGCCGCCGCGACGCGGACGCGGACGGCGAGGACGGCCGTCCTTGCCGATCTCGGGCTTGGGCTCCTCGGGCTTCACGGAGATCGCGGTGGCCTTGTGGCCGCGGATCTCGACGGCACGCACGCGGCCAGGCTTGGTCTTCTCATGCTCGGCGATCACGGCCTCGAAGATCGAGGCCACGCCATCGGCGCCCTCGGCCCAGTCGCCATAGAAGAGGAAGTGCGGCTGGTCGCTGTCGAGCTGCTCGTCGTGCGCGGCGAACAGGGCGAAGCCGACGGACCTCGGAACGCTCCATGCGTCCTCCGCCACACCCAGCTCGCGCAGTCGCTCCCTGGCCTCGGAACCCGAGCGCTCGAGCTCGTCCTTGACCAGCTTCTGCACCGTCTCGCTGCCCCACCACGCGTAGATGGGGGTGCCGTGCCAGCGGTCGCGCGACGCCGTCAGGTCATCCATGCCCAGCACGAGCCAGCTGTCCTTCGAGGCAAGACGCTCGATGCCGATCGACTCGGCAAGGACCGGCCGAAGCGCGCAGAGCACAATCGCCACCGCAAGCATGGTTCGTCGCATGGGGTTCTCCTGAATGCCGAGGGCGCGTCTCACTTGCCCGAGCTGCCGTCAAGCAGCTCGCTGGGCACCTCGAAGCGCGAACGCGCGGGGCCATCGTGATAGTTGTGTCCCGAATTCGGGTTGTTGCGGTCGTACGAGAAGGCCTCGCGGTTGCGGATGAAGTCCTTCACGTAGCGGCTTGGAATCGCGAAGCCCAGCGCCTCGCCGCCGCGGATGCCCATGTTGGTGATGCCGATCACCTCGCCGCGCGTGTTGAAGAGCGGACCACCCGAGTTGCCGGGATTGATCGGCGTGTCGGTCTGGATGTAGGTCAGGCCGTCGAAGCTGCGCTGGGTCGTGCTGATCACGCCCTGCGTGAGGGTCCGCTCGAGTCCGAGCGGGTTGCCGATCGCGAAGACCGGCTGGCCGATCTCCAGCTTCTCCTCGCGCTGCACGGGGCAGAACGCGAAGTCCTTGCCATCCGGATGCGGAATGCGCACCAGGGCCAGGTCCAGATGGTTGTTCACGGCGACCAGCTCGACGTTGTCGATCTCGACGCGCTTGAGCGTGCCATCGGGCTGCGGGAACCACACGGTCGCCTTCAGGCGCTGCTCGCCCTGCACCACATGCGCGTTGGTGATCGCGTGGCCGTCCTTGTCGATGATCACGCCGCTGCCAAGGCCGCTGGGCGTGCTGATCTTGACCACCGCCGGGCCAAGGAGCTTCGCGTGCTCCTTCGGGCTCAGCGTGGGCAGGTCGGTCGCGGTGTGGAACAGGTCGACCTGCTCCGTGCGCGCGGCGGCCGGCGCGGCCGCGCTCTCGACCCCCTGCACGTCCTCCATGTCGAAGGAGAGGACCTCGGGGCCGATGTCCACCCACACGCGCTTGTCGGTTCGCTTGAGCACGGTGCCATCGATGCGGCTGCCGCTCTTCAGCGTGACGATGTCCGCCGAGGCGATTCCGGAGGCGGTGGCCAGCGCGAGCGCGCACGACAGGTTCAGGCTGCGGATCTGCACGCGGCTACTATAGCCCGGCGCCGACGCGACACGCGCCGCGCGAAACCGGAGACCTCATGCAAGCGGCCCTCATTCTCGCGTCGATCCTCTCGCTCGCACCCCAGTCGGGAGACCTCGCCGGGAGCTTCGGCTTCCAGCCGCTCGAGGTGCAGAAGATCGATCCGAAGGCGGGCCCGCTGGAGACGGCCGACCTCGATGGTGACGGCCGACGCGACCTGATCGCGGTGAACAACCACAAGAGCCGCATCGAGGTGTACTACCAGCGCCCCGACGCCAAGCCCGGCGAGGAGAAGGCGCCAGCCCCCGGCTCGAACGAGCTGCCGGAACTCTGGCGCTTCCGGCGCGAGACGATCTCGGTGCCCAACGAGGTGCAGGCGGTGGAGCCGCACGACTTCGACGGCGACGGCCGGATGGACCTGATCTACGCGGGGCAGCCCGGCACCGTGGCCTTCGTTCGCCAGACGCGACCCGGCGTGTTCGAGGTGACCCGCAAGCTTCCGGTGAAGTCGCTCGTCGGAAGCCGCGACAACCTGCACGTGGCCAACGTGCTCGGCGACGCCAAGCCCGAGCTGATCGGAAACGTCGGCGGAAAAGTCACCGTGTGGCCCCTCGAGAAGGACCAGCTGGGCACCCCCACCGAATTCGACGTCGGATCCGGCAATGCCGTGGCCTCGCTGATCGACGACTTCGACGGCAACGGCACGCTCGACATCGCGGCCATCGTGCCGGAGGACTCGAGTCCGGTGCGCATCTGGCTGACGAGCCGCGAGGGCGACCGCCTGGTCGCCGGACCGCAGCTTCGCTTCGAGATGCCGCCGCTGCGCGAGGCCGACGCCGTGCGCCTGCCCGGCGAGAAGCAGGCGCTGCTGGGCGTGATCGAGCGGCCATCGAAGCGCATCGTGTTCTCGCGTCTTGAACGCGCTCCGATCGAGGGCGCGGGTGACCGCGAGGCGAGCATGCAGACCTGGACCTTCAAGGATCCCCAGAACCGCAAGCGCAGCTACGCGATCGTGGACCTCGATGGCGATGGCCGTCAGGACCTGCTCGCCACCAACACCGCCGAGAACGCCGTGATGCTGTACCGGCAGCGCGAGGGCAAGGGCTTCGACGCCGCCGAGCGCTACCCGGCGCTGGCCGACATGGACTCGGTCGCCGCGCTGGCCGCTGGCGAGGGCCGCCCTGCGCAGGTCTTCCTGCTCAGCGAGAAGGAAGGCGTGCTGGGCCGCTGCGAGGCGGGCAAGGATGGCGTCGGCTTCCCCAGGCCGGTGCCGCTGCCGTCGGGCGCGACGCCCACGACGATGAACCTGATCACCTTCAACGGCACGCCCATGCTTGCCGTGGTCACGAAGGATGGCCGCAACTACGCGCTCACGCTGATTCCGGCGACCGGCGAGGCGGCGATGGATCCGAAGAATCACCGCACGGTGTCGCTTGGGAGCCTGAGCAAGAGCCCGGAGTCGATCCTTGGCGTGGACGTGGATCACGAGGGCAAGACGGACCTGCTGGTGTTCACCCCCGACAAGCCCATGATCATGGTGCGAGAGGTCGCCGACAAGGACGGCAAGCCCGAGCTCAAGACGCTCGAGAGCAAGGACATGGGCCAGTTCGGCCTGGTGCAGGCCGCCAACGGCCGCAACACCGCGGTGTTCGACGTGCTGGGCGATGGCAAGAGCGAGCTGCTCGTCGCGGATCGCAACTACGTCCGTGCGCTGCGCTACGACCCCGCCCCGCCGGCCGGCACGAGCCCCGGCTGGCAGGTGGTCAAGCAGATCAACGCCGACGCGAGCGACGCCAAGCTGACCTGCGTGGCCGTGATGGGCGACAAGGTGGTCGCCGGCGACAAGGAGAACGGCCGCCTGGTGGTCTTCGGCCGCGATGGCAGCGACTGGAAGCAGGTCGAGGCGATCGAGGTGCCCGGCTTCAAGTTCAACCAGATCTTCGCTGGCAGCTTCGGCGGCGACGACAAGCCCAGCATCCTTGCGATCGGCGACGACAGCTTCGCGCTGGTGCGGCTGTCGGGCGATCGCTGGAAGCTGACCGAGGTGGCGACCTGGCGCAGCGACGAGCCGCGCCGCGTGGAACACGAGCTGGTGGTGGGCGACCTCAACGGGGACGGATTCCTGGACATCACGGCGCTCGACGCCGGCGAGCAGATGGCCGAGATCCTGAGCTTCAGCCAGGCTGGCAAGCTGCGCTACGGCACCGCCTTCAAGGTCTTCGAGACCAAGATCTTCTCGGGCGGCGAGCCGAAGGAGTTCGAGCCGAACATGGGCCTGGTGACCGACCTGACCGGCGACGGCAAGGACGATCTGGTGCTGCTCTGCCACGACCGCGTGCTGCTGTATCCGCAGCAGGCGAAGGCGGAGGCGACAGCAGCGGCACCGGCGAAGCCTGCGGCGACCAAGTGACGCTCACGCGTAGCTGTGCAACCCCGTGATCACGAAGTTGATCACGATCCAGTTGAACAGCATCACGGCGGCGCCGATCACGGCCAGCACGGCGGTCCACAGGCCCTTGTCCTTGCTGCGCCAGCGCACATGGACCAGCAGCGCGAACACCACGAAGGTGTTCAGCGCGAAGACCTCCTTCGGATCCCAGCCCCACGGCCGACCCCAGCTGTGGTCGGCCCAGATGGCGCCCATCGCGATGCCGGCCCAAAGCAGCACGAAGCTGAGTTCCATCAGCGTCATGGTGACGCCGTCCAGGATCTCGCCCATCCGGCCGGGCGTCGCGCGCGCGTCGGGCACCCCGCCTCCCGAGGCCAGCGCGAGCATCTCGCCCGCCCCACCCACGCGCGCGTGCACGGCGGGACCGCCCACCCAGCGCCACACCAGGTACATGGCCGCGGTGACCGCCGCCATGAAGATGAGCGCGTAGCTGAAGATGATCACGTTCGTGTGGATGTAGAGCCACAGATCGTGCAGCACCGGCATCATGTTGCCGATCGCCGGGTTCAATTGCGCGGGCAGCAGCGCGCAGGCCATGAGCGCAACCATGCAGCCAGCGCTCGCGCCCAGCGCGAACAGGCCTCGCACCGGAAGGCGGCGGAACATCGCCTCGGCCAGCGCGGCAAGCGCGGCGCCCATCCAACTCGCCGTGGTCACCGCCTCGAACATGTTCGAGTTGGGCCAGCGATCGCTCACGTACCAGCGCAAGCCCACGGCGGCGGTCTGCAGCGCGAAGGCCCCCGCGAACACCAGCAGCCCCAGTCGCATCGCCCCCTGCCACTTCCAGCTGAAGCCCATGAGCAGCAGCGCCAGCGCGGCGAAGTAGACGAACCACACCCAGGTCATCTGGCCACTGCGGAAATACCACGCCTCCCACTGGAGACGCGACTCGGCCGGCAACGCCTCGCCGCCGGCGGCCCGCAACGCGACCGCGAGTTCGGCGGCCTCACGCTGCACAGCCGGCGCGTCGCCCGACCTCCAGGCCGCCTGGAATGCGCCCCAGCGCTCCGCGACCGGCCCCTGCGACTCGTCCATGCGCAACCACGGCTGCTGCGGATCCTGCACAGGCACCATGCGAAGCCGCCC
>JBIIOC010000075.1:0-11037 GCA_044337135.1 Phycisphaerales bacterium | reverse complement strand
GCACACGGTGATCTCGAGTTGCTGCGCGAGTTGCCGATTCCAGCCGCCGGGCTTGCCGGCACCGAGATCCCGCTCTTCGCGCGCATCGTCTCGATCGCGGACGTGTACGACGCCTTGCGCAGCCCGCGCTCGTACAAGGAGCCGTGGCCGGAAAGCAGGGTGCTCGAGACGATCCGCGGCGATGCCGGAAAGGCCTTCGATCCGGAACTGGTCGAGATCTTCCTGGAACGGCAGGATCGCATCCGCGCGGCGTGGGACCGGCACCCGGACACGGCGCCCCACGCCTGAGTCGATCAGCGAGCGGGCGAGAGCACCAGGATCCCGAGCTCGCGATCGATTTCCCGTGCACGGACACGCTCGGGCATGGCCTCCGCGATCGCTTCCACCGACCTGGCGTCGGCGGCGATCGCCACGCTGCCTGAGCCGAGCCACTCGCGAACGCGTGGTTGCAGCTCGGCGTGCGAGATGAAGCGCGCCCGCTCGGCCTCGAGCCCGAGCTCGTTGTCGAACTCGTTCGGATCACCGACAAGGATCAGGTCGGTCCGGCCGGTCGTCCAGTTGATGGGGTGGCCGGTGGCGTTCGTCACGATCACGCGAGTGGCCTCGCGCAAGGCGGCGTCATGCCGGCGCAGCGCCGCCCATGGCGTCTTGGTGGCCGACACCAGCGCCGTCGGAAACAGCAGGTGAACGCAGAGCAGGCCCGGTACCGGCACCCACGCCATGCGGGCGAGCCAGGCGCTGGCGTCATGCGCGCGGTGCGCCCGCGATTCCAGCAGTGACCACGCAAGGAACACCACCGCCAGCAGCAGCCAGCGCGACCATTCCGCGCCGATCCACAGGCGTGGGATCCCGAACCGGTCACCCCCCACCACGGCCAGCGTGAGGCACGCGATCGCCAGCAGCCGCACGATCGTCAGGGCCACCGTGGTGCCCGCATCGCGTGATGCGGCGCGTTGTTCGCGCCAGCGCAGCAATCCCACCGCAACGAGCACCGAGATCGGCGGGAACAACGGCAGCACGTAGGTGGGCAGCTTGCCCGAGCTCGCGCTGAGCAGCGCCAGCGGCAGCGCGACCCACGACACGCAGAAGCGGATGCCGCTTCGCAGCTGGGATTCGCCGCGCAGCGCCCCGATGGTGCGCGGCCACAGGACCGTCCAGAACAGGCCGCCCGCGATCAGCACCAGCCCCAGCAGCCACCACGGCTCGCCGTGCTGGTTGCCGTCGGGCGCGGCGAAACGCCGGAAATGCTCGACCTCGATGAAGTAGCGCCAGAAGGTCGGTTCGCTGCGGTGCAACAGCCATGCCAGCGGTCCGGCGACGACAACCGCGCCCGCGATCGGCAGGGCCGTGAGCGAGGGCAGGCGCCTCCAGCGACCTTCCCACGCGATCCATCCGCCCGCCGCAAGAGCTGGAATCGCGAAGGCCAGCAGACCCTTGGTCATGAACGCGAGCCCGGCCGCCGCTCCCGCGGCCACAAGCCATCGGCGACGCGGGGCATCGGGCCGCATCGCCCCCTCGAGAAAGAACGCAAGCGTGAGCGACGTGAAGGCGGTGAAGATCGGATCCAGCACCGCGACGGTTCCGATCACCATCGGAAAGACGGTCGTGAGCTGCACCAGCGCCGCCAGGGGGGCGGCCTCGCGGCGGCCTGAAACGCGACGCGCCACCATCCCTGCCGCGAGCGCGCTCGCGGCGCTTGCCAGCGCGCACGGCAGGCGCACCGCGAAGGCGTTGTGCCCGAAGGCACCGATGCTCGCGGCCATCAGCCACGTGCCCAGCGGCGGCTTCTCGTAGTAGGCGAAGCCGCACATGCGGAGCTTGAGCCATTCGCCGCTGGCCAGCATGTCGGCGCCCATCGCACCGTACCGGGCCTCGTCGGGGGTGATCATCGGCCGCGCCCACAGCAGCGCCAGGTAGAGCGCCACGAAGACGGCGCCGGCCTGCAGCCACGATCCGCGGGTGTTCATCGCGCGCGGAGTCTAGCCGCGCGTGCAGAGCCAGCCTTCGCGGCCAGCGATCGTCCCGTGCACGAGTCGACCCGTGCCCGAGGGCGGGTGTCGTGCGAGCCAGGCGCCCAGCGGCTCGATTCGATGTCCGGCAGCCAGCGCCGCATCCAGGAACCGCTCGAACAGCGCGGCCTTCGCGCCGCCCTCGCTTTCGGCATGGATCGTGAGCACGTGTGGCTTGCCATCCGCCAGCCTGTCCAGCATGGCGCGGTTCCAACGCTCGTCCGCGCCGGTGCCGCGACCCACCCCCTCGTCGTAGGTCGGCAGATCCACCGGCACCTGCGGCTGCTCGATCGGCGCGCCCGCAAGCAGGGGACGGAACGGAGCCGCATCGCCTCGCGCATCGCTGCGCCATCGAAAGCCTCGCGAGGCAGGAAGCGCGAGCAGCCGCTCGTCGAATCGCCAGCCGGGCGCCGCGGCGGTCTCGGGTTCACGACCGTAGACGCGCACGAAGGCCTCGATGGCGCGCTCGAGCTCCGCATTCATCGCCTCGTCGGGCAATCGATCCGCGCCAACCTGCCATCGGTGGTGGTCCCACGCGTGCAGTCCGACCTCGTGCTCGGCCTGCGCTGGCAGTCGCAGCTGCCGAGTCAGATGCTGCGAGATCACCGGCCCCGGCCACATCGTGCCGCGAAGCAGGATGTCCCAGCCGTACAGGCTGGGCGCGCCACTGCGGAACATCTTCAGGGCGAAGGCGGGCTTCAGCATGCGCCATGCATGGCGACCCATGTTGTCGGGCCCCAGCGTGACGTACCACGTGCCGCGAATGCCGCGCTTCTGCAGGCTCGACAGCAGGCGTGGCACGCCGTCGCGCGTGCCACGGAAGGTGTCCACGTCGATTCGCAGGCCGATCGTCACGAGCGATTCAGGGCTTGCGTGCGGCGCCGGCGGCGGTGCGCGCGGAGTTGGCCGCGCCCGAGGGCAGGCTCAGGCCATGGTCCTTCGCATGCTGGCGCAGGAACCAGTCCAGCGTGCGCTCCACGCTCTCGCGCGTGGTGATCTTCGGCTCCCAGCCCATGTGAACCTTCGCGTTGCGGATGCTGGGGCGGCGGTGCTGCACGTCCTCGTAGCCCTGGCCGTAGTAGCGGGTGCTCTCCACTTCGGCGAACCCCGCGAACGGCGGGTACAGGCTGCGCAGCGGATGGCGGTCGAAGGCCTCGACGAGCATCTCGGCGAGCTCCCGGATGCTCGCCTCGTTCACCGGGTTGCCGATGTTGAAGATGCGGCCATCGCAGGCGCCGCCGGCGTTGGCGACGATGCGCCACAGCGCCTCGATGCCCTCGTCCACGTCGGTGAAGCAGCGCTTCTGCGCGCCGCCGTCGACCAGCAGGATCGGCGTGCCCTCGACCAGGTTCAGGATCAGCTGGGTGATCGCCCGGCTCGAGCCGATGCGGGCCGAGTCCAGCGAATCCAGGCGCGGCCCGATCCAGTTGAAGGGGCGGAACAGGCTGAACTTGAGCCCGCGCTGCGCGCCGTAGGCCCAGATCACGCGGTCGAGCAGCTGCTTGCTGGCCGAGTAGATCCAGCGCTGGCGATGGATCGGGCCGGTCACGCAGGGACTCGTCTCCTCGTCGAACTCGGCGTCGGTGCACATGCCGTACACCTCGCTGGTGCTCGGGAAGATGATGCGCTTGTTGAAGCGCACGCAGTCCCGGATCACGCGCAGGTTCTCCTCGAAGTCCAGCTCGAACACCCGCAGCGGGTTGCGCACGTACTCGATCGGCGTGGCGATGGCCACGAGCGGCAGGATCACGTCGCACTTGCGCACGTGGTACTCGACCCACTCGCGGTTGATGCTGATGTCGCCCTCGACGAAGTGGAAGCGCGGGTGGTCCACCAGCGTGCCGAGGTTCTCCTTGTTCAGGTCCATGCCGTAGACCTCGAAGCCCTCGTGCTGAAGGATGCGTTCGCTCAGATGGCTGCCGATGAAGCCGTTTACGCCCAGGATGAGCACGCGGGTCGGGCGACCGCTCTTCACGCCGGCCGCCCCCTTGCCGAACTTCATGCGGGGAACGATGTTCATCTCGCGGGCGAGCTGCTCGCCGCTGGCCCAGAGACCGTCGGTCGCCTGACCCTGCACGATCTCGATCGCGCCGGTGCCGCAGGCCACCACCAGCGGGCTGGTGGAAAGCACCTCGCCCGGATGGCCACTGCCGTTGGCCAGCGAACTCTTCCAGACGAACATCTTGCGCGCGCCGGCGAAGGTGAACGCGCCCGGCCAGGGGTGGGTCACCGCGCGCACCAGGTTGTGCACGCTCTCGGCGGGCTTCGTCCAGTCGATCAGGCCGTCCTCGGCGGTGCGGCGACCGTTCACGGTGGCCTTCGTCTCGTCCTGCGGGGTGCGCGGGGCCTTGCCGGCCTTCACCATCGGCAGCACCTCGTCCAGCAGCGCCTCGCTCTCGCGCGCCATCTGGTAGGTCAGGCTGCGCGCGTCGGCGTCGGCCGCGATCGTCACGCGCCGCTGCGCGACGATGTCGCCGGTGTCGGCCTTGTCACCCATGTGGTGCAGGGTCACGCCGGTCTCCTTCTCGCCGAGCAGCAGCACCCAGTTGATGGGGCAACGACCGCGGTGCTTCGGCAGCAGGCTGCTGTGCAGGTTCAGGCAGCCCTTCGGGAAGAGCGCGCGCACCGCCTTGGGAATGATGTTGCGGTAGTGGAAGCTCAGCAGCAGCTCAGGCTTCATCGCCTGGATGCGCTCGATCCAGATCGGGTGGTCAAGCTTGTCCGGCGCGTGCACGGGAATGCCGTGCTCGGCCGCAAGGCGCGCCACGCTCGCGTACCAGCCGCCCTCGTTGGGGTCGTCACGGTGCGTGAACACGGCGACCACCTCCAGGCCGTTGCGGAGGGTGGCTCGCAGCGCCGCGGCGCCGATCTCGTGATACGCGAAGACGATGGTGCGCATGGAAGGGTTCCTCAGGCGGTGGTGCGGGCCGCGGAGCGCTCGCCGAGCGTCTCGCCGACCACGCGATCAAGCAGGTAGCGGGGGCGTTCGCGCACGTCGCCGTGGATGCGGCCGACGTACTCGCCCATCAGGCCGAGCGCCACGAACTGGGCGCCCGTGAAGAAGAACAGCACGGCGAACAGCGTGAACACGCCCTGGCCGGCCCACTCCGCGCCGTAGGCGAAGCGCAGCACCAGCAGCAGGGCGGCGAAGGCGATCGACAGCGCCGAGATGCCCATGCCCACCCAGCTGAGCAGGCGCAGCGGGCCCGCGGTCATGCAGGTCAGCAGGTCGAACTGCAGGTTGATGAGCTTGTAGAACGAGTACTTGCTGGTGCCGGCGGCGCGCTCGGCGTGGCCCACCGGGATCTCGGTCACGCGCTTGGCGAACAGGTTCGCCAGCACCGGAATGAAGGTGCTGCGCTCGCGGCAGGTGAGCATGGCCTCGACCACCTTGCGGCGGTAGGCGCGCAGCATGCAGCCGTAGTCATGCAGGATCACGCCGGTCGAGCGGCGCACCATCAGGTTCACCATGCCGCTGAAGATCTTCCGGAATGCCGCGTCCTGCCGGTCCTGCCGCACGCTGCCCACCACGTCGAAGCCCTCCTCGATCTTGTCGACCAGACGGCCGATCTCCTCGGGGGGGTTCTGCAGGTCGGCGTCCAGGGTGACCAGCACGTCGCCTTGCGCGTGCGCGAAGCCGCACAGGATCGCGTTGTGCTGACCCGCGTTGCGGTACAGCAGCAGCGCCTTCACCTCGCCGGCGTGCTCGCGCGCGTACTGCGAGAGCATCTCGTCGCTGCCGTCGCGGCTGCCGTCGTCGATCAGCAGCAGTTCCCACGGGCGGCCCAGCGCGCGGCCCGCGGCCAGGGTCCGTCGCAGCAGCTCGGGCAGGTTCTCCCGCTCGTTGAACACCGGCACCACCACGCTCACGCTGGCCTTCATCGGACCGCTCCCGCCATGCTCACCCGCGCCCTGGCGCCCGCGAGCGTGTCCTTGATCGCCTGCACCACGTCCATCGCGTCGGCGTCGGTCATGTCGGGGAACATCGGGATCGTGCAGATTCGCGCCGAGTTCCACTCGGTGTTCGGCAGCTTGCCCATCCACTGTCCGCGGTGCTCGCGGTACCAGCGGTGCGTGTGGCTGGCCAGGAAGTGGATCCCGGTGCCGATGTTGCGCTCCTTCAGGCCCTGCATGAAGGCGGTGCGGTCCAGACCGGCCCTGCGCTCGTCCACGCGCACCACGAACAGGTGGCGCGCGTGGCGATGCGACCACGCGGGATCGGCCAGCGGAAGCACGCCGTCCACGTTCGCCAGCTCGCGCCGGTAGAGCGCGCTGATCTCGTCGCGGCGCGCGATGAACGCGTCGAGCCGCGGCAGCTGCCGCAGCGCCAGCACCGCGTTCATGTCGGCCATGTTCTGCTTGTAGCCGGGCTCCTGCACCTCGGCCTGCGGGCTGCGTCCCTGCTGCGAGCGGTCGTGCGCGTCGACCTCCAGCCCGTGGAAGCGCAGTCGGCGCACCTTCTTCGCCAGCGCGTCGTCGTTGGTGGTCAGCACGCCGCCTTCGCCGCTGGTGATGTTCTTGATCGGATGCAGCGAGAAGATCGCGGGATCCTGGTCGCCGATCTCGGTGCCCTTGTAGTGCGTGCCGATGGCGTGGGCTGCGTCCTCCAGCAGCGTGACGCCCTTGGCGCGGCAGAGCGCGCGGATGGGGTCCAGGTCGACCGGCGCGCCCGCGTAGTGCACGGGAATCACCACCTTCGTGCGCGGCGTGATCGCGGCCTCGATGGCCTCGGGCGAAGCCAGCAGGGTGTCGCGGTCGGCGTCCACGAACACGTTCGTCGCGCCAAGCAGCTCGACCATGTTCGGCGTGCTCACCCAGGTCATGCTTGGGCCGACCACCTCGTCGCCTGGGCCCACGCCCAGCGCCTGCAGCGTGAGGTGCATCAGCGCCGTTCCGCTTGTGGCGGCGATGGCGTGTCTGGCACCCGTGCGCCTGGCGATGGCTTCCTCGAGCGCGCCAACCTTGGGACCGGTGGTGATCCAGCCGCTCCGGAGCACGTCGCCGATGGCGGCGATGTCCTCTTCGCTGATGCTGGGGCGGCAGAAGGGCAGGAAGGTGTCCCGCATCGGACCATTGTACGGGAGGCTTCGCGTGTCCCATCGACGCTTGATCGATGGCGATTCGACCAACCCGCGCCCGAGCCGGTGTCGGCTTTCACTCGCACGGTGTTTCGTGACTCGCCGAAACATCGCGACTTTGGCGGGATTCGGGAATCGACACGCTTGATTCCGGAGTTGGCGGTCGATATTCCCTACGCCATGTACGGAAAGCAGACCGAGCGCGCGATTGCGGCCCTGAGCCGCCTGGCCGAAGTGTGGGACGGCGGGCGCACGCGGCTTTCCAGCGTGGACATCGCCGACAACCGTGGCCTGCCGCGACCGATGGTCGCGAAGCTGCTCACCGCGCTTTCGCAGGGAGGCCTGGTGAGCGGTTCTCCGGGACCCGGCGGTGGCTACGCACTGGCACGCCCGCCGAAGGAGATCCATTTCCGGCAGGTCTACGACCTGTTCGAGCGCCCCGACAACAGCCGCAACTGCCCGTTCGGCGGCGGCGTGTGTGGCGGTGGCTCGCCGTGTCCGATGCACGATCGTCTTGTGCAGATGCAGACCGAGTTCAGCCGCTACCTGAACGAGACCACCTTCGAGTGCTTCCGCGTTGCCGCGCAGGATCAGGGGCACAAGCCGTCGGCCGCGCCAGAGCATCCGGATCGTCCGCGCGAGAGCTGGCGCGCGCCGCTCACGCGAAAGAGCGGCTGAGCCGATTCAGTCGCCGGTCTCGAACAGCAGGCCGCGTTCATCAAGCTCCAGATGCCGTCTCGGGCCGTCGTAGGCCTCGTAGTCGTCGTTGGGGTGCGCATCGAGCCACTCGACGAACACAAGCACGGTGGCCAGATCCGCGCGCTCGCGCCAGTGGTCCCCGAAGATCGTCTTGATGCCAAGCCATGCGTGCGCATGCGCGTTGCGCCGAGCGAGTCCGGCGTGCGGCGCGAGCAGTGGCTGGATTCGGTCGGCCACCGCGCGCACGCGGGCATTCACCTGGGCCAGAGTCGGCGCCGCCATGCGGGAAACCTAGCGGATTCGCGCGGAAAAAGAACGCCGCCCGGCACGAGGCCGGGCGGCGATGCGATCGGAGTCAATCGATCGTGCGGGCGAAACTCAGCCGCGACGACGACGGGCGATCAGGCCCGCCAGACCCACCAGCGCCGCAGCGCCGGGAGCCGGCACCAGCGTGCCGTTGACGAGGATGTTGTCGATGCGGTTGGAACCGCTCGACGCAGACGCGACCGACGAGGTGTTCACGAACCGGATCACCACGGATGCCGCACTGTCGGCCGCCGCGCCGAGATTGACCGAGTTGTTGTACAGCGAGTTGTAGGTCGTGGTATTCCAGGTGCCCGGCGCGCCGCCGCCGCCGGACTGCAGCACCGTGTACGTGGTCACGTCGGCGAACGCGCCACCGTTCACGCTCATCACAACCTTGAACGGGGAAGGACCGGTGCTGCTGCGAGCCTGATCCCAGCTCAGGCTGAGGCTCGAGTAGCCCGAGGCCGTGAAACTGACCTGGTAGTAATCATTGGGGCTCCAGTTGTTGCTCGAGAACGAGTACTGGTTGCCGTTGCCCGCGGGCGAGGTGTACGTGGCCGCAGCAAGCGCGTGGACCGAGCGGATCTCGCTGCCGAGCAGCCGGTTCGCGCCCTGATCCGCCGTGCCCGCGGCTTCGCCAGCGAGCATCGGGGGCACGTACGAGGTGCCGGTCGGCACGTTGCCGGTTCCAGTCGGGAATGCGGTGGGCATGGTCCAGCCAACGACCAGATCGGCGCTTGCAGCGCCCGCAAGAGCGGCCGCAGCCACGGCCGCAACGGCCGAAAGACGGTTCAGGGACATCAGATTGACTCCGAAAAGGGGGAACAGGGAAGGGAAACAGCCCCGGATGGGAGGTCCGGGTCGACCACAATCTAGCCGGAATCGAAATAGGGTCAAAGAATCCTTGCCAATTCTGCGTAAGTGGGGAAGATTGAACACAATGACCCCCCTGAAAAAGGCCCTGTGGGCGGCTCTTTCGAGCGCCGCCATGGCTTCGGCCGCCGCCGCGCAGCAGTCTCTGCTGCTTGTCCCCGACTCGGGTGCGGACCGGATCTCGGCCTTCGACCCGGCCACCGGGGCCTTGGTGAACCTGAATTTCATCCCCAAGGATGGCCGCATGAAGCAGGTGGTCCAGGTGGTCCAGACCCCCTGGAACACGCTGCTGATGACCGACTTCGAGGCCAACTGCATCTGGGAATACGGCCTGGATGGTCAGTACATCCAGACCTTTGTCGACACCGCACAGATCGGCTTCCCCACCGCGCCCGGCGTGAGCCGAGGCCTGCAGGGCATCTGCATCGCCTACGGAAAGGTCTGGTTCACGGTCAACGACACCATCGGCACTGGCGCGGACAACCGCAACGCGATCTGGAGCGTGAACTACGACGGCACGGGGCTGCAGCAGTTCGCCACGGCGGCAACGCAGCCCGCGCTCGGGCAGGTGCGTGGCCTTGCGCCCCTGAACGGTGGCTTCGTGGTTGCCGACAGCGGCGACTCGGGCGATGACGACATCGAGTTCGTTTCCGCGGCTGGTGTGGTCGAGACGCCATGCTGGCACGATGGCACCGACGACGTGAGCTACATGCGCTTCCCTCAGCAGGTCACGGTGACCGACGAGGGACACGTGCTTGTCGCGACCTTCACCACCGCGACCGTGTTCGAGCTCGATGGGGCCACCGGCAACCTGGTGAACTTCGTGATTCCGACGCCGGGCCTCTCGATGCGCGGCGTGTATCCGCTCGAGAGTGGCGAATGGCTCTCCACGGGCGGCACCAAGGTTCTCAAGGTTGCTCCGATCGGTGGCACCACCACCGAGATCGTGAACGTCACGCTGAGCAGCTACGGCGTGAATGGCAGTTTCCGCTGGATCTCGAAGATCGAGATCGGTCAGTGTTTCGGCGACCTTGATCTGAGCGGAGAAGTGGACCCGGGCGATGTGGCCTTCGCGCTGCTGGACTACGGCCCGTGCCCAGGCTGTCCGGGTGATCTGGATGGAAGCGGGGAGGTGGATTTCGGCGATATCGCGCTGATCCTGCTGTCCGCTGGGCCTTGCTCCTGACTCGGCCGGTTCGAACGGTCAGAGGACTCCGGGGCCACGCTGCGCATTCGCCTTGATCCGGCGATTCAGAGCGGCACCGGTTGAGGTGGCGAATCCGGATCCTCGCCTTGGCAGGGCGAAAATGGCAGGTCGACGCAGGGGGTCGCTTCAAGTCATTTTGCATCGTGTTGGAAGGCTCGAGTTGCCCGGGGTTGCGAGCGGGGGATTCTCCTCAATGCGGGCCTTCAGATGGCCGAAGAATGGCAGCGTTGCCGGGCTGGAGGCCTTGGGCTACCCTGCGACGCCCCATCGGGGGGACAACCTGGGCGGATACTCAAGTGGCCAACGAGGGCAGACTGTAAATCTGCTGGCTTATGCCTACGGGGGTTCGAATCCCTCTCCGCCCACTGCGCTCAACAGCCCGGCAGCCTGACGGCTGGCGGGCTGTTTCGCTTCGTGGGCGTAGAGCGGCCCGGCTTCGCCGGTCCGCGGCGGCTGCGCCGCCTGGGATTCTTGGGGTCGCCTTCGGCGACCGCGCCGCGCCCTCCGCGACGACGAGATCGAGCGGCTCGAGCGGTGCGTGACGGACGGCTACTGGTCGGCCGGGATGGATCGCGCCGCGGACAATTGACCGACCCCGCCCCTGATCGCCACCTCGACGTGCGCGTCACGCACGCGCAGGTCCGTGCGGTGCCAGACGATGGACGTGGGGCCGTTCACTCGGCCGACTTCATCAGCTCGGCCATCTGACCCAGCGCGCGGTCCATCGCGCGGCGATAGGTCCAGGCGCGCTCGGAGGCATCCTGATGGTTCGCGCCCTGCTTCAGCGCACTCGCCAGTTCGGCCGAGGCACCTTCGCCCAATGCGTCAGCGCCCAGAAGCACCACTGAAGTGATCGCCAGTTCAT
>JBIIOC010000008.1:0-40283 GCA_044337135.1 Phycisphaerales bacterium | reverse complement strand
GCTTCGCCGAGGTGTGGGGCTTCCATGGCCACAACATGGCCTACAACATCAGCGTGCTCACCAACACCCCGCAGGAGCGGTGGTCGTGGGTGAACGCGGGCATCGACCTGGTCCGCAACCGGGGGCTGCGTTACAACCCGAACGATCTGGGCCTGAACAAGGAGATCGCCTTCTGGTTCGCGCACAAGATCGACGGGGTGAGCGACGACGCGCACCTCCACTACAAGCGCGAGCTGGCGAAGGAGTGGCAGTTCCTGCTGGGCGTGCCGCCGTACAGTCAGGCCGACCGCGAGAGGATGATGCGGGAGATCGCCGACGCGCCCGACACGCAGGAGGAGCTCGAGCGCGTGCATCCGGAGGTCGTGGAGCTCGAGAAGCGCCTGACCGAGGGCCTGGCGCCGTTCGACCGCCGCTTCGCCTTCCGGCTGGACAAGAACTTCCTGATCAACATGGGCAAGTGGATCGCGATCAAGGGTTCCGCCTACGCCAAGATCCTGGGACTCGAACGCCAGTACGCCAGCTCCGATCCGGTCTTCGCGACCTTCGACCGCGTGCTGGGCGATCCGGCCATGGAGCCCGCCCGGCGCCACCTGCTGGCGTTCCTGCGCAAGAAGGTGCTGCGCGAGGATTACAACATGGATCCCGCGCGCATGGCCGACTACATCCGCGACTGGGGTCCGCTGGACTGGCGCCATCCGCAGGCGCATGCCTTCTACTGGGGCAAGGTCGGGTCCGAGGAGGGCGGCGCCCGGTACACCGCCGAGGACGACGTCTACAAGATCATCAACAACGATCGCCTGACCATCCAGGCGATGCAGGCGATGAACCACAGCGGCATGATGGGGGTCGATCCCTTCTCGAACGACAACCCCAGCCGCATGCACGACAACCGGTGGATCAAGAGCATCGAGCGCTACTTCCGCGAGCTCTACCAGAAGCACTACAAGACCCGCGGCGCCGGCGGCGACACGTTCTGCGACTTCCACGAGAACTTCATGGCGCAGGCGATCCGGCAGCTCTACCGCAGCGGTGATTACGAGGGTGCGGAGGAGATCATGAAGAATCTCGACGCGCTCTACGGCACGGGCGGCATCATTCCCAGCATGAAGTACGCGCTGCCGGTCGAGGACTTCGTCCGCAACTCCACGTATGGCGAGTACGAGATGGTGCCCGACACGGCCCGCACCGACGTCTACGCCTCGCTGCAGCGCGGCTTCCGCGACGGACTGCTGTTGGGCAACCGGAAGGTGCTCGACGAGGCGCTCAAGTTCGCCAAGGAGCTCACCGAGTACTTCCAGAGCACGCGCTACACGGACTTCGTGAACAAGTTCGGCGAGAAGCGCATGGCCGACCTGGTGGATGACCTTCGCGGAAGCGTGGGCACGGTCTTCACGCAGCTGCTGCTGGACCGCAACCAGCCGCTGCTGGACCGTCTGGTGATGTACAACCGCGCGGCCGAGGAGCAGCGCCGCATGGTGTTCGATGCGGTGCGCCAGCCGCTGGAGGCCGAGCTGGCCGAGGGACCGTTGGGCAGCGTCTATGCCATCGAGCAGGTGCTGCCCGAGCCACCCGACATGGAGCGCTACCGGGAGGCGCAGGCCGAGGAGGCGCGTCGTCGCGAGTCGGCGCGCGACGAGGAGAACCGCGCGAAGGCGCTCCGCAAGTGATGCGACACCTCCCACCCGCCATCCTGGCCATCGGCCGCAACTATCCCGAGCATGCCCGCGAGATGGGCGGCACGGTCGATCCGAACCCGATCGTCTTCCTGAAGAATCCGGCCAGCGTGATCCGCGACGGCGACACCATCGAGATCCCGCCGATCTGCCGCGAGAACGGCCCGCAGGTGGATTTCGAGGGTGAGCTGGCGATCGAGATCGGCCGCGACTGCCGCGACGTTCCCGAGAGCGAGGCGTTGTCGGTGATCGGCGCCTTCCGCGCCGCCAACGACGTGAGCGCACGCTGGTGGCAGAAGCAGGGCAGTGGCGGCCAGTTCTGCCGCGGCAAGAGTTTCGACACATTCTGCCCGCTCTCCGAGCCGACGCCCATCGCGAAGGTCGCGGACTGGACGCACCTGCGCCTGCAGACCCGGCTGAACGGCCAGCTCATGCAGGACGCGGTGGCGGGGCAGATGTTCCACGGCGTGCCGCGCATCATCGCCACGCTGAGTCGCGGCATGACGCTGCTCGAGGGCACGATCATCCTGACGGGATCCCCGTCGGGCGTGGGCAGCGCCCGCAATCCGCCCGTCTTCCTGAAGCAGGGAGACGTGGTCGAGGTCGAGATCGCGGGTGTGGGTCGCGTGCGCAACCCCGTGCGTGAACTGCCGTGAACGGTGCGGGTCCGCTCGCGAAATGCTGCATGGTGATGGTCCGGGGCTACCAGGTGATCCTGTCACCCCTGCTGGGCGGTCGCTGCCGATTCGCGCCGAGTTGCAGCCATTACGCGCTGGAGGCGTTCGAGCGGCATGGCGCCCTGCGTGGCCTGTGGCTCACGATACGTCGCGTGGGCCGCTGCCATCCGTGGGGTGGCTCGGGCGTCGATCCGGTGCCTTGAGCGCGAGCGCGCCCAGCGGTGGGGCGTGCTCCAGCAGCGCCGCGCGATAGGCCTCGAGCGTGCGTGTCTCATGGGGTCGCACCTGCACGATCAGGTCCACGCCGGCCGGCAGTGCGCGCTGGTCCAGTCGAAACGACTCGCGCAGCAGCCGCTTGATTCGATTGCGCTTCACGGCGGTCCCGACGCGGCGCGGAATGCTGATGCCAAGGCGCGGGTGGGCCAGGCCGTTGGCGGCCGCCAGCAGCGTGCCGAAGCCCAGTTCGCGGCGCAGCCGCGCCTCACGGGCCCGCTTGAAGTCGCGGTCAAGCCGAACCCGCATGCGGCCCGAGAAGCGCAGGCCGCTCATGCCTCGCGCTCCAGTTCCTGCTGGTAGCGCCGCAGCAGCGCCTGGCGGCTGATCAGGCCGTGCACCTCTCGCGTCTGGGAATCGAGCACCACGGGCAGGCTCTCCACGTCGTGGCGGCTGAAGCGGTCGAGCGCCACGTCGAGCGTGTCGCCCGCGAGCACGCAGGGCAGGTCGTCACGCGTGAGTTCCTCAACGGTCAGAAGCGGGATCGCGTCGCGATGCACCAGCGTTTCGCGCAGGTCACGGGCCGTCACCATGCCGCGGTAGTGGCCCTCCGGATCGAGCACCACGAACTCGCCCGCGCCCTGTCGCTCGCTCAGGTCGACCAGGCGCTGGGCCGGATCATTCAGCTCGACCAGCACCGGGCGCGTCAGGTCCAGGTCGCTCACGCGCAGGCGGCGCAGCACCGTCAGGTCGCTCATGCTTCCAAGGCGGATGCCCAGCGCGGCCAGTTCGGCGGTGTAGATGCTCTCCTTGAACAGGAGCCGCGACACCATGGTCGAGACGACGGCCGTCAGCATGAGAGGCAGCACCACCGTGTAGCTGTGGGTGAGCTCGTAGACCAGCAGCACGCCCGTGAGCGGGGCGTGGGTGCTGCCCGCGATCATCGCGGCCATGCCCATCAGCGCGCAATGCGCCGGTTCCGGCGCCCACGCGGGCCCGAGCGCCTGCAGGGCCATCCCGAAGGCGCCGCCCGTGAAGGCTCCAAGCAGGAGGCTCGGCGCGAACAGGCCGCCCGCTCCTCCCGAGCCAAGGGTGAGGCACGTCGCGATCGCCTTCAGGAGGCCCGACGCCAGCAGCACCAGCGCGAAGCCTGCCATGCTCCAGCCCGATTCCGTGAGCGCCAGCGTGTAGGTGTCGTGCGTCATCAGCGCGCGTGCCTCGCCGTAGCCGGCGCCGTAGAAGGGGGGCAGCCCGCCGCGCATTCCGCTCATCCACAGGTAGATCGCGCCCAGAACCGCCAGCAGGAGCGCGCCGAGCGCGGGCCGCAGATTGCGGGCCAGCGGCAGTCGGTGAAAGGCGCGTTCCGCGACCGGCAGCAGCTTGGTGAAGCCGACCGCTCCAAACGCGCAGAACACGCCGAGGGCGATGAAGAATGGAGTCTGTCGAAGCGTGAAGAACTCCGACGCGTCGCGGAAGAAGTCCGGACCCACGCCGAACAGCGGCTCCTGCGTGCCCAGCAGCGTCTGTGCGGTGGCGGCGCTCACCACGCTGGCCACGACGATCGGCGTGAAGGTGCGCAGCGAGAAGTCGCGCAGGATCACCTCGAGCGTGAAGAAGATGCCGGCCATGGGGGCGTTGAACACCGCGGCCAGGCCTGCCGCGCAGCCACAGCCAAGCAGGGTGGCGGTGCTGGCGGGGTCGCCTCGCAGCCAGCGCGCGGCATTGCTGCCGAGCGTCGCGCCGATCGTCACGATGGGGCCCTCGGGGCCGGCGCTTCCGCCCGAGCCGATGGTGCAGGTGCTCGCGAACCAGTGGCGCACGCCGATGCGCAGCGGAATCAGCGACTGCTGCCGATTCACCGCGTAGAGCACGCGCGAGACGCCATGCCCTCGGAAGGCCGATGGAACCAGACGGAACACGAGCCCCGTCGCCAGCGCACCGGCGATCGGTACCAGCAGCACGAGCCAGACGCGCGAGCCGCCCTCCTGCGAGAAGTGCGCCAGCAGGCGCTCGAGCCATCGGATCGGCAGGATGAAGCCGATCGCCGCCGCGCCCATCACGATTCCAACCCCGATCGAGGCGGCAAGCAGCCACCACTCCCGGTCCAGTCCCAGGCGGATTCGAAGTCGGGCGGGAAATGGGATGCGCGGGCCCATTGGATGCAGGGTAACGGGGCCCTGCGTGGATTTCGGGGCCCGTGAGGGTCCCGTGCGCGAAAGGGGGGCTTCGGCTACACTGTGCGGCTCGGCTCAAAGCCCCCTCGGAGGACCCAGACCGTGATCGAAGCCCTGCTCAGCGACGACATCGTGGACAAGTTCGGCGGCCGTTTCAAGCTCACCGCGCTCATTCAGAAGCGTCTGCAGGAGCTCATCGAGGGCGCTCGCCCGCTCGTGGACCGTCACGGTCGCAGTGACCTCGAGATCGTGATCGCCGAGATCATGGAAGAGAAGATCACGCTGGACTGGGAGGCGAGCGAGCTCACGCCGCCCGCCAGGAAGAAGGCCTGATTCCTGCCGCGCCGACGCCCTTGCGGCGCGAAGCGTGGCAGCCGATACTGATTCACGAGACTGCCCGGAGAGGTGTCCGAGCGGTTGAAGGAGCTAGTCTCGAAAACTAGTAGTGGGCTTGTCCTACTCGTGGGTTCGAATCCCACCCTCTCCGCTTCCTTCACTCCAGAACGCGACCGCATGGTCGCGTTCTGGCGTTTCCGAGGAGGTGTCTGCCGTCAGAGGGTTGTGCGACAGGGATACCGTCCGGCGCCTTGGATGGATCGCGAGTCCCGCGATCGTGACCCTGCCAGCCTTGGCGCCGCTTCTGGGCATCGTGGGCGACCCCGCCCGCGCTCAGTCGTAGAGCCTTCGCGTCGCGTCGAGTTCCTTCGCCAGCATGTCGCGCAGTTCCGGCGGTTCGACCACCCGGGCATGCGAGCCCATCTGCAGCACCCACCACAGGATCTCGTCGAACCCGTTCACCTGCGCGGTGAAGCGCACGCCTCCGGCGGGCAGCGGCTCGATCGACTGCGTGCTGTGCCACATGGTCTCCACGATGTTCTTGCTGAACAGGGCGTCGAAATCAACCACCACGCGGATGCGTCGGTCCACGCCGTCGTTGCGACTGAAGAGTTCCCACGCCCCCTGCAGGTGCGACTCCAGGTCGAAGTCGGCGGGCGGACGCCACGTCTGGTTCACGATCTCGGTGCGCTCGATGCGCGCCAGCTTGAACTGCCGCAATTCGCCCTTGCTCTTGCCCTCGAGCACCTGCGCCAGCAGGTACCAGCTGCGCTTTGCATGGAACAGGCACACCGGGCCGATGCGCCGTCGGGGCTGCGCCCTGCGCGCCTTGCCCGATGCGGTCGCGGATGCGGCGGCCGAGATCAGCGGCTCGTCGATGTTCGAGTAGGCGATCTCGACGGCCTGGCCCTTCAGGTGCGCCTCGACGATGCGCGCGAAGGCCTCCGTCTGGGCGGGCGTGATGCGCGTGGGCTGGTGCCGCAACTGGATGAAGCGCCGCAGCGCGCGCACGTTCTGCTCGTCCCTGGTGCCCAGCAGCCGCTCGGTCTGCCGCGCGGCACGCGTGGCGTCGCGCTGGGCGATCGACAGCAGGCCGCCGGTGAGCTTCTCCAGCACCACCACGCCGGCGATCGCCTCCTGCAGTTCGGGCCGCTCGGGGGTGTGGCCATCGGGACCGCTGCGGCCGTTGATCAGGCCGCGCATCTCGTGGATGTTCTCCTTCCACCATCGCGTGTCGGTCCGCTTGATCGCCAGCAGGTCGCGCCGAGCGGTGCGCGGGCCGAAGCCGAACTTGTCGCAGATCCAGCGCACCAGGTCGCCCTGGCCCTGTTCCGCGGCAAGACGGATCTCGAGATGGCGATCGGCCACCGCCTTCTGCGAACTCCGGACGCCCTTCTTCTTGCGCGATGGACTCATGCGGCCTCCTTGCGGGCCGCAGTCTAGTGCGCGAACGCCTCAGGCCGTGGAGGCCTGCAGCGACCTGATCCAGCCGGACTTCCCGTCGGGCAGGCGGATCTGGATCCAGCCCGGGCGCTCCTCGAGCACGCGGAACTCCACCCCCTGCGAGAGCGGCTCGGTGAAAGCGGGTTCGAAACCGTCTCCGTTGCCCTTGCGCACCACCACGCCGTCGCTCACGGTCACGCCCACCGGTCGCCACGAGGGCGAGGAGACGTCGACGATCACGGTGGCCAGCAGGACGGCGCCGGTGAGGCCGAGCGCCCACGCGGTGGCCGGTGTCCAGCGCGCTCGAGCGATCGGCGCCGTGGGGCGCAGCAGTCGCGCGCAGGCCAGGGCCCAGGCGGCGATCCAGGCGATGGTGGCCAGCACCAGGCGCGTGGGTTGCGAGAGCAGGTGCCACCAGCCGGCGACATCCTCGAGCAGCAGGCCGGAGCCGCGATCGAAGCGATCCTTCACCTGCGTGCGTGCGTGCGCCAGGTTCGCCTGCAATCCGCCGTCGCCGGGAATGAGCCTCTGGGCACGCAGGTAGCTGCCGATGGCGGCGCCCGTCTGCCCGAGCTGCATCTGCGTGTTGCCCAGGTTGTAGAGCAGGGGACCGTTCACGAGTCCGCGATCGATCAGTGACTGGAAGCCCTTCGCGGCCGCCTCGAACTGGATGCGTGACGCGGCCGGATCGCTGCGCTGCGTTTCGGCGGCACGGTCGTAGGCCGCCTGCGCGGCGACAAGGTCCGCGGCGTCGTCGGCGCGTGCCAGGTCCGTGGCCGCAAGCGCGAAGGCGATCGAAAGCAGCAGCGCGCGGATGGTCATGCCGCTTCCTCCAGCACTTCGGCTGCGCGACGCTTCCACGAGAGGCGCGAGAAGGCTTGCAGCAGCGTGCCCGCCTGCGCGCGTGCGTTCGAGGCGTCACCGCCCCGCGCCGGCGCGAAGGCCGCGCGCTCTCCAGAGGCGAGCAATTGATCCAGCATGGTGCACAAGGGTTCGTCGGCGCCGGCCTCGCGTGCAAGCTGCACGGCCTGCGCGCGCGTGACGGTGCCGCTGGCACGGCTGGTTCGTGCGGAGATGAATTCGCACAGCACGGCGCACACGGCAGGCAGGTCGGCCGACTGCTGCAGCGCTTCGCGCGCCGCGCGATCGGCGCCAAGCGCCCGCTGCAGCCCCGCGTCGCCCTGCATGCGATCGCGACGTCGGCGAAGGAGAAGCGAGATTGCGGCTAGGACCGGTGGAGCGCCGAAGGCCAGCGCGGTGCCGGCGCCGAGCGTCAGCCGACCATCGCGAAGCAGCTCGGCGGTTGGCGCGGCATTGGCCACGAGTCCGCCGTCCACCTCGGTCAGCGACGCGCCCTGACGGTCGGAAGCGGGAGCCGCGGCGGCGCCCTCGATGCGATCGCTGGTCAGGCGTTCCGAGGGGCTCACGCGAATGTCGATCGGTTGGGAACGGGTGGTCACGTACTGGCCCTTGGCTGGATCGAACCAGCTGAACTCGATCGGCGGGATCTGCGTGACGTTGGTCGTGCTGGGCCGGATCGTCTGGGTGAAGGTCTTCATCGCGCCGTCGATCGTCCCGGCCAGCGGATCGCTTGGCACGCGGAACGCGTTGCCGAGCGCTTCGGCGTCGACCGGTGGCGGCTGCAGCGTCTTCAGTTCCTCGCCGCCGCGGCTGCGGTCGATGACGGAGATGGACAGCGTGATCGGATCGCCCATCGCCACCTGCGTGGGCTTGGCGGCCACGCGAAGCTCGAACTGGCCCACGGCACCTCGGAACGACGCGGGTCGACCCGCCTCGGGCAGCGCACGCGCCACGATCGCGCTTTCGGCAAGCGTGGCGGTGACAGGCCGCACCCCGCTCAGGGTCAGTTCCGGGCTGCCGAAGAAGTCTCGTCCCACCGTGAGGCTGGTCGGGTAGCGCCAGGCGACGCGAAGGTCTCCCAGCGAGACGGGACCCGCGCGATCCGGCGTGAACGGTGTCTCGATCTCGTAGACGATCCAGGACTTGCCGTCGATCACCTGCTCGGTGCCGGCTGGGCGCCGATTCGACTGCGCGAGTTCGCGGATGCGCGATTCGAGGATTCCCCACGAGCAACCCGCATCGTCGTGCAGCCGCCACATCTGCGCCTCGTCCAGCGTGACACCGTGCTGGGCGCTGGTGAAGGGGCGCACCAGGATGCGCAGCGAGAGCTTGACGCTCTGCCCGACCCAGGGATTCGGCGGATCGGTGGTCACCTCAAGGCGGAGCGTGTCGCTCGCCGTGGAGCTTGCGACCGAGATCTCCTGCGAGGGGTTGCGCCATGTCATCGAGCCGCTGCGCATGACCACCTCGGGGAGCGTGAGCTTTCCATCGCGCTTGGGGGTGAACTCGACGCGCCAGATCAGGGTGCTCCGGCTGGTCGTCCGGCCATTGATGCTCTGGCGCCACTCCATGCGACGTGGCGATGGATCCACCCGCACGTCGAAGTCGGGCGTGCCGTTGACCTCGGGAGCCTTCGCGTCGGAGGCGTTCTGGATCTCGACCTCCATCACCAGCGGCGAGCCGACCCAGCCCTCGCGATCCGGCATGCGGAACTCGACCGTCTGCGCGCGCGCGGCGAGCGTGGTGAGAAGCAGGGCGAGGATGGTCGAGAGACGTGTCATGAAAGTCTGAAGCCTATTACCAATCACGGTCCACGGGCGTTGAGCGTGTGCGGGCCTGTTCGGCCTTGCGCTGCGCGTTTCGGGACTTTTCCTTGTCGCGCACGAGTTGCAGCAGACGATCGGCCTGGGTCTGATCCATGCGCTCTTCCTCGGCCTCGGCCCCCGGGCCTTCGCCCTGCTTGGCGGAGGCGTCCTTCTTGCCCTGTGCCTGCTGCTGGCCCTGTTGCGGAGGCTGTTGCTGCTCGTTCGGCTGCTGCTGCTGCTGCTGCTGCTGATCCTTGGAGTTCGAGTCCTGCGTCGGATCCGGCTTGGTATCCGGGCGCTCGTCCTTTTGCTGCGATGCGTCCTGCTTGGGCTCCGGCTTCTGATCGTTCTTGGAATCAGACTGCTGCGGCTTGCTGGGGGGTTCCTGCCGTTGCTCGTTCTGCTGATCCGGCTGCGACTGGGGTGCTTCGTTCGGATCCTGCGATGGCTTGCCCGACGACTTCTGCTGCTGCTGCTGCTGCTGCTGCTGCTGCTCGTCTTGCTGCGACCTGGATTCGTTCTGTGATTGCCGCGAATCCGACTGCTTGGATTCGCTCTGCTGCGAGTCCTGATTCTGCTGCTGTTGATCCTGCTGTTGCTGCTGATCCTTCGAGTCCTGCTGCTGCTGCTGCTGAACCTTGCGAAGTTCCTTCAGCAGCTTCAGCGCGGTCTCGGCGTTCGCGGCGCTGTCCTCGTCGCCGGGATTGGCGGCGGCAGCGTCCTTGAAATGCGTGAAGGCCTGCTCGACCTGCTGCACGGCCTTCTGCAGTTCCTCCGGAGGCACGGCAGGGGGCTGCTGCGGCTGTCCCTGCCTGGAGGCAGGGTCGATCGGCGGCAGGTTGCGCACCGCGTCGGCGTAGATCGAGTTGCCCTCGTTGTACATGCTTCGCGCCGCAAGATCGGCGGGCGCGTTCTGTGCGCTCTGCTGGAACATCTTGCGCGCACCCGCGAAGTCGCCCTGCTGGAAGCGGGCCACGCCGAGGTTGTACGCGGCTTCCTTCGAATCGGGCTTGAGTGCGAGCACTTCCTCGAGATGCCTGGCCGCATTCGGCCAGTCCTGCTCGGACACGGCGGCATTGGCGCGCTTCACGGCGGCGCGATAGGCGGCGGGGTCGAGGGCCTGTGCCGGAGCTTCGGAAGCTTGCGTCGTCTCATTCGCATCGTCGGGCGTGATCGGGTTCACCAGTGCGTCTGGCACGCGGATCGCCGGAGCCTTTGGGGCGGTGGAGGCGGTGGGCGCTTGTGGCTGGCCCTGCGCGGAAAGCGCTGGCTGGCTCAGGCCGAGCGCCGTGATCAGCAGCATTCGAATGATCGAAGGCGCGTTCATGCGACCTCCTTGCGGGTGCGACGATCGGTGATCAGGCTTTCCGCCACGAGCAGGACCAGCGCCGCCGCAGCGAACCACTGGAAGCGCGGCGTCTGTCGCTTGACCAGGCTCGATTCCTGGTCCACGCGATCAAGGCCTGCAAGCGAGTCGCGATACACGACGGCCATGTCGATCTGCGCGGTGCCCGCTGGAATGAACGCGCCGCCTCCGGCCTGCGCGATCTCGCGCAGCGTGTCCGGGTTCATCTTCGACCAGACTTCCTGGCCATCGTGCACCAGATAGCGGCGCTGACCGTCGGTGCCCACCAGCGGAATGCGCGCACCGTCACGGCTGTCGCCGATGCCGACGGTGTACACGCGAACGCCGGAGGACTCGATCGCCTCTGCCGCGGCCTTGGCGGGATCGCTGCCCATGTCCTCGCCGTCGGAGAGCACGATCACGGCGCGCGCCCCCTTGTCGGCGGCAGGGAAGCTGTTCGCCGCCATGCGGATCGCCTCGCCAAGCATGGAGCCTCCGCGTGCGGCACCCTTCGGCTCGAGATTCTGCACGGCCTGGCGGAACGCGGCGTAGTTCAGCGTGAGGGGGACGCGGAGGCTCGCGCTGCCAGCGAAGTCCACCAGTCCCACTCGATCGCCCTCGAGCGCCTCGCTGGCGTCGATCACGAACTGCTTGGCGCGTTCCAGGCGGCTTGGTGTGGCGTCGCCGGCCAGCATGCTTCGACTCACGTCGAGCACGAAGATCGCGTCAAGGCCACGTCGCTGGACCTGCTCGACCTGCATGCCCCAGCGAGGATCCATGAGCGCCAGGGTGAGCGCCATCAGCGTGAGCGCGGAGAGGCCTGCGCGGATCCACGCGCGCGAGAGGTCCAGATTTGGTGCAAGGCGCGCGAGCAGCGGGGTGGCCGCGACAAGCTCCAGCAGTCTTCGCCTGCGGCGCAGGCCAACGACCATCAGGACCGCCGCACCCGCGGCAAGCCAGAGCCACCATGCGGCCCACGGTTGCGCGAACTGGAAGGCGCCGGGCGTCATGGCAGCGTCCTCCATCGCGTGTGCGACAGCGCGATCTCGAGCAGCAGCACGGCCAGCGCGAGCGCGAGGATGGGCGGCAGGGGCAGTGCGCCCAGCCGGAACGACTCGACCGAGAGATCCTTCGCCTGCACCGTGCGCTTCTGCTCGGTCACCGTCTTCTCGAGCTCGTCGATCCTGGCATAGATGCCCTCGAGGCTGCGCGAGTCGGTGGCGCGGAAGTACAGGCCGCCGGTTCGCTCGGCCATCGCGCGCAGCAGGTTCTCGTCGATGGTGACGGGCTGGCGTGTCATCTGCACGCCGAAGGGGGTCTTGATCGGCATGGGTGCCATGCCGCGCGTGCCCATGCCGATGGTGTAGAGCTTGATGCCGAGGGTCTGGCAGAGTTCGGCCGCGGTCATGGGGTCGATGTCGCCGGCGTTGTTCTCGCCGTCGGTCAGCAGCACGAGCACCTTGCTCTTGATGCGCCGGCTCTCGTCGCCGCGATTCTCGGTGGCGTCTCGCAACTTCTCGGCGCCCAGCGCCACGCCGTCGCCGATCGCGGTTCCGTCCTCTCCCGAGCCAGGCTCGGCCGGCTGCACATCCTTCAGCGCCGCCAGCAGCCACTCGTGATCGAGCGTCATGGGGCTCATGGAGTCCGCATGTCGGGCGAAGGTGACAAGCCCCACCAGGTCATCGGCGCGGCCGGCCAGGCCTCCGCCACCCTGCACGAAGCGATCGACGACGTCCTTCAGCGCCGTGAGCCGATCGACGGCGCGCCCCTGGCGCTCGAAGTCCATCGCCAGCATGCTGCTGGAGCGGTCGACCACCAGCTGGATCGCCACTCCCTCGGTGATCGTGCGCGTGTTCTCGTTCAGCCGCACCGGACGCGCGATGCACAGCACCACCAGCCCCAGCGCGAGCGCGCGAAGGGCCATCGGCAGCCAGCGCAGTCGCGCGGCCATGCCGGGGCCGGCGGCCTTGGCCCGCGCCGCGGCGCTGAAGCGCAGGGCAGGGCGCTTGCGCCAGAGGCGCCAGAATCCGAGCGCGGCCAGCGGAAGCAGCAGCAGGAACCACGGATCGTCGATGGCGAGCGTGCTCATCGCGGCGCCTCCTGCTCAAGCGAGGCGCTCTCGGGACCTGTCATGCCTGTCTCGGGCGATTCCGTGGGCATGCTCTCGCGCACGAAACCGCGGGCCGCATCGAGGCCGCGCTCGCACTCCGACGGCCCCGGTCGCTGCGCGGCGAACTTCACCATGTCCGCGGCACGCATGAAAGCCGCGAGCATGCGCTGGTGGTCCTCGCGGATCGAGGGATGATGGCGAGCCGCCAGCAGGAACTCCTTGGTGGTCTGCTCGGGTGCGCGGATGCCGAAGCGACCCTCGACGTAGCGTCGGACCGTGTCCGAGAGCAGCACGTAGAAGTCGAGCACCATGCCCTTCTGGGGCAGCTGGCGGGCGCCCAGCTCATCCAGTTCCCGCAGCGCGCGCGCATGAGCGCTCTCCGGCGGAGCCTGGTGGCGGGGCCGGCGAAGCCACCATCGAAGCGCGAGCCATCCGAGCATCGCGGCCGTCGCGACACCGCCGACGATCCACGGCCAGCGCGCGCCGAGAGGAATCTCGACCGCTCCCTTCACGTCGCGGATGCGCGAGGGATCGAAGCCCTCGGCCAGCAGCGACTGCACGTTCACGGGCAGCTCGGGGCTCTTCAGTTCGCTCTCGCTTCCGTCGGCGGCGCGAATTCGGAAGGTGAGCGACGGCACCTTCAGGTCGCCGCTCTCGAAGGTGACCAGCGTGATGCGCTCGATGGTGCGGCCGGGATTCGCGGGGTCCGTGGGCAGCGCGCGTGCGTCGCGCACCTCCCAAGGATCGAGCGCGCTCTTGAGTGCCGGCACGATCACGCTGGAGCCGGAGGGGCGATCCACCGTGAAGTCCACGGCGAGCGGCTCGCCGGTGCGGATCGCCTCCTTCGCGGTCACCGTCACGCGAGCGCCCGCGCCATCGGCGGAGCGGCTGACGGTGGCGCCGGGTTCGCCGGCGGCGAACGCCCAGGTGCCGAGCAGCGCGGTGATCAGGATCGCCGCGTGCCTCATCGGCCTCTCCTGGCCTCGCGGCGGCGGAAGACCTCGGCCAACGGCTTCACGAAGTCGCCGCCGGTCTGCACCTCGACCGCGTCCATGCGCATGCGGCGGAACGCCTGCTGCAGGGCGGCTCGATCCTCGGCCGCCGCCGCGGCGAAGCGCGCGCGCACCCCGCGGTCGGCGGTGTCCACCACGAGCGTCTCGCCCGTCTCGGGGTCCTCGAGTTCCAGCAGTCCCACGGCGGGCAGCGAGTCCTCGGCGGCATCGCGCACCACCACGGGGATCACGTCGTGCCGACCACGTGCCACGCTCATGGATCGTTCCCAGCCCGTGTCCATGAAGTCGCTGACCACGAAGAGCACGCTTCGCTTGCGCACGATGCGCGTGACCTCGTCGATCGCCTCGCCGATGCGCGTGCCCGTGCCCTGAGGCTTCAGCGCCAGCAGCTCGCGGACGATGCGGAGCACGTGTCGCGTGCCCTTGCGCGGCGGCACGAAGCGCTCGATGCGGTCGGTGAAGGCGAGCAGTCCCACCTTGTCGCCGTTGCGGATCGCGCTGAAGGCGATCGTGGCGGCCATCTCGGCCACCATCTCGCGCTTGAACTGGCTGCGCGTGCCGAAGTCCAGGCTGCCAGAGAGATCCACCGCCAGCATGACGCACAGCTCGCGTTCCTCTCGGAACTGCTTCACGTGCGGTGCGCCGGCTCGCGCGCTCACGTTCCAGTCGATGGTCCGCACGTCGTCGCCCACCACGTATGGGCGCACCTCCTCGAACTCCACGCCGCGACCGCGGAAGGCGCTGTGGTACGTGCCCGCGAGCGCCTCGCTCGTGACGCGGCTCGTGTGGATCTGGATCCGCCGAACCTTGCGGATGAGTTCGCTGGCGTTCATCGCCGGATCTCCTCGGTTCCGATCAGGGGACCGGCACGTGCTCCAGAAGGGTGCGGACCACGTCCTCGCCGGTCTTCTCGAGCGCCTCGGCCTCGTACGTCACGCCGATGCGGTGGCGAAGCACGTCGAGTGCCACGTCCTTCACGTCCTGAGGGGTCACGTAGCCGCGGCCATCGAGGAACGCCTTCGCGCGTGAGGCGATGGTCAGGGCGATGGTGGCTCGCGGGCTGGCTCCGTACTGGATCAGGTCCTTCACGGGGGCCTTCACCGTGCCCGGATCGCGCGTGGCCACCACCAGGTTCACGATGTAGTCCTTGATGCGCTCGTCGATGAAGATGCGATCGACCACGCCGCGCGCGGCCACGATGTCGGCGGGCTTGAGCACCTGACGCACCTGGTGCGTGGCGGTGGTCTGCGCCATGCGGTCCAGGATCTGGCGCTCCTCGCGCGCGCTGGGGTAGCGCACCACGAGCTTCAGCATGAAGCGGTCGACCTGCGCCTCGGGCAGGCTGTAGGTGCCCTCCTGCTCGATGGGGTTCTGCGTGGCGAGCACCAGGAAGGGCTCCTCCATGCGGAAGGTCTCGGTGCCGATGGTGACCTGACGCTCCTGCATCGCCTCGAGCAGCGCGCTCTGAACCTTCGCGGGGGCGCGGTTGATCTCGTCGGCCAGCACGATGTTCGCGAAGATCGGTCCCTTCTTCACCACGAAGTCGCCGGTGTTGGGGCGGTAGACCAGCGTGCCGATCAGGTCGGCGGGCAGCAGGTCCGGGGTGAACTGGATCCGCTGGAAGCTGGTGTGGATCGCCTTGGCGAGCGTGGCCACGGCGGTGGTCTTGGCAAGGCCGGGCACGCCCTCGATGAGGATGTGGCCGTTGCCGAGCAGGCCGATCACGAGACCCTCGAGGAGATCGTGCTGGCCCACCACGACGCGTTGCATCTCGCTGACGAGCTGCTGGAAGGGCTTGGCGGCCTCGGCGACCTGGCGCTCGAGGTCCTGGATGTCGATGGAGGAGTGGCTGGTGGACATGTTCATGCTTTCGTGGAAAAGAGCGCGGCCTACGCCGGCGCCCGGAGTGTTGTTCGCGGGCATTGTGACCTGCCTTTCGGTCCCGCGTGGCCCACCCGGACCTTCCCGTGATACGGGATGAGGCCCCCGCATGTGTGGGCCTGCACTAACTTTGCGGAATGAGCGTCAATCGCATGCAGGTGGCGTGGGTCGGGATCGGGGTCATGGGCGCCTCGCTGGCGGGGCATCTTCTGCGGGCTGGGCACGCTGTTCGAGTGCACACGCGCACCCGCAGCAAGGCCGAGCCCCTGCTGGAGGCCGGAGCGACCTGGGCTGACTCGCCCGCGGAGGCGGCCGAAGGCGTGGATGCAGCCTTCGCGATGGTGGGATTCCCGGAAGAGGTCGAGGCGGTGTTCCTGGGCGAGCGGGGATTCCTTCGGGCGAAACGTGCGCCGAAGATCGTCGTCGACATGGGCACCAGCCCGCCCGCGCTGGCGCGACGGATCGCCGAAGCCGCGGCTGCGCAGGGTGCTGGCGCGCTTGACGCGCCGGTCTCGGGCGGAGACGTCGGCGCGCGCAACGCGACGCTGTCGATCATGGTGGGGGGCGCGGAGGCCGACTTCGCGCGCGCGCGGCCACTGTTCGAGGTGATGGGCAAGATCATCGTGCATCAGGGACCCGCCGGCGCGGGCCAGTTGTGCAAGATGGTGAACCAGATCCTTGTGGCCAACAGCATGGTGGGCGCATGCGAGGCGATGGTGGCCGCGAAGGCGGCTGGCCTCGATGCCGAGCGCGTGCTGCAGAGCGTTTCGGGCGGTGCGGCTGGAAGCTGGACGCTCCAGAACCTGGTCCCGCGCATGCTCAGGGGCGACTGGAACCCGGGGTTCTTCGCGAGCCATCTGGCCAAGGACCTGCGGATCGCCCGGGAACAGACCCGCGCGGACGGAGAGAACCTGCCCGGGCTCGAGCTGTCTGAGCGGCTTTTCCACGGCTTGGAGGCCATCGGCCACGGGAAACTGGGCACGCAGGCCCTGTTGAAGGCCTGGGATGACGTGCTGGCCCATCTTCGCTAAGGCTGGCGCGGACCGGGGGTTTCGGATATCTTCCTCGACCCGCCACAGCGCGGTTCGCAAGGAGATTCACATGGCCGCCACCGCAGAGATGAAGCCCGGAAGCAAGGTCACCTTCACCGTCACGAAGCTCCCCGCCAAGGAGAGCCTTCGCAAGACCATCTTCCGCCTCATGCGCCAGGAGACGCGCGTGCAGCGCGCCCTGGACAAGCTCGCCAAGGGCCGTGCGAACGGCGGCAACGACGTGCACCAGCGCGGCGGCCGCATGTGGACCAGCCGCAAGAAGGCGAGCCGCGTGGTCACCCTGAAGACCGGCGCGAGCTTCACCATCACGGTGACGCCGCAGCTGTCCGCCGACCTGAAGAGCGTCGAGAAGTTCCTGTCCCGCAAGGCGGGCTGATCGCCGAGCCATGTTCAGGAAGGCGGTGACACCCGAGCTGCGGGCCGATGTGCCCGTGGTGGTCGTGGTGGGCGCCGGCTTCGGAGGCCTGCGCGTGGCGCAGCATCTGGCCACGGCCCCCGTGCGCGTGGCGGTGATCGATCGAACCAACCACCATCTGTTCCAGCCGCTGCTGTATCAGGTGGCGTCGAGCGTGCTCACGGAGTCGGACATCGCGTTTCCGATTCGGCGGATCTTCCGGCATCAGGCCAATGCACTCGTGGCATTTGCGGAAGTTGTGGCCGTGGACCGCGCCGCCAAGACGCTGACATTCGCCGATGGCACCAAGGGGCCGTACGACTGGCTGGTGCTGGCCGCCGGCGCCGGCTCGAGCTACTTCGGCAAGGATGCCTGGAAGGCGTTCGCGCCGGGCATGAAGTCGCTCGATGACGCGACCGCGATCCGTGGCCGCATCCTGCGGGCATTCGAGGATGCGGAGGCCGAGACCGATGCGCAGGCGCTGAAGGCGCACCTCACCTTCGTGGTGATTGGCGGCGGCCCCACCGGCGTGGAACTAGCAGGCGCCATCCGCGAACTGGCCGTCGAGGCGCTGGCGCGCGACTTCCGGCGCTTCGACGCGAGAAGCACGCACGTGATCCTGGTGGAGAGCGGCGATCGACTGCTGGCGGCGATGAGCGAACAGTCTTCCAGCGTGGCGCTGGCTTCGCTGCGCGCCATGGGTGTGGAAGTCCGACTCAGCGAGCGGGTGACCGAAGTGTTCGACGGTGGCGTGATGCTTGGCACCGAGCGCATCGAGGCCGACACCGTGGTGTGGGCGGCGGGCGTGGCGGCAAGCCCCATCGGCGCAACGTTGGGTGTGCCGCTGGACCGTGCGGGCCGAGTGAAGGTGCTGCCGGACTGTTCGGTCCCGGGTTCGCCTGACGTGTTCGTGATCGGCGACATGGCCGCGCAGGTGTGCGCACGCACGGGCAAGCCCGTGCCGGGCGTGGCGCCCGCCGCCATGCAGATGGCGGACATGGTGGCGCGCATCATCGGTGCAGAAAGCGCCGCAACGACGGGCGCCAGGCCGCCGCGGCCGGCATTCAGCTACTTCGACAAGGGCTCCATGGCCACCATCGGACGCGCGCGCGCCGTGGCGGAGGTGGCGGGCCTGAAGTTGCGCGGCCTGCTCGCGTGGCTCGCGTGGCTGTTCGTGCACGTGCTGCTGCTGGTGGGTTTCCGCAACCGCGTGTTCGTGATGCTGTCGTGGGGATTCGCGTACCTGGCGTTCAGCAAGGGCGCGCGCATCATCACGGGTCCGACGCGATCGTGGCTGCGGGCGCCCCTGGGTGCCGAGATGCAGAGACTGCTGGCCCAGCGCAGGCAGGGCCGCTGACGCGCGCCGCTCAGCGGCTCAGGATCGCGTCGCGGATCGGGATGAGCACGCTGGGAATCACGCGTTCCTCGGCGAGACGCTCGGCGTGCCCGGCAAGACCCGCCAGGATCGTGGGCAGGTCCTCGAGGCGATCGACCGGACCGCTGCGCCGAACCGTCAGGTACACGCTGATCGGTTCGCTTGGAAAGCGCTGCGAAATCGGCTCGCCACCCTTGGTGCGGCTCTTCACCTCGACGAAGGCGGTGGTGCCGTCGTCGCGATCAAGGTTCAGGCCGATGAAGGGCTGCACGTCGACCGGCTCGTCGCGGCCACGCTCCAGCAGCCCCGCCAGCGGCGTGTCGGCCAGCAGCGCGTCGAAGATGATCGCGTCGCGGTTGCCCTCGGCCTCGAAGTCGAAGCCGAAGACGAGTTCCAGGTGGTCCACATCGAGCGGGCGGATGCTGAGGAACCAAGGTGCGGTCTCGAGCACCGTGCGGTGCATGCGATAGGCGTCGGCAAGGTCGGCGGGATTCACGAAGCCGCTGCGCAGCGAGGTCTGTCGGAGCGCGATCCACGAGTAGCTGCGCTCGTCGTCCTCGGGGCTTTCCAGCGAGATCTCGTGGTCGTAGCGCCGCAGGTCGGTCAGGCTGGGCACGGCCTTGCGCATGCGGTCGAAGAGCTCGAGGACCGGCTCGCGTCCCCAGGGAAGATCCATCTTGAGGGCCAGCTTCTGGTTGACGTAGAAGTCTCGACAGACGCTCTGGAACGACTCCGGCATGCGCCGGAATCTACCGCGGCTCGCGATGGGAAAGCAGCCAATCGAGCACGGGCCCGATGGGCGACAGCTTGTCCACAACGTGATGGGCGCCGCACTCGCGCAGCGCATCGACCGTGAACTCGCCGGTGGCCACGCCAAGCACGCGGCAGCCGTTGTGCAGCGCGCAGTCCACGTCCTTGGGGGTGTCGCCGATGATGATGGCGCGGGCCGGGTCGAGCGCGGAGCCGTGTCGTTCGCGGTAGCGCTGCAGCGCCACCGGGGGCAGGTCGCGTCGGGTCGTTCCGTCCATCGCGAAGGCGTTCACCTTGAAAAGGTCGGGGTCCAGGCCGGCATGCTTCACCTTCAGCCGGCCGGTGGCGGGGTAGTTGCCGGTGAGCAGGCCGAGTTCCACCCCGGGCTCGCGCGCGAGGGCATGCACCAGGTCGACCACGCCGTCGAGGGCGATGACGGTGTTGCGCTCGGCGAGCCGGCGCTCCAGGTGGCCCGTATAGGTGTGGCGGAAGACGTCGTGGCTCTGGGGATCTCCGGGCACGCCGTGACGGGAGGTCATCTCGTCATAGATGAGCGTGTCGAGACGGCCGGCGATGTCGATGCCGTCGAAGCTGAACCGCCGGTCCGGATGCAGCTGATGGAATGCCGCGAGCATGGCGTGCACGCCGGCGTGCTGGCTCTTCAGCAGGGTGCCATCGATGTCGAACAGCACCAGCACGGCGCGTTCAGCCCTTCACCGCAGCCACGATGCGCTGCGCGGCGTCGGTCAGGTCGCTGGCCGTCTGCATGGTGGGGATGTCGCCGCGTGCGGCCTCGAGCAGCGCGCGGGCCTCCTTCACGTTGGTTCCCTCCAGCCGCACCACGAGCGGCACCTGGAAGCCCACCGTCTTGGCGCTCGAGATGATCGCGCGCGCGATGCGGTCGCACTGCATGATGCCGCCGAAGATGTTCACCAGCACGCCCTTCACGCGCGTGTCGCTCAGGATGATGCGGAAGGCCTCGGTCACGGCCTCCTCGCTCGCGCTGCCACCGACATCGAGGAAGTTCGCGGGCTCGCCACCATGCAGCTTCACGATGTCCATCGTGCTCATGGCCAGGCCGGCGCCGTTGACCAGGCAGCCGATCGTGCCGTCGAGCGCCACGTAGCTGAGGCCGTACTCGTGCGCGCGGATCTCGGCAGGGTTCTCCTCGGCCGGGTCGAAGAAGCCCTCCACCTGCTTCTGGCGGAAGAGCGCGTTGTCGTCGAAGGTGAACTTGGCGTCGATGGCCACCACCTGGCCGTCGGGATGCGTGGCCGTGGCGGGCGTGAGCACGAGCGGGTTGATCTCGGCGAGCGTGGCGTCCTTCTCGACGAAGGTGCGCGCGAGCTTCATGAGGATGTCCGCCGCCTGGCCCACGGTCTTGCCCTTGAATCCCAGCCGGAACGCGATGTCGCGCGCCATGTAGGGGTGCAGTCCCGTGACCGGGTCGAGCGGCTGCTTCAGGATCGCCTCCGGACGCGTGGCGGCGACGTGCTCGATGTCCACGCCGCCCTCGGCGCTGGCGATGAGCACGTTTCGTCGCGTGGACCGGTCGGTCAGCACCGCAACGTAGAACTCCTTGGCGATGTCCACTCCGCTGGCGACGAGCAGCCTGCGCACCTCCAGGCCTTCCGGCGGGGTCTGCGGGCTCACCATCCGGTTGGAGAGCATGAAGCTCGCCGCGGTGCGCGCCTCGTCCACGCTCCTGCACACCTTCACGAAGCCGGCCTTGCCGCGGCCGCCCGCGTGCACCTGCGCCTTCACCACGGCGATCGAGCCGCCCTCGGCGAAGACCCTCTCGGCGGCCTGCGTCGCCTCCTCGACGGTGGTGGCGACGCCGCCGGTCGGGACCGGAACGCCTGCCTCGGCGAGCAGTTGACGAGCCTGGAATTCGTGCACGCGCATGGGGCGCCGAGTGTAGCGCGGCGGGGCGATCAGGCGGCCGGCGGATCGGCCTTCGCGCGTGGCGGAATCGCCAGGCTCAGCACGATGCCCAGCAGGACCGTGCCCAGCACGATCGAGAGTCCCGCGACGACCGGCATGAGCGGCACGCCGAACCACCAATGCCAGGTCATCTTCACGCCGACGAACGCCAGCACGACTCCGAGCGCCGGCTTGAGCAGGTGGAAGCGGTCCACCGCGTTGGCGAGCAGGAAGTACATCGCGCGCAGCCCGAGAACGGCCGCGATGTTGCTGGTGAACGCGATGATCGGCTCGCGCGTGATGGCGAGCACGGCCGGCACGCTGTCGACCGCGAAGACCACGTCGCTGAACTCAATCACCACGAGCGCGCCCAGCAGCGGGGTGGCGACCAGTCGCTTGTCGACGCGGCTGAAGAAGCGGTTGCCGTCGAACTCGCGCTGCAGGGGAATCACGAGCTTGAGCAGCCGGAAGCCCATCGTGCGCGAGGGATCGACCAGGTCGTCGCCGCCGCTCGGGGCGACCATCTTCACGCCGGTCAGCAGCAGGAATGCGCCGAAGACCCCCGCGACCCAGTCGAACTGGTGCAGCACCGCCACGCCCGCGCCGATGAACAGCGCGCGCAGCACCACCGCGCCCAGGATGCCCCAGAAGAGCACGCGATGCTGCAGCGCGGCAGGAATCGCGAAGTAGCGAAGCACCACCACGAACACGAAGAGGTTGTCGACGCTCAGGGACATCTCGATCACGTAGCCGGCGAGCCACTGCAGCGCCAGATCGAAGGATGCGTTGGTGGCGGCGAGCGCGACCAGGGAGTCGCTGGCGGCCTCCTCGGCGGTGATGCGACCGGCCTCGATCAGGGGGGTGGGATCCGCCTTCAGCCAGCCTTCCGAGAGCACGTACAGCGCGGCGTTGAACGCGAGTCCTAGCAGCACCCAGAAGCCGACGCCGGCCAGCGCCGCCTTCCAGCCGATCGGTCTTGGATTTCGGTGAAAGAGCGCCAGGTCCGCCACGAGCAGCGCGAGCACCACGCCGATGAAGGCGGCCATGAAGCCCAGATGGCCGCCGACGGGCAGCAGCATCGCGGAGGCGCTGGTCTCGGCCGCGAGAAGGGGCTTCATGCCTTGGCTCTCGCGGATTCGCGGCGGTGCTTCCACCACTCCCAGGCGATCGGCAGCACGCTGACCACGATGATCGCCAGGATCACCTTGCTGAAGTTGCGCTTCACGAAGGGCAGGTTGCCGAACAGATGGCCAGCGGCCAGGAACAGGCCGACCCACACCAGCGCACCGACCACGTTGTAGAGGAGGAAGCGCCGGTAGGACATGGTGCCCACGCCCGCCACGAACGGGGCGAAGGTGCGCACGATCGGCACGAAGCGCGCCAGCACCACCGCCTTGCCGCCGTGGCGCTCGAAGAACTCGCGCGTCTTCCGCAGGTGCGCGGGGTTCAGGAAGCGGAAGCGGCCACTGAAGGCGGGGGGTCCGATCCATCGGCCGACGTGGTAGTTGACGGCGTCGCCAAGCACCGCGGCGATGAAGAGCAGCGCGGCCATGCCGTCGACGCGCAGGCCGAGTTCGGGAACCGCGCAGAGCGCGCCCGCGGCGAAGAGCAGCGAGTCGCCGGGCAGGAACGGCGTGACCACCAGTCCCGTCTCGCAGAACACGATCGCGAAGAGCACCGCGTAGGTCCAGCCACCCACGGCCTTGGCGAGGTCCAGCAGGAAGCCGTCGAGCTGCGTGAAGAGTCGTGGAAACTCCCGGACGATCCAGGACCATGGGTCGTTGCCGGCATCGGCGGCCTGGGCCAGCAGCATCGGCAGCACCTCGTCCATGCGCGCGAGACTAGCGATGGCGCGGAGGACCCGCGCGTGGTGCGGCGGAAAGGCGCGTTCGCCGCGGGCGTTGCGGCGAGTGAATGCATCGCGGTGATCCGCTACACTTCCCCACCCGGCTTCCAGGCCGGTTCTGGACAGGTGGCCGAGTGGCCGAAGGCGCTGGTTTGCTAAACCGGTATACGAGTGCAAGCTCGTATCGCGGGTTCGAATCCCGCCCTGTCCGCTTCAGGATCAAGGCAGGCGACCACACAGGCGCCTGCCTTCGTTCTTTTTCGGCCTGCGACAGGTCTGGAGGCTCAGCGGCCGCCGGTCAGGTCGCCGAGCGCGCCTGGTCCCGCGTTCAGGAAGCGCTCGGCCACGGCGTCGAACAGCTGGGTGAAAGCAAGCACTTCCTGGATCTTGGCGCGCTGGTCCTTCGTCTCGGGGTCGTCGGTACCACCGTTCTGGTCCAGCACCTGCTTGAGCGAGCCGAGCAGGGGCTCGATCTCCCGACGCTTGCGCGCGCGCGCGATCGTGGCGAAGAGCTTCCAGACATCCTGCTCGGCCGCGTAGTAGTCCTTGCGGTCACGCGGATTGTGGGTTCGCGTGATCATGCCCCAGTCGACGAGCGTTCGAAGCGTCATGCTGGCGTTGCCTCGGCTGATCGCCAGTCGCGACATGATGTCATCGGTGTTCAGGGGGCGGCCCAGGATGAAGAGCAGCGCGTGCACCTGCGTCATCGTGCGAGGAACCCCCCAGTGCGTGCCCATCTCGCCCCAGAGACGGATGAAGCCGTCAGCGGGACTGGTCTCCTGGTTGGCGGCGGAGGCGGGACTGGTCATGGGGCGAACTCCGACGGGCCGGGCGCCGGCAAATCCGGAGGTTTCCGGAGTGTAACGGCGTGGCCGTGTCGGGCAATGTCGCTCAGGACGAGACGGGGGCCAGGACCCGCATTCCGATGTCGCCACGGAGGAAGGCCCCGGGGAACGAGATCCGACGAGCGGCCTCGGTGGCGGCATCGCGCGCGGCGCGAAGGTCGGTCGCCACGGCGGTCACGCCGAGCACCCGTCCGCCCGCGGATACGACGCCCCCGCCCTCGGCGGTCCGGGTTCCCGCATGGAAGCAGAGCACCCTGTCCGCGCCGGCGGAGCCCGCCTCGGCCAATCCGATGCCCTCGATCAGGTCGCCCGTCCTGGGGCTGCCGGGATACCCCTGGGCGCAGACCACCACGCAGCAACTTGCGCCCGGCGTGAAACCGATCGTCGCCTCGTCGAGTGTGCCGGCCGCCGTGTGCCACAGCGCCTCGAGCAGATCTCCCTTCCAGCGGGCCATGAGGGCCTGCGTCTCGGGATCGCCGAAGCGGCAGTTGAACTCGAGCACCTTGGGGCCGGCGTGCGTGAGCATGAGCCCCGCATAGAGGACGCCGCGGTACTCGATGCCTTCGCGGCGCAGCGCGTCGACGGTCGGCACCATCACCTCGCGCTCCACGAAGCGAAGCACGCTCTCCGTTGCCAGCGGGGTGGGGCAGTACGCGCCCATGCCGCCGGTGTTGGGGCCGGTGTCGCCTTCGCCGACCTGCTTGTGGTCCTGGCAGGCGTCAAGCATCCAGATCGTGCCGCCATCGACGAGCGCGAGCACGCTGATCTCCTGTCCGCGCAGCCGCTCCTCCACGATCACCTGCAAACCCGCGTCGCCGTGCGCGCGCTTCTCGAGCATGGCGCGCACCGCCGCCTCGGCCTGCGCGGACGTGTCGCACACCACCACGCCCTTGCCCGCGCAGAGGCCGCTTGCCTTCACGACCACGGGATCGGTCCGGCTTCGCACGTAGTGCAGCGCGGCATCGAGCTGTTGATGGTTGAAGGTGCGGCTTTCCGCGGTCGGAACGTTCGCGGTGCGAAGCACCTGCTTGCACCAGGCCTTGTCCCACTCCAGTCGCGCCCCGGCGCGCGTGGGGCCGAACACGAGTCGATGCGGCGGCTTGTGAAGATCATCCGCGATCGACTGCTCCAGCAGCGTCTCGGGTCCGACGACCACCAGGCGGATGTCCTCCTTCTCGAGGAATCGCTCGAGATGAAAGCGGTTGCGCGGCTCGAGTCCCTGCGGGCAGGGCGTGCCGAGCGCGCGCAGTCCCGCGTTGGCGGCGGGATCGACCCACAGCCGGCCAAGGCGCGGGCTCTGCTTCAGCTTCCACGCAAGCGCATGCTCGCGACCGCCGCTGCCGGCGATCAGCACGTTGCATCGATCGGGAAGGGGCAGGTTCACGCGGGCGCGCCGGCGAACTGCAGGTTGTGGGCCTCGGCGACCGGCTTGTTGGTCAGCTTGCCGCGGTCCATGTTGATGCAGTTCGAGAAGTGGTGGTCCATTTCGGCCAGGCGATGCGCGCCGTGGCGGGCGAGCTTGACCGCCCACGGCAGCGTGACGTTGGTGAGCGCGATGGTGCTGGTGCGCGCCACGGCGCCCGGCATGTTGCCGACGCAGTAGTGCACCACGCCATCGACCTCGTAGGTCGGGTTGCGGTGCGTGGTCACGCGCGCGGTCTCCACGCAGCCGCCCTGGTCGATCGCCACGTCCACGATCACGGAGCCGGGGCGGATGTGCTTCAGGTCCGCGCGCTTGATGAGGTGCGGAGCCTTCGCGCCAGGCACCAGCACGGCACCGACGATCAGGTCGGCCCAGTCCAGACGCTCGCGGATCGCCTGCGGATCGCTGTAGATCACCTGCACGTTGCGGGGCATCACCTCGCTCAGGTAGCGCAGGCGATCGATGTTCACGTCGAGCACGACGACCTGCGCGCCCATGCCCGCGGCGACCTGCGCGGCGCAGGTGCCCACCACGCCGCCGCCGATCACGAGCACGTGACCGGGTTCGACGCCAGGCACGCCGCCAAGGAGCACGCCGCGGCCGCCGAAGGGACGCTCCAGGAACTTCGCGCCCTCCTGGATGGAGAGCTTGCCGGCGACCTCGCTCATGGGGGTCAGCAGCGGGAGATGGCCGTCGTCGTTGGTCAGCGTCTCGTACGCGCAGGCGATGCACTTGCGGTCGAGGCAACCGAGCGTCAGGTCGCGGTCGGCGGCGAAGTGGAAGTACGTGAAGATGGTCTGGCCCTCGCGGATCATCGCGATTTCGGGCTGCTGCGGCTCCTTCACCTTCACGATCATCTCGGCCTTCGCCCAGACTTCCTGCGCGGTCTTCACGATCGTGGCGCCCGCCTTCACGTACTGATCGTCGGTGAAGCCGCTGCCGAGGCCCGCGCCGGACTGCACGAGCACCGAGTGGCCCTCGCGGACCATGACTTCGGCGCCAACCGGGCGCATGCCGACGCGATACTCATCAGGCTTCACTTCACTCGGGACTCCGACGATCATCTGTGGGCTCCTCTTGGGGGCTGCGTGCACTCCGGTCCGGACCGCTGGCGGGTCCTTCGCGAATCCGGGCGGGCGAGTCTAGCGGCGTGGGGCGGGGGTATGCTGCCCCTCCGCCATGCGAACCCTTCCGCTTCGACGCATCCTCACGGCGCTCGTCCTGCCAGCACTTCTCGCCGCGAACGCCGCGGCGCAGGCACCCAAGCCGCCGGCTCCGAAGCCTGGCGCGAAGCCCGCCGCGCCTGCCCCGAAGGCGCCCGCGTCGAAGCCGGCTGCGCCAGTGGCCAAGACCGCGGCACCGGCGAAGCCCGCCGCGCCCGCGGCTGTCTCGGTCGCTCCGGCTGGCGAGAAGCTCGATGGCGCGCTGAACGTCTGGCTGAAGAACGTGAGCGCGAAGAACCGCTCGGCGCTCACGCTGTGGCCGGCCTGGATGAAGGCGTCTGACATGCCCGCGGGTCCGGTTCCGATGCCGGCCGACATCTGGTCGGGCATGCCCGAGCGAGGGGCATGGGAGCAGTGGGCGGCGGGGGGCGCGGCGCTGGCGACGGCGCTGCGGGCCTCGAGCGAGTGCCTGGTTCTTGGAGTGCCCTACGGCGATGCCGGAGGTGACGAGGGCTGGAAGTCGAAGGGACTGGACGCGTTGCCGGGTTCCGCGACGGGCGAGGCGGCATTTTCGTATCTGCGGGCGGTGCGTGGCTTGGCCGCGTATGCCGTGCTGGAGATGCAGCGCCGTGGCGCGGCCGGCAAGTTCGCCGAGGCGTTCGAGGTCGGCCTGGACGGCATCCGCATGCTCCGGCAGGTCGCCGAGCAGCGCATGCTCGACGAGAAGCTCGTGGCGCTGCAGCTGATGTCGAGCTCGCTCGAGGCGCACCGCGTGTTCATGGCGGATCACCAGGACAAGATCCCGCTCGAGGTGCTGCAGTCCGTCGCGCTGAAGGGCTACCCCTTCGTGAAGCCGGGCGACCGCGACCGCCTGGCGCGGCTCGAACTGCCAGAGGGTGATCGGACGGTCGTCGAGGACCGGATCGCGGCGCTCTTCAACACCGAGGGGCAGCCCGATGGCGAGAAGTTCGGCCAGATGATGGGCGCGGTGCAGGCGAAGGACGAGCCGCTGTCGCGCTTCGGCGCGGTGGCGTGCTGGAACCAGCTGGCCTCGACGCATGGCAGCCTGGACGCCACGCGCGCTCGGCTTGGCGAGGTGTACGACGACTGGTGGCGCCGCTGGCGCATGCGCTTCTACGACTCGCTGGTCGAGCGCCCAAGCGAATACAGCCGCCTGAACAAGGCGCGGTATGCGCTCATCTCGCTGCTGGTGGGCGACCTCGAGGCGGCCTTCGCCATGCGCCTGCGCGTGATCGAGGAAATCAACGGCACCGCCGTGGCGGCGGGCCTGCTCGGGTTCCGCATGGACAACGGCAAGCAGTGGCCGCGCGACCTCGGTCAGATCTTCCCGACGTACGCGCTGAAGAAGATGGACATGGATCCCTACTCGCGGAAGTACGGCTCGTTCATGTACCGCGACGTCGGCGACAAGCCCGTTGGCATCGACACGCCGTGGGGCCAGGTCGAGGCGACAGGCGCTTGCATGTGGTCGCTGGGCGGCGATCATGACGACAGCAACATGAACCGTCACGACGCTCCCGCGGGTGGTCGAGGCGATCTGGTGATCTGGCCTCCGCCGCGGCAGCTGGCGCAGAAGGCCGGCCTGATCAAGTGAGCGACGGGTCCGAGCGACCCTCAACCCCCCTCGGAGAATCCGAATGGCAAGTGGCATCGAGAACGTGGTGATCATCGGCAGCGGTCCCGCAGGGTGGACGGCGGCGATCTACGCGGCGCGCGCGAACCTCAGGCCGGTGGTCTACGTGGGCGTGCCCGCGACGAATCCGGCGCCGGTGCTGCCGGGTGGACAGCTCATGCTCACGACGGAGGTGGAGAACTATCCGGGCTTTCCGCACGGCGTGACGGGCCCCGAGATGATGGGGAAGTTCCGCGAGCAGGCCGAGCGCTTCGGCACGCGCGTGGTCGACGCGAACATCGATCGCTGCGAGTTCTCCAAGCGGCCCTTCGCGCTGACGGACTCCGACGGCAAGTCGGTGCAGGCGCAGTCGGTGATCATCAGCACGGGCGCGACCGCGAACTGGCTGGGCATCCCGAACGAGCTGCGCCTGGCGCAGAACGGAGGCGGCGTGAGCGCGTGCGCGGTGTGCGACGGCGCGCTGCCGGCCTTCCGCAACCAGCCGCTGGCGGTGGTGGGTGGCGGCGACACCGCGATGGAGGAGACCAGCTACCTGACCAAGTTCGCGAGCAAGGTCTACGTGATCCATCGCCGTGACTCGCTGCGCGCGAGCAAGAGCATGCAGGATCGCGTGCTCACGAACCCGAAGGTGGAGATGGTGTGGGACAGCGCCGTCGAGGACGTGGTTGGGCAGGACACGCTGCAGTCGATCGTGGTGAAGAACCTGAAGACGGGTGCGAAGCGCACGATCGAGGTGCGCGGCCTGTTCATCGCGATCGGCCACTCGCCGGCGACGAAGTTCCTGCAGGGCAGCGGCGTGGAGCTCGACGAGAAGGGCTACGTGGTGCTGCGCTCGCGCGGAAGCCAGACGAACATCGAGGGCGTGTTTGCCGCAGGCGATCTGGCCGACCAGGTGTATCGCCAGGCGATCACGGCTGCGGGCATGGGATGTCAGGCGGCGATCGATTGCGAGCGCTGGCTCGCGGCGAACGGCGTGCACTGATCGAAGAGGGTCGGAGGTCGTTATCGGCGGCGCTTCAAAGCGGCGCCGATAACGACCTCCGACCCTCTTCTCACATCTTCTCGATCAGCGTCATCTTCATGCCGCAGTCGGTGATCTGCTGCTCGTCGATCGGGCCAGGCGCGTCGATCATCAGATCGGCGCCCGACTGCGTCTTCGGGAAGGCGATCACGTCACGGATGTTGTCCGTGCCGACGAGGTGCATGACCAGACGGTCGAGGCCGAAGGCGATGCCGCCGTGCGGCGGGGCGCCATGGCGCAGCGCGTTCAGAAGGAAGCCGAACTTCAGCTCGGCCTCGGCCTGCGTGAGGCCGATCAGCTTGAAGACCTTCTCCTGCACATCCATGCGGTGGATGCGGATGCTGCCGCCCGCGATCTCGCTCCCGTTCACGACCAGGTCATAGCCCGCGCTGACGCAGCGCCCCGGGTCGCTCTCGAGCAGGTCGAACTGGTCGGGATTCGGGCTGGTGAAGGGGTGGTGCATGGCCACCCAGCGCTTGCCCTCGTCGTCCCAGTCGAACATGGGGAAGTCGACGACCCAGAGGAACCTCCACTTGGTGTCGTCAATCAGGCCGAGGTCGCGGCCGACCTTCAGGCGCAACTCGCCCAACGCCTTGGTCGCGGTGTCCCAATGGTCCGCCACGATCAGCAGCGTGTCGCCGACCTCGAGGCCGAGTCGACTGGTGAGTTCCGCGCGGAACGGCTCGAGGTGCTTGGCCACGCCGGTGTCGAAGCCGCTCGCGCCGACCTTCGTGACCGCCACGCCGCCGGTCTTGAACTGCTTGACGAACTCGGTGTAGCCGTCGGTCATCTTGCGCGTGAGCTTCTCCGCGCCGCCCGGCACTCGGATGCACTTCACCACGCCGTCTCGGCCCGCGCGCTTCTTCGCCAGCGCCCCCTGGAACACCTGGAAGTCGCTGGTTCGCACCAGATCGCTGATGTCGCGGATCTCGAGGCCGAAGCGCAGGTCGGGTCGGTCGATGCCGAAGCGCTCCATCGCCTCCCACCACGTCATGCGCTCGATGGTGCCGATGTCGTAGCCGAGGATCTCCTTCCACACGGCGCGGGCGAACTCGCCCATCACCTGCATCACGTCCTCGCGGTCCACGAAGCTCATCTCGAGATCGATCTGCGTGAACTCGGCCTGTCGGTCCGCGCGTGGATCCTCGTCGCGCAGGCAGCGGCAGATCTGCAGGTAGCGCTCGCAGCCCGCGACCATCAGGATCTGCTTGAAGAGCTGCGGGCTCTGCGGCAGCGCGTACCACTGTCCCGGGTGAAGACGCGCCGGCACGATGAAGTCGCGCGCCCCTTCGGGCGTGCTCTTGATCAGGAGCGGCGTCTCGATCTCGGTGAAGCCGTTGGCGCCGAAGTAGTCGCGCGTGAGCTTCGTGACCCTGTAGCGCGTGCGCAGGATCTGCTGCATCCGCGGTCGGCGCAGGTCGATGTAGCGGTACTTGAGGCGCGTCTCCTCGTTGATCTTGCCCGCCTCGTGCTCGTCCGGAAGGATCGGCAGGTCCTGCGCCTTGTTGAAGACCTCGATCTCGGTGGCAAGCAGTTCCACCTCGCCCGTCGCCAGGCGCGGGTTCGCGTCGCCCGCGCGCCTGCGGAGCGTGCCGCGCACGGCGATGCAGTCCTCGCGGCGCAGCGATCGCGCGGCGCTCACCACCTCGGCGGGAACGTCCTCGAGGTCGAAGACCACCTGGCACAGACCCTCGCGATCGCGAAGGTCAAGGAACACCAGGCCCTTTCCCTGATCCCGGTAGGTGTTCACCCAGCCGCAGAGGGTAAGGGTCTGTCCGGCGTGTTCGGCGCGAGGCTGTCCGCAGGTGTGTGTTCGCTTCAGCATGGCAGGGCGGCGATGGTAGCGGAGGCCCGCGGCCACGCGCCGCTTCGGCTAGTTTCGCGGCATGCGGAGCGAGGAACGCCAGGACGACGCGACGACGCAGGGCACGGTGCTCGTGACCGCGTTCGAGCCCTCGGGCGACGCGCACGCGGCGCCGGTGGTCGCCGAGATCCGTCGGCGAGCGCCGCAGGTGCAGGTGGTGGCCTGGGGCGGCCCGAAGATGGAGGCCGCTGGCGCCACGATCGTCGAGCGAAGCGCCGACGACGGCGCGATGGGGCTGTCGGCGCTCTCGCGCGTCGGCGCGGTGCGCGCGCATCAGGCGGCGATCTCGCGCTGGGCCTCCGCGCACCGCGTGAACGTGCACGTTCCGGTGGACTCGCCCGCCGCGAACTTTCCCGTCGCGCTCCGCATGAAGGCGCGCGGCGTGCGCGTGTGCCATCTGGTGGCGCCCCAGCTATGGGCCTGGGCGCCGTGGCGCATCGGCAAGCTGCGCCGAGCGACCGACTGCGTGCTCTGCCTGCTTCCGTTCGAGGAGAAGTGGTTCCGCGACCGTCAGGTGCCGGCGCGCTTCATCGGCCATCCCGTGATCAACCGCTCGATCGCGTCCGATGCCGCGACGAGGGCCTCGGAACTGCCACCGGGAGCGCCGAAGATCCTGATCCTGCCGGGCAGCCGCTCCAGCGAGGTGCGCGCGAACCTGCCGGTGCTCATGCGTGTGCACGCCGACCTTCAGGCGCGCTTCCGCAAGATGACGTCGGTGCTGGTGGCCGCGAACGAGGACCTGCTCGGACTCGTGCGCGAGCGGCTTGGCGGCACGCTTCCAAGCGGCCTGAACCTGGTGGTTGGGCAGCTCGACGCGGCGATCGCCTGGAGCGACATGGCCCTGTGCGTGAGCGGCACCGTGAGCATGGACCTGGCGCGGCAGGCGAAGCCGATGGTCGCGGTCTATCAGGTCTCGCCGATCTCGTGGCTGGGAGCGCGGCTGCTGCTCACCACGCCGCACCGTCTGCTGCCCAACATCCTCGCGGGAGAGCGCATCGTTCCCGAGTTCGTGCCGCACATGGGCGGAGTCGCGCCGATCTCGAAGGCTGCCGAGCAGCTTCTGACCGACCAGAAGCGCATGCGCGCCTCGGCCGACGGGCTGCGTCGCGTGCTCGCGATGTATCAGGGCCATGATCCTGCGCGCGAGGCGGCCGACTCGATCCTCGCGCTGCTGCGCGGCGGCAACCCGATGCTCACGCAGGCTCGCGCGGGCTGACGGGCACGCAGGCGATCGCCGCGACGGCGTTGCCCCGAAGGTCGCGGATCGGCAGCGTGCGCACGCGCGGTTGGCCCACGGGAATTCCGGTCGCGAGGGTCTCGTCCACCCAGCGCGTGACATCGCGACGGAGACTCTCCTCGCTCGCGCCGAAGAGCACGAACAGCAGCATGCCGTGGCGGATGAGCGGTTCGCTCGCCAGCGTGGCGGCGTCGCGTATCGCCGCATCGGACAGGACCCGCGCGTACGCGGGCGCGGCACCCTCCACATCCAGCGCGGCCGCCATCTTCACCTCGATCCAGCACGCGCCCTCCGGCGGCGTGGGTTCGGCCGGATCGAAGAGGGAGGGCATGGCGTCGGGTTGCAGCGGCGCGCCGTGCGTGAGCACCAGGTCGCACCGGGCACCCGCGGCCCTCGACCTCGGGCGCGCGCTCGGGTAGCGCGTCTCCCGCGCGACGGTCCAGCCGGCGGCCGAGAAAGCCCCCTCGAGCATTGCCTGCAGCGCGCGCTCCTGCAGGGCGTCGATTCCCTCGATCGCCTGCTCCTCGCAAAGGCGCGATTCGGCCCGGCGAATCGCCTCGGCGGCTGCGTCCACGATGTCGGCGGGGCTCCACATGCGGGGGGTGGGCGAACCACGCCCATGCCCGACACTCTATATTCGCGCATCCGGACGCCCCGAGCGCTCCCGGACCGACCCACGGCGCAACAACCATGAACACCCGAATCCTTCCCGTGCTGCTCTCGCTCGCTCTCGCACCGCTGGCGTTCGCCGGAGGCACGCTGAAGATCGTCAGCAGCCTTCCCCGGACCGGCAGCGCCAACGCGCAGACCACCAGCATGGTCAACGGCATCAAGATGGCCATCGACGAGATGGGGGGCAAGATCGACGACTTCACCATCGAGTACGAGGACATGGACGACGCCAGCCCGCAGCGCGGCAACTGGGACCCCGCGGTCGAGGCGCAGAACGCCAACAAGGCCGTTCGCGACGAGCGCGTGATCGGATACATCGGCACCTACAACTCGGGCGCGAGCAAGATCAGCATGCCGATCCTGAACAAGGCCGGCCTGGTGATGATCAGTCCCGGCAACACCTATCCCGGACTCACCAAGCCCGGTCTGGGCGAGGCGAACGAGCCTCGCATCTACCGGCCCAGCGGCAGGATCAACTACTTCCGCGTGGTGCCCACCGACGACCTGCAGGGCCGCGTTGCCGCGGAGTGGGCGAAGGAGCTCGGTTGCAAGTCGGTCTACCTGCTCGATGACCGCGAGCTCTACGGCAAGGGCATCGCCGACGTGTTCGAGAAGCGGGCGAAGGAACTTGGCCTGAAGGTGATGGGCCGCGAGGGCATCGACCCCAAGGCGAGCAACTACAAGGCGCTGGCGAACAAGATCAAGGCCTCGGGGGCGGAGCTCGTGTACTTCGGCGGCACCACGCAGACCAACGCGGGCCAGATCGCCAAGGACCTCCGTTCCGCGGGCGTGGAGGCGAAGTACATGGTGCCGGATGGATGCTTCGAGGAGGCTTTCATCCTGGCCGCCGGCGCGGACAGCCTCGAGGGCCGCACCTTCATCACCTTCGGTGGCCTGCCCGCGAATCAGCTGACCGGCCGCGGCGCGAAGTTCCGCGAGGCCTACATGGCGCGCTACCACGTGGAACCCGAGGCCTACGCGTTGTACGGCTACGAGGCGGGGCGCGTGCTGCTGGACGGCGTGAAGCGCGCCAAGGAGAAGACGCGCGCAGGCGTGCTCGACGCCGTGCGTGCCACGAAGGACTTCGATGGCGCGCTGGGAACGTGGAGTTTCGACGAGAACGGCGACACGACCAGCCGCATCATGAGTGGCCAGACCGTCGAGGCCGGCAAGTTCAAGTTCGTGAAGGTGCTCGGCCAGTGAGTCTGGCCGCGGGCTGACCCGTGCACGCGATCCAGCACCTGTCCGCCCTTGCGCCGATGGCCCTCGTGGCCTTCGTGCAGGCCGACCCCGCCGCCGCCGACGTCGGTGCGGGCGTGCTTGGCCAGCAGCTCGTGACCGGCCTGTCCAACGGCATGATCATCGCGCTGATCGCCATCGGCTACACGATGGTGTACGGCATCATCGAGCTGATCAATTTCGCGCATGGCGACCTGTGCACGCTCGGCTCGTTCCTGGCGCTGACGGTCGCCGGAGCGCTCGGGATGGAGGTCTGGTCGGGTGTGGGCGGGCTCGCCGGAGTGATCCTGCTGCTCGTGACCGCCGCGACCTTCTGTGCGGCCCTGAACTGGTCGATCGATCGCGTGGTGTACCGGCCGCTGCGCTCGGCGCCCAAGCTCACGCTGCTCGTCAGCGCGATCGGCTGCAGTTTCGTGCTGGTGAACCTGTCGCTCTTCTGGGGCGGGCTTCCAATGCAGGTCTTCGGCGGCGGCGTGGCCGCGGCCGCGCCGAAGGACTTCCCTGCGCTCGTGCCGGACAACAGCCTGCTGCCTGACGCGTGGAACCTGAACTTCACCACGAGCGACCTGCTGGTGTGGTGCGTCACGCTGCCGCTGATGGTGGCGCTGACGGTGCTGGTGCGCTCCACGCGCCTTGGAAAGGCCATGCGCGCGGTGGCGCAGAACCCGACGGCCGCGTCGCTCATGGGCATCGATGTGGACCGCGTGATCGGCGCGACCTTCGTGATCGGTGGCGCGCTTGGCGGCTTCGCCAGCGTGATCTACGCGCTCTACAACAACACGATCAGCTTCCAGATGGGCTATCGAACCGGCATGGACGCGTTCACGGCCGCCGTGCTTGGCGGCATTGGAAGCATGCCGGGCGCGGTGGTGGGTGGCCTGCTGATCGGCGTGGCGCGCGCGTTGAGCGACGGCTACATCGAGGCGCGCTGGACCAACTCGGTGGTGTTCGCGATCCTGATCGCCACGCTGGTCTTCCGCCCGAGCGGCCTGCTCGGCGCCAAGTTGAGGGACAAGGTCTGATGGCCGGCTCGCGCCGATTCCTGCAGCCCGGATGGATCATGCTCGGCGGCGCCGTGCTGCTGGGGCTTCTCGATCGTCCGCTTGGGCTCAACCTGCTCGATCCGATGCGCGGCGTGCTGGTGTTCGCGTTGCTTGGGCTCGGTCTGAACGTCGTGACCGGCTTCACGGGCCTGCTGCACCTGGGCATGGCGGCGTTCATGGCGATCGGCGCCTACGCCTTCGCGATCTCGACCTGCGACATCTATCCGTTCCAGCTTGGATTCTGGCCGGCGCTGGGCGTGACGGCGGTGGCGGGTGCGCTGGCGGGATTCCTGCTGGGGGCGCCCACGCTGGGCCTGCGCGGCGACTACCTGGCGATCGTGACGCTGGGCTTCGGCGAGATCGTGCAGGACGTGATGAAGAACCTCGACGCGATCACCAAGGGAACGCAGGGCATCAACCCGCTTCCCGCGCCGAGCCTGCCGCTGGTGGGCGAGCTCGGGACGGATGAGCGCCCGTGGTACTGGCTGTTCCTGGGACTGCTGGTTCTCGCGGTGAAGCTCTGCCGGAACCTCGAGCGCAGCCGCACCGGCCGCGCGTGGCTCGCCGTGCGCGAGGATCAGCTCGCGGCGAGCTGCATGGGCATCGCGCCGATTCCCGTGAAGATGTACGCCTTCGCGACGGGCGCCGCGCTGGCCGCGCTGGCTGGCGGCCTGTGGGCCAGCCTCTACCAGAGCACGGGCGAGCCCGGCAACTACGACTTCCAGGTGAGCATCCTGGCGCTCTGCATCGTGATCGTGGGCGGCATGGGATCGATCGACGGCGTGCTGATCGGTGCGCTGGCCATGATCGGCGTGGCCAACATCGCGTTGCCAAAGCTGGCGAGCTGGATGCAGGCCCAGGGCATCGTGAACCCCAGCAACGTGCTCGGCAGCCCCAACAACTGGAAGTACCTGGTCTTCGGCGTGGTGCTGATGGTCATGATGCGCGTGCGGCCGGATGGCCTTCTGCCTGCGCGGCTCGAACGTCGGCCGGGAGGCGCCGCATGAGCGCCCCGATCCTGGAGATCGACCGCCTCACCATGCGTTTCGGCGGCCTTGTGGCGAACGAGGACGTGTCGTTCCGCGTGGAACCGGGCCAGGTCTACGCCGTGATCGGCCCCAACGGCGCCGGCAAGACGACGCTGTTCAACGCGGTGACCGGCGTGTACCAGCCAAGCTCGGGCGAGGTGCGATTCGAGGGCCGCGCCGTGCGCAAGCCCTTCGCGGCGCGGCTGCTGCTGCGCGTGGCCGGAACCGCGGTGGCCTCGGCGGTCACGTGCGTGCTGGCCCTGAACGCCGTGGCGCTCTGGAAGGCCGTGGTGGTGGCGAACTACGTGTACGGCGAGCCGTTCCTGTGGGTCAAGGCGCTCGCATGCGTCGGTCCCGCGCTTCGGGAGTCCGGCGCGGCTTGGACCTGGCTTCCCGCGCTGCTGGGGGCGCTCGTTGGTGGCGGCGCCGCCTACACGCTCTGGCTGCGAACGCGACGCACCCCCGACGTGATCGCGCGCGCCGGCATCGCCCGCACCTTCCAGAACATCCGGCTGTTCGGCGAGCTCAGCGTGCGCGAGAACGTGCTCGTCGGCATGCATGGCCGGCTGGTCTCGAACTACCTGACCGACCTTCTGCGGCTGCCGCGCTTCCGCCGCGAGAAGGCGCAGAGCGAGGCGCGCGCGATGGAGTGGCTGCGCTTCGTGGGGCTGGATGCGCGCGCCTTCGACGCCGCCCGCAACCTTCCGTACGGCCTGCAGCGCCGTCTGGAGATCGCGCGCGCGCTCGCGAGCGGCCCGCGCCTTCTGCTGCTCGACGAGCCCGCGGCGGGCATGAATCCCACCGAGACCGTCGCGCTGATGGACCTGATCCGGCGCATCCGCACGACCGGCATCACCGTGCTGCTCATCGAGCACCACATGCGCGTGGTGATGGGCGTGAGCGACCGCATCTGCGTGCTGAACTTCGGCAAGCGGATCGCGGAGGGCACGCCCGAGCAGATCCGCTCCGATCCCGCCTGCATCGAGGCCTACCTTGGCAAGGAGGAGCTCGGATGAGCGCTCACGTGATGCTGCAGGTCCAGGGACTCAGCGCGGGCTACGGTCCGATCGACGTGCTGCACGACGTCAGCCTGCAGGTCCGCGCCGGCGAGATCGTGAGCCTGATCGGCGCCAATGGCGCGGGAAAGAGCAGCACGTTGCGATGCATCAGCGGCCTGTTGCGCGCGCGGACAGGGCAGATGGTCTTCGGGCCACCGGGTGCGCCGCTCTCGTGCGAATTGCGGGGCACGCCGCCCCATGACATCGTCGCTGCCGGCCTGGCGCACGTTCCCGAGGGGCGCCGCATCTTCCCCCGCCTGAGCGTGCGCGAGAACCTGGAGATGGGCGCGTATCGACGGAACGACACCGACGGCATCGCGAAGGATCTGGAGCATGTGCACGCGCTCTTTCCGATCCTGCGTGACCGTGCGCGCCAGCAGGGGGGCACGCTTTCCGGGGGCGAACAGCAGATGCTCGCGATCGGCCGCGCCCTCATGAGCCGGCCAAGGCTTCTCATGATGGACGAGCCGAGCATGGGCATCGCGCCGATCCTCGTGGCGCGCATCTTCGAGGCGGTGAGGCAGCTTCGCGCCGAGGGCATGACCATCCTGCTGGTCGAGCAGAACGCGCGCGCCGCGCTGCGGCTGTCCGACCGTGCCTACGTGATGGAGACGGGGCGCATCACGCTGTCCGGCAGCGGCGCCGAGTTGCTGCAGGACCGTCGCGTGCAGGAAGCCTATCTGGGCGACTGAATCGCTCCGATTCCTCGGGATTTCCCGTTCCATTTTGCGTTAGGGGCGGCGGGGTCGCCGCGCTACCATCGGGGTCGAACGCGGTTCCCGCCATGCGCAACTACAAGCTTCGCACAGATCTCCAGCGCGCGGTCATCGGCTCCTTCGCGCTGCCGCTCGGCATCGAGCCCCTGAACCTTCCGGCGCCCACGCAGGGCTACACGCTGGAGTTCCACGAGGGCGAGGACGGCGAGCCCGACTGCTGGAGCTTTCACGTCGTTGCGAGCCACGACCGCATGGTCGGACTGGTGCGCGAGGCGTTCGGCCTGCTGCCCGACGAGGTCACGCCGATCGTCGAGGTGGGAAGCCGCGACGCCTACCGCAGCATGGACGTCTACATCGCGCAGCGACCGGTTCCGTTCGAGGACTTCCTGGACACGTGGGAGGCCTTCGAGCCCGTGATCCTCGAGGACGCGAGCGTCGGTGTCGGCGCCAACGCCGAGGATCCCTTCGTCGAGGTGTTCCTGGACAGCTGGAAGGGTCTCCTCATCCACGTGCCCGAGGACATGAAGGACCGCGTGGAGCGCATGCTTCGTCGACACTCGCTGCGCGAGGTCGAGGAGACGTGGCCCGAGGATCTCGACGAGGAGGGACCGCCTTCCCAGGTTCGCGAGGTGCTCCAGATCGACGACGACCAGAGCCCGGACCTTGACGAGGTCCTGCTGCAGCTGCGCGAGCGATGGGCGCTCGAGATCGACGTGGATCCCGAGACGAACGTGGACGAGGGTGGCCGCGAACTCGGCAACACGCTCTGGTACGGCATCGCGCTCTGTCGCGACGCCCTTGGCGAGGGTGGCGGCGCGTACGTGACCATGTGGGCCACCGCGGGCAGCGTCGCGGAACTCGAGCGCCTCGCCGCCAAGCGGCTCGAGGCCGATGGGCGCTGGACCTTCCAGAGCTTCTACACGCTGGATCGCGTGGCGTTCGACGAGCGTCCAGAGGAACTCGCGGACCTGCCGATGCGCGGTCGCATGCCGGTCGTGCACCTGACGTTCGAAGAACCCTGGTGAGCCGGCTCAGCCCGCTGCCGGCCGGTACAGGCCGTGTCGCAGCGCGTAGTCGGCCACCTCGGGGGAGACCGCCTCCGGCGACGGACGCTCGCCACGCGACAGCTGCGCGCGCGCCTGCGTGCTGCTCGTGTCGGTCGGAGGGATCTGCAGGACGCGATCCATCCATCGCTGCGCGTGGTCGCCCAGCCGTTCGCGCAGCGCGGCGCGAAGCGCGTCCGCGTCGAATGGAGGCCGGGGCACCACGACCGGTTCGGCGAGCGCCTCGATGCGGTCGGGCTGTCGCCACGAGGCGAAGTTGAGGGCCTGGTCGCCGCCAAGCAGCAGCCGGAATCGCTCGGATGGCTGCTCGAGAACGAGCGATTCGAGCGTGTCCACCGTGTAGCTCGGGCCCGCGCGTCGGATCTCGCGGTCATCGATCGTCGCACGCGGCTCGCCCGCGAAGGCCAGCCGCGCCATCGCCAGACGATGCTCGGGTGCCGCGGGAGGTGCGTCGCGACGCTGGGGATTCACGCCGGCCGGAATCACCAGTATTCGCCGCGCGTGCACGGCATCGGCGGCCTGGCTCGCGATGCGCGCGTGCACCGCGTGCGGGGGATCGAAGCTTCCCCCGTACACCAGCGTGATGGAGCTCACGGCGTGCCTCGCAGGAGTGCGGGCAGCGCATCATGCACGCTGCGCATGGCGGCGTTGGCGTGGCGCACCATCGCCGCGACCGGCGACCAGAGCCGCGGCTTCGTGACGAGGTCAATCGCCAGGTTTGCCCAGTTGGTCCCACCGTCCAGACGCAGCCAGCGCATGACCTCGTTCGGAAGTTCGCGCGCCGCGTCGTCGCTGATTCCGCGCAGCACCCCCCAGCGCCAACCGGAGGACTGGGCCACGCGCGCGAACGGACCGGACTCCATGTCGACCATCGCGGCACCGGTGCGCGCCGCCGTTGCCTCGCGCGCGGCCTCGCCCACCACGACATCGCGTGCGCATGTCAGTGTCAGCCGCTCCAGCCCCGAGACGATCGTCGGAAGATGCACCGCACCGTGCTCGTCGACCACGCGGTCGGCCAGAAAGGCGCGGCCGACGGTCGCATGGTCACGCAAGGCGCCCGCGATGCCCGCAAGCAGGACGGTTCGAGGACCAGGGCGCTCGTCCGCGATGCGTCGAAGCAGCCCCTCGCAGCCGCAACCGACCCCGATCACCATGCATTCGGCGCCCAGCCGGCTGGCCAGGGCACGGACATGGCCGCTTTCGAAGCGGGTTGGGCAGAGCAGCAGGGGGCGCATGCGAAGAACCTACAGGGTTGAGGCCTTTCGCGGTTCCGGCTATGCTTTCCGATCCTGGCCCCATCGTCTAGCCCGGTCCAGGACACATCCCTCTCACGGATGGGACAGGGGTTCAAATCCCCTTGGGGTCACTGATCGCGGCGGCGGCCT
>JBIIOC010000163.1:0-3415 GCA_044337135.1 Phycisphaerales bacterium | reverse complement strand
GCACTCGGCGGACCGACAGGGCTCGACGTGCGCCGTCGCCGTGCCGCCCAGCGTGTGCTCGATCTCGTCCTCGATCCGCGTGGCGAGCTCGTGCGCGGTTCGCAGGTCCGTGGCCGCCGGCAGTTCCACATGAAAGTCCACCCAGTGCTCTCGACCACTGTGACGGCTGCGAACCTTGTGGTAGGAACAGATGCGCGGCTCGGGACCGCCGTCCCTGGTGTGCGCGTCAAGCAATGCCTGCACCTTCACCAGGTCGCCCTGATCCTGCTCGTCCATCAGGTTTCCCAGCGATCGTCGCACGACGCGCCAGCCGCACCAGACGAGCCACACCGCCATCACCATCGCGATCACGGGGTCGATCCACTGCCATCCCGTGTTGCGCACGAGCAGCAGGCTGGCGATCGCGGCACCGCTGGTCCATGCGTCGGAGAGCAGGTGCACGCCGTCGGCCTCCAGCGCGGCGCTGCCGCCGCTGCGGCCGAGGTGCAGCAGCCAGCCGCCCACCAGGCCGTTCACCGCGACCGTGGCGACCAGCAGCATCACGCCCAGATCGATCCGCGTGAGGACATCCTCGGTGGCACCGAAATCGCTCACGCTCTTCACCGCCACCGCGCCCGCTGCGGCCACCACGAGGCCTCCCTCCACGGCGGCCGACACGAATTCCGCCTTTCCGTGTCCATACGGATGCGTCCGGTCCGCGGGGCGATGCGCCATCCAGACGCTCCACACCGCCAGCAGCGAGGCCGCCACGTTCACCAGACTTTCCATCGCGTCACCGAAGACCGCGGTGCTGCCGGTGAGCCGGTAGGCCGCGATCTTGGTCGCCATCAGGGCAAGCGCAACCGTCACGGCGATCCATGCGGCGCGTCGTTCCAGAGTGGCCTGTGGCATGCGGGCAGCGTACCCCGCGGATAGGCTTCCTTTCGTGATCGATCCCGACTCCATCCGAAGCATCGTCGTCGGCACGGACTTCAGCGCACCCGCGGCCACCGCGCTGGGATGGGCCAGCGCCATCGCCCGAGCGCACGGCGCCTCGCTGCTGCTGGTGCATGCGTACACCAGGCAGGATGCGGGACTCTCGGCCGAGGAGACCCGCGCCGCGCTGGCGGGCCTCGCGGCGGTCGAGATGGAGCATGGCCTGCAGGTCCGCGTCGAGATGCGCGAAGGAACGCCGACGCAGGTTGTCGCGAGTCTCGCCATGGAATCCCGCGCCGACATGCTGGTGATCGGGAGCCGCGGCCGCAATCCGATCAGCCGGCTGCTGCTTGGAAGCGTGGCCGACGCCACGCTCAAGCAGGTCTCGCTGCCCACGCTCGTGGTGCATCCGGGCGATGCGCAGCGAAAGCCCGGTTGCGCGCGACTTCTCGTGGGCATGGACTTCTCGCCCCAGGCGGACCGCGCGTCGGCCTTCGCGCGACGACTGGCTGCCCCCAAGTCCGAGGCGGTGGTCAGCCTGCTGCATGCAAGCGTGATCTCGACCCCCATCGTGGGTGTCGAGATGCCCGCGGTCCCGATCGTCGAGCCCGCCGAGTCCGACGCCGCGGCCCGCGAGGCGCTTGCCCATCGCGTGAAGGCCCTTGGCGGGCACGGCGTTCGCATCGAGGCACTCACCTGTCCGGGCTCGCCCGTCGAGGCGATGCGCGACGTGGCCAAGGAGGGACACGCCGACGTGATGGTGGTCGGCACGACCGCGCCGGCCGGTGCGGCCCGCATGCTGCTTGGCAGCGTGGCGGCGGATCTGGTGCATCAGTCGGACCGACCTGTTCTTGTCGTTCGATGATCCGAGACACCTGCGCGATTCTCGTTGCCCTGACGCTCGCGGGATGCGGTGCGCCGCCAGCACCGACGCACGGCCGCATCGATGACGGGTTCCTGAGCACCTATGCGCACCTGCAGCCGGACCCGCTTCGTCCGGACCTGTTCGTGTGGCGCCTCGACGACGCGAACCTGGGCGACTACCGCGAGGTCGTGGTGGATCTGCCGGCGATCCGCCGACGTCCGGATGACCAGTTGCCCGGACCCGAATCGCGCGCCGCCATGCAGCATGCCATGCGGGACTGGCTCCTCGAGTCACTCGCGCCGCGCCTGAGCCCGTGTGACGACGCCGCGGGTGCCGAGCGCGGAAGAGTGCTGGTCGTGAAGTCCGCGATCACGACGGCGCTGCTCGACCGCGGGCTGGAGCCGCCGAGCGCCACGCATCATGGCTGGGGCGAGGTTCCGTGCCGGTTCGCGTTCGAGTGCGAGGTGCTCGACGCCGTCACGCGCCGGCCCCTCGCGCGCATGGTCAGCTTCGACCGCACCCAGAGCGTGCCAGCCCGCTCGCCAACGCCGTGGGACGCGTGCGAACGCGACCTTCCGTCGTGGGGACGCGATGCGGCGTGGCTGGTTCAGCCGCCGGCCGAGCCGGTTCCGGAGCCCTGGTCGCCACCCGCGCCCGAGACCGCGCCCGCAGAGGCGCCACCACCCGTCTCCACGTAGACATCCAGCACCTGCCCGGGCAGCACGCCTGGCTCGTTCTCGATGAAGCGGTAGATCAACTGCAGGACGCGCGTGTCGATGCGCTCGGCGTTGTCGCCGGTCAGTGTCTTCTTGGGGATCACCACCGGCACCGTGCGCACGTACTCGATCGCATGCTCCACCCGCTTGCCGCCGCGCAGCACCGCCACGGCCTTGCCCTTTGGATCGAAGCGCCACGCGTCGAGCTCGTCGACGTCCACGCGGATGTGCAGCGGCGAGAGCTGCCCCAGCGTCACAAGTCCCTCGCCTGCGCTCAGGGTGGCTGCGGCGTACTGACCGGGACGCGCCGTGACCCGCAGGATCGTGCCGTCGATCGGCGAGGTCACATCGCTGCGATCGAGATCGGTCTGCAGCGACTTCACCTCCGCCTCGGCCACCTGCACGTCCGCGGCGGCCACGGCGAGATCCTCGGGATAGGAGCCCTTCCGAACCTCGGCAAGGTCGGCCTCCGCCTCGGCCACGCGCGCCTTCGCGTTGGCCAGCTCGTACTCGCGGGTCGGGCGCTCGTTGGGACTGATGGCTGTCGGATCAGCGATCTGGTTCAGTCGGTCCAGGCGACTCTGCGCGTCTCGCATCGCGGCGCGACGCTGCTCCACCACGGCCTCGGCCTTCGCGAGATCCTCCGCCCTCGGCAGCGACTCGAGCTGGTCCAGCTTGCGACGGGCGACCTCGAGCCGCGCCTTGGCCGACTGGAACTGGCTGCGCAGCATGCGCTGGTCGATGGTGAAGAGCGTCTGCCCCCTCTTCACCTCGTCGCCTTCCTGCACGTTCACCGACTGCACCACGCCCGACATCGGCGTGCCAACGTTGATGATCTCCGTGACCGGCTCCACAAGGCCGCTGCCCGCCACGCGATTGCCGAAGGGGCTGCGGGTCGGCTCGCCGGTCGGCGGCGCCG
>JBIIOC010000162.1:0-3430 GCA_044337135.1 Phycisphaerales bacterium | reverse complement strand
GGAAGCCCCACATGCGGTCGCGCCGCAGGGTCACCATGAACGCGCTGGGCGAACCCTCGCGCACCTTGAAGTTGCTCACGGCCTTCTTCGCCTTGATCATGATCGGGTTCTGGCCCGTGATCTTGCGATAGGTGTCGACCACCGCCTCGCGGTGCTCGGGCTTGAGCTTCTGGTTCTCCAGTCGCTTGCCGACGCCGGTGCTCACGATGATCTTGGCGACCTTCGGAACCTGGTTGGGGTTCTTCAGGCCGAACTCCTTCATCACCTTGGGCACCACCTGCTCGCGGAAGGACTTCTGCAGACGGGGAATGTCACGGGTCGCTGCCATGATTTGCTCGCTTTCAGGCCTTGCGCGCCTTGCTCAGCACGTGCAGCTCCTTGCCGCCACGGGCCGACACGCGCACCTTGCTTCCGTCGGGCTTGGTCACGAACCGCACGCGGGACGGCTTGCCGTCGACCACGGGGCTCACGTTGCTCATGTGAATCGGCATCTCCTGCTTCACCTGGCCGCCCTGGGGGCGCTGCTGGGTTCGGCGAAGATTCTTCGTGCGGATGTTGACGCCCTTCACGATCACGCGATCGCTGTCGGTCAGGACCGAGAGCACCTCGCCGACCGTGCCACGGGCGTTGCCCGCGGTGACGATCACCATGTCACCCTTTCGAACGTGGCGTGGCATGTCAGACGACCTCCGAGGCAAGGGACACGATCTTCATGAAGTTCTTCTCGCGCAGCTCGCGCGCCACGGCGCCGAAGATGCGGGTGCCCTTCGGGTTGCCTTCCGCGTCGATCAGCACGCATGCGTTCGAGTCGAAGCGCACGTAGCTGCCGTCGGAACGGCGGGTGGGGTACTTGGTGCGCACGATGACGGCGGTGGCCTTGTCGCCACTCTTCACGTCGCCGGTCGGCAGGGCCTTCTTCACGGCGACCAGGACGCGGTCACCCACGCCCATCGCGACGCGCGTGAACTTTCCGCGCGCGGTGCTGACGCCCATGATGCCGATGACCATGGCCTCCTTGGCGCCGCTGTTGTCGCAGACCTCGATGCGTGATTCCTTCTGGATCATGACTGGTGCCGGGCGCCTTTAGCGACCCGCCTCCTCGGTGATGGCGAGCAACTTCACCGGCGCCTTCTCGACCACCCGCACGAGCGTCCAGCTCTTGGTGCGGCTGATGGGACGGCACTCGGCGACCTCCACGCGGTCACCCACGTGGCTCTCGTTCTTCTCGTCGTGCACGTGAAGCACCGTGCGGCGCTTGGTGAACTTGCCGTACTTCGGGTGGCGGGCGACGAACGCCAGGACGACCTTGCGGGTCTTGTCGCGGGCGTCGCTCTCGACCACGCCGATGCGGCGCGGGCTGTCGTCGGTGATCTTGATCGTGTGGTCGCGGCTCATGCCTTGGCTCCGGTCTTGGTGCGCGCGCCCTGCTCGGTGAGCAGACGGGCGATGGTTCGGCGGATGGTGCGGAACTGGCTCGTGTCGGCCACCTTCTCGGTGACGGACTGCGAGCGCAGGTCGAAGATCTTGCGGCGCTGGCTGGCCAGCTCGCTGGTGATCTGCTCGTTCGTCAACTTTCGGATCTCGGTGATTTCCATGGTCGGCTCCGGTCAGACGGCGATTCGGCGGCCCACGAAGCGGCACTTCACGGGCATCTTGTGCGCGATGCGGGCGAACGCCTGCTTCGCGAGTTCCTCGGGCACGCCGGCGATCTCGAAGAGCACCGTGCCCGGCTTGATGCGAGCGGCCCAGAAGTCCACGTCGGCCTTGCCGGTACCCATTCGGGTCTCCAGGGGCTTCTTCGAGATGGGCTTGTCCGGGAAGACGCGGATGAAGAGCTTGCCCTGTCGGCGCAGGAAGTGCTGCGCGGCGATGCGGCCCGCGTCGATCTGACGCGCGCTCAGCCAGTGCGTCTCCAGGCTCTGCAGGCCGTAGTCGCCGTAGGAGACGTAGTTGCCGCGCGTGGCGTTGCCCTTCATCTTGCCGCGCTGCTGCTTTCGGAACTTGACTCGCTTGGGCATCATGCTCATGGCTGGTCCTCGGTGTTCATTCGTCGGCGTTCAATCAGCGACGGCCGCGGGCGCGCGCACGGCCACCGGCCGCGTTCGACACCACCTCGTCCTGCTGGTCCTGGCTGTACATGCCCTTGTAGACCCAGACCTTCACGCCCAGCGCGCCGCTGGTGGTGAAGGCGTGGGTGATGGCGTAGTCCACGTTCGCCTGCAGCGTGCTGAGCGGAATCTTGCCCAGGCGGCTGTCGAGCGTTCGGCTCATCTCGGCGCCGCCAAGGCGGCCGCTGAGCTGGATCTTCACGCCGAGGGCGCCGTTCTGCATCGCGGCCTCGCAGCGCTGCTTCAGCACCTTGCGGAAGTTCGCGCGCTTCTTCAGCTGCTCGGCGAGCGTCTCGCTGATCAGCTTGGCGTCGATCTCGGGATTCTTGATCTCGATGATCTTGATCGCGACCTTGCGGCCCGTGAGGGTCTGCAGGTCGCTGGTCAGCTTCTCGACCTCGGCGCCCTTCAGGCCCACGACCTGTCCGGGACGCGCGGTCTTGATGATGACGGTGAGTTCCTCGCGGGTGCGCTCGATGTGCACGTCGCTCACGGCCGCGAACGGCGGCGTGCGGTTGAGCCGCTTGTCGACGTACTTGCGGATCTTGTAGTCCTCGATCAGCAGCTCGCCGAAGAGGGCCTTGGGGGCGAACCAGCGGCTCTTGTGAGCCTCGGTGACACCGACGCGGAAACCGAATGGATGAACCTTCTGTCCCATGGTGTGCTCCTCAGCGGACGTCCACGCCAACAATCAGGTGACTGTTGCGCTTGAGAATGGGGTGCGAACGACCGCGGTCCTTGGGCTGGAACCGCTTGATGGTCGGGGCTTCGTCCACGCGGCTCTCGCTCACGAAGAGACGGCCTGGATCGACGTTGGCCTGCTCGGCCTGCGCGATGGCGCTGCGAAGCACGTAGCGCAGGAAGTACGCGCCACGCTTCTTGGTGAACTCGAGCTCGGTAAGCGCCTGGTCCACGCTCTTGCCGCGGATCAGGTCGGCCACGAGGCGCGCCTTGCGGGGCGCGATGCGTGCGAAACGATGTGTTGAGGTGTAGGCCATGGGTGTGCTCCAGATCAGCCGGCGCCCTTGTCGCCGCCGTCGATGCCTTCCTTCTTGTTCGTGTGGCCCTTGAAGTGGCGGGTGATGGCGAACTCGCCGAGCTTGTGGCCCACCATGTCCTCGGTCACGAAGACGTCGCTGAAGCCCTTGCCGTTGTGCACCTGGAAGGTGATGCCGACAAACTCGGGAACGATGGTGCAGGCGCGGCGCCAGGTCTTCAGCGGCGCGCGGCGGCCGCCGGACTGCATCTTCTCCACCTTGCGGTAGAGGCGCTCGTCGACGAAGGGGCCCTTCTTGCTGGATCGGCTCATGGGTGTCTCCTGG
>JBIIOC010000074.1:0-11187 GCA_044337135.1 Phycisphaerales bacterium | reverse complement strand
CCGACCAGCTCGATCATCGCGTGCGTCGGGATGTCGCCACGCTCCGCCCAGGGCATCACGGACTTCACGCTCGCCATGCGCTGCACGCGCGGCCGCAGAAGCAGCTGTCGAAGCGCGCGGCGGGCCTCGGGCATGCGGGGCGGCGTGCGCGCCGGTGGCTCGATGGGTCGCAGCACCGCCTCGCGATACAGGCGCCGGCCGTCGGCCTCGTCGATGCGCTCGATGCGCGCGCGACAGACGCCATGCAGCAGGATCGTGTGCCGTCCATCCGCCAGCCGTTCATGCTGGACGATCTGCCCCACGCACACCGCCGGCCGCAGCTGCGCCGGCGCGCCCGGCGCGCTCGCGCCACCCGCGATCGTGGCCATGGCGATCGGACGCGCGGTCAGGAGCGCGCCACCCCGGACCTCCGAGAGACATGCCTCGACCATCTGGCGATAGCGGGGCTCGAACACGTGCAGTCCCTGCACGGCGTGCGGCAGCAGCACGGTTCCGCCGAGCGGAAACAGCGGCACGGGCCGCGAGAAGTCGATCGTGATGGAGCGTTCCAACAGGTTCGATGCTAGGCACCCGCAGGCGGAAGGTCACGCCGTGGCCGCGATCAGCAGCGCACCCCGAGCGCCCGCCTCGCGGCGCCGGGATGTCACCAGTCGATGCAGCGTCAGGAGGTCGTCCGTGTCGACCGACCCGATGCTGGAATTTCCCAGCAGATCACCGTCGATGACGGGGACCTTGCCATCGGACAGCACCGTGAGCCGCCGCAAGGTGTCCAGATGCGCCCAGCCGTCCGGCACGCTCGCGGGCGCGGGCGCATCGGGAAGCGACCCACCCCAAGGGTCCTGCTGTGGTGGGGCATCCACCACCGCGCCATCCGCATCCGCCCCCCACTGCTGCAGGAACGTCGCGACCCACGGCGAGCTGATGCGCAACCGCTCGATGCGCGGAAGGATCCACGGATGCGGCAGTCCGGCGGGATGCGCCGGACGCCGGGACATCAGCGCATGCAGGCTCTCGATGCCGCGTGCCAGGTCGTCCGTTCCCATCATGCGCCTGTAGCCGCCCGAATCCACCGCATGCAGGTCCACCGTGATCACGTCCACGTCGATGTCCCGCAGCTGGTCCACCGAGCGCGGGGCGATGAGCTCCGTGCGGATCTCGATCGCGAGCGCGCCAGCCGCGCGGATCCTGCGCACGAAGTCCTGCACATCCGGATGAATCAGCGGGTCGCCCGCACCCGCGAGCGTCACCGCCACGTCACGAGCCTCGGACACCCGGGAGATGATCCGCTCCAGCCGCCGCTGCGTCATGGGTGGTCGCTGCAGCGAACCGAACCGGTGCGGACTCGCCACACCGCAGCCACGACGACCCGTGTTGAGTTCGATCACCAGATGCTGCGGCGCGAACGCAGGCAGGGCCTCCGCCTGACGCGCCACCGCCGCGACCATCAGCTCCAGTGACAGCTCCTGACCGCCGTGAAGCAGCGGTTCCAGACCGCGACGGATCCTCCGGATGGATCGAGGCGTGTCCATCACCAGCCGCTCCCGCAGCAGCGCCACCGCCGACGGGGGTCGCAGTCGTTCCACGCGCCTCGACCAGTCCACGCGACGCTCCAGCCACGCGCCGATGCTGGCGACGTCGCCCCTCGACAGCGACTCGATCGCTCCGCGCGAAAGCAGGCAGCCGCTCATGCCCGCGGGGCCGGGCGCGAACTGCATCCATGGCCGCTCGGAAAGCGTGGCAAGGCGATCGACCATCGCGTCGACGCCCCACGGCTCCCGCACCGCGACCAGTGGCCAATCGGGCCCGCACAGGAACACCTCCGTGGCGCCCTCGCGCTGCGCGGCTTCCAGCATCGCGCGCGGCGCAAGCACCTCGTCGAACACGCTCCGACCACCCAGCCCCCCGCGCCAGCATGCATCCGCCCACGCGCGCGCGGCGCGACGGCTCCCGATCGAACCCGATAGCACGCCGCCATCCACCCACATCCAGGTCAGTCGGTTGCCTCCGTCGAGCCCGTCCAGCGCCTCGCCGGGATCCCATCCTGTCGGCGCCGCGAGCACGATGCGCTCGAGTCGGCGGGAGGCCAGCAGGCGCTCCAGCGTCCTGCGGAAGATCGTGCGGCCGCCGAGTTCCGACTCCAGGCGCCGCGCCACGCCGGTGCCGCCTCTCGCAGGATCCACGGGCACGAAGGCGATCGCCCGGGCTTCCCCTCGCTTCACGGCGACGTCGCCAGCGGCCATGGTGCGCGCGCGCGTCGCACGCACCTCGGGCAGCACGGGAACGCGCCGCCCGGCGAGACGATCCAGCACCATCGCCAGCGGCCGCTGCTCGGTGTGACGCTTCGTGCAGCCTCCCTCGGTCGCATCGATCACCTGCAGGCCGGCGCGTCGATCCTCGTCGAAAGCCGACTCCAGCATGGCGCGCTCGCGATGCAGCATGTGATCGGTGAGCACCGCGCGTCCCCCTCGATCCGGCTCGCGCAGCAATCCACCTTGGCGCGAGGCGATCCGGCGCGCGTGCAGCCAGTCCCAGCTCCGGAACGGATTCGTCTCCAGGGCCCACGCGTAGTCGATCGCGTGGCCCGGCGCATGCGCGATGCCGTCCACGAACGCCAGGTCAACACCCACCAGCGCCACCGGATCGCAACCAAGGTGCCGGATCAGCAGGTGCGCGACGAAGGTCTCCTCTCCATCGCCTGCATCGCACTCGATGACGTGCGCACCCTCGCTCGAGAGCGCGTCCGCGGCCTCGGATCCCCATGCGACGATGCGTGAGCCGAACTCCTTCGCCGCCTCCAGGTCGACCAGACGCGGTTCCTCGCACGCCACCACCACGTCCGGACGGGCGCCCAGCCGCTGGAGCGGTCCCATGCTGTCGATCGTCGCCACGATCAGTCGCCGACCGGCGTGACGCGGATCCGCGAGCAGGAACCCGTTGCGCGCAAGGCTCGGACCCGCCGAAACGACCAGACCCAGGCAGCCCTGCGCCACATGCGACCACGCGGAACCGACCGGCGATGCCACCAGCGCCTGCCAGAGCGCGGCGCGTCGAGCCGCGAGCGCTTCCGTCTTCTCGGTCGACATGCGGGCAGCCTATACCGGCCGGATCGGTCGTCCCGTCGCTTTCTGCACCGCCTTCGCGCACCTGTCCGATCTTCCGTGCATGCGCACCATCGCCAGGATCCTCGTCGCGGCCGCCTGCATCGGCCTGCTGCTCGGGGGCGGATGGCTTGCCGTGTCGCTGGTGCAGACGGCGCGCCTGCAGCGGCAGGTCGCGGAACTCGAGCGTGCCATCGAGGCCGAGCGTGCCCTTCGCGCAAGGATCCTGGAGCGGCTGGGCAGCGCGCGGCGACTGGCCCGACTCGAGGTCGTGCAGCAGCATCGCGTCGACGATCCCTCGGCGCGCGCGCTCAGCGCCGCGAGCGTCGCCGAGCTCCCCGCCGCCAGCATCCTCACCACGGTCGACTTCATCGAGCTCGATCCGAATGGCCGCGAGATCGGTCGCCGCCGGGTGCGCGTGCCCGGCACCACCGTGTTCCTCGATGCATGGACCGTCCGCTTCCCGCAGGAGGCCGTGGGCGAGGGCGATCCCCTGCGTGGCCAGACGCTCACCCTCCTGCGCCGCATCTACTCGGACCGCATGCCACCCGCCGATGGCGTGCTGCTCGACACGCCAGGTGCCGTGCCGGGCGGCTACGCCGCGACCGAAGGCGCTCGTTTCGAGCAGGCGCTGTGGAAGCGCTTCTGGAACCTGGCGACCGACGCCGAGGCGGCGCGCAAGGCGGGCGTCCGCGTGGCACAGGGCGAGGCGGTGTACAAGCCCGTGGCGCCCGGGCAGCGCTACGACCTCGAGGTGGAGAGCTCGGGTGGCCTGATTCTCAAGCCCGCGGAAGCGCCCTAGCAAAGTCGCCGCGCCGGAAGATGCTCGCTCCAGCCGGCGCCCCGACGCACTACCTTGTGCATCCATGCATCTCGTCGATCTTCGCTCCGACACGGTCACACGCCCCACCACCGCGATGTGGGACGCGATGCGGCGCGCACCGCTCGGTGACGACGTGCTTGGTGACGAGCCGACGGTCACCGAACTGGAGCGCAGGCTCGCCGCGCTGCTCGCCAAGGAGGCCGCGCTCTTCGTGCCGAGCGGCACGATGGCGAACCAGCTCGCCATCCGATGCCTCTGCGAATCCGGCGACGAGATCGTCGCGCACCGCGACAGTCACATCATCCACTACGAGACGGGTGCGCCCGCCGCGTTGTCGGGCTGCATGATCCAGCCTCTCGACGGGGAAGGCGGCCTCTTCACTCCGGAAGCCGTCCTCGCCTCGCGGCGCAGCCGAGCCACCTATGCGCCGCGGCCCTCGCTGCTCGTCGTCGAGAACTCGCACAATCGAGGCGGCGGAACGGTCTGGCCACTGGCGCAGTTCCAGGCGGTTGCGCACGCGGCACGGACGCTCGAGATGCGCGTGCATGTCGATGGCGCGCGCCTGTGGAACGCATCGGTGGCGGCGGGCTACGCACCTTCGGATTTCGCCCGCCATGCGGACACGGTCAGCGTGTGCTTCTCCAAGGGACTCGGCTGCCCGGTCGGCAGCGCGTTGGCTGGCAACGCCGACCTGATCGATCGCGCGCGTCGCTTCCGCAAGATGTTCGGCGGCGGCATGCGCCAGAGTGGCGTGCTGGCGGCGGCCGCCCTGCACGCGCTGGACCACCATGTCGATCGCCTCGCCGAGGACCACCGCAACGCGGTTCGCCTGGCGATCGGTGCATCGCGGGTTCGCGGCATCTCGCTCGCCATCGCGCCCGAGCGGACGCCGACCAACATGGTGTTCCTGCACGTCGATCCGGCAATCTGCTCCGCACAGGAGCTTTCCGAACGGATCGCGCACCATGGCGTCCACGCGCTCGCGCTGGATCCCCAACGCCTGCGCCTGGTCACCCACCTCGACGTGACGGCTGCAGGAATCGATCACGCGATCAACGCGATCCAGTCGGCGATCGGCTAGCGCAACGCGGCCTCGGGCCGCACCATTCTCGGACCTTGTCAGGTCAATTGTTGTGTTCCGGCCGAGCGTGTCTTGGATTGCAGCCCGGATGGGTCACAATGACGGGGTTCCCATGCGCGGTCTCGCAGGCAAGACTGGGCTGTGCTTTGCCGCACTGTCGGCTGCGCTGTGGTCCACCGCCTTCGCGAACGACCCGAGCTGTTGCTGCGTTCCGCACAACGGCACTTCGTGCAGTGACGCCACGTGCTCGGCGACCGTGTGCGCCATCGACCCCTACTGCTGCAGCACGCAATGGGATTCCACATGCGCCGCCGAGGCCGCCAGCTACTGCGGCGCGGCGGCACCCTACTGCATGGACGGCAATCAGAACGGCAGCCCCGACGCCTGCGAGAACGGCGGTGGCGGCAACGGCGGCGGAGATTGTGACGGTGACGGCCTGCCGGACACGCAGCGCAGCGGCACGGCAGGCAAGTCTTCCTGGATCGGCCCCACCAGCGGCTACCAATCCTTCGAACCCGACGCCAACTGGACCCTCGGCCGCCCCGGAGCGCTCACCTTCGCGGAGGTCGTCGTTCCCTACACCCAGTACTACAACTATCTCCAGATCAAGACCACCTGCGACAACGCGGTCCGGGCCCTCGAGATCGTCGACAACGGCACCTCGGTGCTGCATGACCTGACCTTCGACCTGGGCATGAACACCCTGCGTTTCGCGGGACCCGCGAACCAGTCGCTGCTCGTCGCGCCGAACCTCTACAACACGCTTCGCCTCGACTTCCGAAATGGAACCATCGATGCGCTCGGCGAGCCCTTCTCGCTGAAGAGCACCGGCGCGCTGCAGCTCACGTTCGACAATGTCGACCTCAGCACGTCGACCTTCTCCTGGAAGACCGCATCATCATGGAGCGCCGATCCGCTGGCGCTGATCAACTGCGACTTCCAGCTGGGCAACTGGAACTGGCCCAAGACCGATCCGGGCGAGGCGCTGTACGCCAACCTGCGGCTTCAGCGAACCCGGATGAACTTCAGCGGAGTCTTCCCCACCTTCACGATTCCCGACAAGGCCGTGCTCACCATCAAGGCAGACTCCACCCTCGACCAGACGGAGCTGTACGGCAGCGGCCTGTGGGTGCTCAGCGAGCCCGGCTCGGTGATCGCGCTCGACGGCCCGCTCTACGTGGGGGGCACGCTCGCCATCGGCGGCGGACTGCAGTTCCGACCACACTGCCTGCCTTTCTCGCAGGGATGCATGCCCAGTTCGCTGGGTGTCGTGAACCTGGTGGTGGGCGCCAATCGGGCGTCGTACCTGAATTGCAGCGTTGACCTCTCCGGAACCTCCGGCACCACGCCATTCGGCGGACCCGTGATGAACGTGTTCGGCACGGCCGACATCGGCGGCCTTCTGAACGTCTCCGACATGTCCAACGGCGAACCTCTGCTCGAGGGCTACGCCGTGCCGCTCATCTCGGCAGAGGTCTTCGTCCCGGGCGGAGGCGACTTCGACATCGTCCGCGTGAACGGCGGCACGGGGCTTCCGAACGGCTTCTACGTGACGACCAGCCGCTCGGACAGCACGATCTCACTGGAAGTCCGCCGTGGTGCGCAGGTCGCCGCGGTTCCCGCCGCGAACACTTCCATTCCGCAGCCCCCGCTGCGCTCCGTCATGATCGACGACGGCTCCCTCTCCGGATCCGTGCGCATCGCGTCGGTGTCCGCATCCCAGCAGGGCTCGTCCCTCCTTCGAATCGATCGAGTGACTCCGGAAGGCGCGTTCGTGCAGGAATGGGGCGGATTTGGCCCTTCGGATCCCACCGACATGGCCGCCGGCGACATCGACGGCGACGGGCTTCTGGACGTGGTGGTCAGCCACGGCGCGCCCGGCATCGTGGCCGCGTACCGCCAGGTCGTGACCCAGAATGGACGCTCGCTGTACCCCATGTGGCAGAAGCAGCTTTCCGCGGGCACCCGCGCCGAATGCGTCACGGTGCTGCCTAAATCGGGCGGCAATGCATCGCTGCTCCCGGTTGGCTCGAGCACCGCCACGGGCACCTCGAAGGATGGCGCAGGCGGCATCACCACCGTGAACTCCGCCGGCGAGACCACCGGCACCGCCGAGACCGCGGCCGTTCCCCGCACCATCCGAGGAACCGACATCGACAACGACGAGGACACGGACGTGGTCGCCGGCGGCAGCTCGGATGCTGCGGCACTCCTGCCGAGCGGCTCGGAGGGCTTCATCCAGGTGGTCGAGCGCTCCGCGACCGGAGGATGGCTGAGCCGTGCACCGGTGCCGACCGCTGGCGTTCCAACCGCGATCGCGATCGCCGATCTCGACGCCGACGGCATTCAGGATGTGGCGGCGAGCTGCAGCAGCATCTCCGGCTCCTTCCCGCCGGGCTCCCGGCCCACCGGCGTCCTTCTTCGCGGAACGCCCTCCACGGGCCCCAGTGCACGCCCCTCTCTCCTGCGAAATCCCTGCCCCATCGATGTTGGAGACGCCACAGCGCAGGGCACTGGCGTGGCGATCATCGACAGCGATGCCGACGGCAAGCTGGACATCGCCATCTCGTGGGAGAGCTCGGCACGCCAGACCCTGTCGGGCGGCGCCGCGGTCCTGCCGGTGCGCGATGTGCGCGCGACCGGAGGCATCTCGCTCGGCTCGCAGGTCAATTTCGTGAGCGGCCGCGTCACGCTGATGGCCCCCTGCGGCGGGAACAGCCTGCTCACCTTCACCGAATCCCTCCAGTTGCAGGAGGGCGTCAGCGTCGACAAGACGGACTTCAGCCAGGCCGCGGTCGAGGGCGATCTGGATGGCGACGGCCTGGTCGGCACTTCGGACATCTCGCTCCTGCTGCTCGACTTCGGCCCCTGCCCCGGCCTGCCGTGCCCCTCGGATCTGGACGGATCCGGCGAGGTCGATCCGGGCGACATTTCGCTGCTCCTCCTCCTGTTCAGCTGATCTCGGCACAAGCACCCCCCCATGCGAAGATCCCCCGCCATCCAACGAGCACTGACGATCTCCGCGCTTTCGATCGCGTCATGGGGATGGGCACAGACGACCACCGTTCCGGATGACTGCGATGGCAACGGCATTCCGGATGTCCAGATCACCGGCCCCTCCTCCGCCATCTGGAACGGCAACTACACGGGTTCGGGAACGGCGGGGCTGTTCAACTTCGGCACCTCGACGACCAGCAACTGGCGCAACAGCCAGAGTGTCGTCGTCGGACGACCCGGCACACGGACAGCGGCGCAAGTCATCCTGCCAAGCACCCTTTCCTCCGCCGGTGGCACGATCGCGTTCTCCTGCAGCAACGCGGTCGCCACGCTGCTTGTCTCGGACGCCTTCAGCCGCAACACCTCGCTGTCCTTCGACCTCAACGGCCGCACGCTGGTCGTCGCATCCGAATCGCTCGCACTCCAGAAGACGGGCAGCGGATCGCTCCTGGGCATCTTCGAGGGTGGCGGCATCACCTCGTCGAAGGGCGTGCAGTTCCTCTCCCTCGCGGGAAACACATCCTGGTGGCTGCGATCGTGCGATCTCGTGGCGCCGTCCGTCTCGTACGCGAATCTCCGCATGTCGGGCGGCCTGCTGCAGACCTCCTCGATCGGCGGAACGAGTCTCGAACTCGGGGGAACCACGGTCAACCTTCCCACGGGCCATGTCTGGGCGATCACCGGCCAGCTGACGGTCCGTGACGGCAGTTGCTTCGTGAACTCCGGCTCGACCGGCGTGCTTCAGGCGTCCGCCGGATCCACCCTGGACATCCAGTCCAAGCTCTCCGTCCAGGGAAGGATCACCCTCAACGGCAGCGCGTCCATCGTTGGAAACAGCACCACGGCGACCGAGGTCGGATCGCTCACCGCGACCAACATCGAGGTGGCCCCCTCGTCGAGCGCCGAGACGCTCACGATCGCCGCGGACGTCTCGGGCGCGGCGGCCAACCGATCGCTCGCCGTTCTTGAAGCGGACAGCTCGATGACGATTCGAGGTCGGATCCTGATCGAACCCTCGAACGGCTCGGAGAGCGCCCCCCTGTTCGGCTGGTCCATGCCGATCGCGCGCGGCAGCACGCTGGACCTTCCGACCCGCGCCACGCTCGCACTCACGTCCCCCCTGCCAAGCGGCTACTACCTGGTGCCCGTGCTCGAGGGAAGCGGAAAGATCCTGACGGCGCGCGTCGAGCGCGGTCGATTCCCCTCGCCGACCACGCTCGGCAACCGCGACCTGACCGCATCGCTGGTGCGGTCCGCGCCACTGAACGGCGGCGTGCGCGCGCGCATCGCGGGCATCACCAGCAACCCGACCACCGCCTCGCAGCTTGTCGTTCTGATGCGCAGCGCCTCGGGTTCCAGTGGCTTCGATGTCCAGACGACCACGAACATCTCGGTGAATGCACGCGATGTGGCATGCGGTGATCTTGATGGCGACGGCACCGACGAGGTCGTCGTGGCGTATGGCTCGTACACCGGCGGCGCCGCAGTGATCCCGGGCCGCGTGATCGCCTACAAGGTCACCAGTTCGGGAGTTGTCACGACCTACTGGACCCACACCCTGCAGTCTGGCCAGAGCGCCAACTGCGTGTGCGTGATCCCGCCAAACGGAGCGAATCTCGCGCCGCGCAACAGCCTCATGCCCGTCGGTGGTTCCGTCGGCGTTGGAACAGGATCCGGCAGCGGCGGCTCCGTGAAGACGCTGACCGGCACGACCGGCACCAGCACCGGCGAGACCTCGACTGCCGAGACCGTCAGCCGAATCCGCGGCACCGACATCGACAACGACGAGGACACGGATGTCGTCTCGTCCGGAACGGCCACCTCGCTCGTCACCTCGACGGGCGTCGTGCGGATCTTCAGGGCCGACTCCAACAACCGCCTTGTCGCCGAGAGCCCCGTCGCTCTCCCAGGCATCGCGAGTGACTTCGCGATCGATGATCTCGACGCCGACGGCTTCGTCGACCTGGTGGCGGCGCTCGTTCCGGCGTCTCGAACGGAGCCTGCGGGCACCACGCCTCAAGCCGCGCTCATGCAGGGATCCGCCACGACCTTCGCCGCGCCACGCCGCATCGAGATCGGCCAGGCACTTGCCGAGGGAACCGACGTCGAACTGGTCGATGCCGACGAGGACGGAGACCTCGACATCGCGCTGTCCTGGAATGTCTTCAACACGCCCACCCTTGGAGGCACCACCCTGATTCCCGTCCAGGGCGGCTCGGCCGGCATCGTCACGGGCCAGGTGATCTCGGCCGTCACGCGACCGTGCCATGGCCTCACGGTGACTTCCGATGGCCTTGCCAGCCTCGCGACGCCGGCCTCCAGCGGATCCTCCGCGGTCGTGCTGACGGGCCTGACAGGCTCCAACGCGCCGGGTGACCTCGACGGCAACGGAGTCATCGACTTCGGTGACATCGCGCTCCTGATGCTGGAGTTCGGCGGATGCTCCGGTTCGAGCTGCCCCGCCGATCTTGATGGCACCGGATTCGTCGACACCGGCGACATCGCGCTGCTGCTGCTGATGTTCGACTGACCTTTCTGGCCGCGTCGATTCGCGAACATCCAGACAAGGGTGGCTCGGGGTTGCTGCTTGACCTTTCGGCTTGGACTGCTGGGCGTGGCTACCCTCATGGTCATGCTCACCGACCCCCGCGTCCGCCGACTCGCGGACCTGCTCGTGAACCATTCCGTCCGCACCGGCAAGGGCGATCACGTGCTGATCGAGACCTTCGACTGCCCCGACTTCGTCGCCACCGCCCTGGTCGAGCAGGTCCAGAAGGCCGGAGGCCACGCGCACGTGGCGCAGCGCAGCACGCGCGTGATGCGCGCGCTCAATCTCGGTGGCGATGACGCGCTTCGCACCTGGGGCGAGTACGACCTCGAGCGCATGAAGCGCATGCAGTGCTACATCGGCGTGCGCGGCGCCGAGAACGCCAGCGAGATGAGCGGCATGCCGGAGGCCCAGATGAAGGCGGTCGGTCGCCTCTATGGAAAGCCCGTGCATTTCGACCAGCGCGTGAACCACACGCGCTGGTGCGTGCTGCGATGGCCCAACGCCAGCATGGCCCAGCTCGCCCAGACATCCACGGAAGCGTTCGAGGACTTCTACTTCCGCGTCTGCACCCTCGACTACGCCCGCATGACGCAGGCCGCCATGCCGCTCGTCGAGCGAATGAAGCGAACCGACCAGG
>JBIIOC010000161.1:0-3487 GCA_044337135.1 Phycisphaerales bacterium | reverse complement strand
ATCCTGCGTCAGCAGCACGCCCATCGACATGCGCCCGTGCCCCGAATCGAGCACCTTGCCCTCGATGAGCAGCCGCATCACCACCGCGGTGCTCGAAAGGCTCACCACGGCGCCCGTGGTGAAGGCAGCCCGTCCATCAAGTCCGGCCAGACGCGCGATCGCCATGACGGCCACAAGCGTCGCCAACACCTGCACCACGCCAAGCACGAATGTCCGTCGTCCCAGCGAACGCAGTCGCGCCAGACTGAATTCAGTCCCGATCGAGAAGAGCAGTGTCGCCGCACCGAGTTCCGCCAGCACGGACACCCCCGCCTCGGCGCGCACCAAACCCAGCACGCCGGGCCCCACCAGCGTGCCCGCCAGCAGGTAGCCAAGCACGGCGGTCTGGCGCAGCCGCTCGGCCAGCGCACCCAGCACGAGCGCGCCACCAAGCAGGATCAGGCTTGCGATCAGCGTGTCGTGCATGCGCGGAGGATAGGGATGCGTCGCCCGCCGACCGCCGCGCTGCCTGCGGTGGAAACTGGAAAACTGGGCCTTCACGACGCACTTCGACGATCGCCGCGGCGCTTCTGCAACCGAGCCAGCCGAATGCGGTTGAAGCATGCATGAATCTGCTCATCCTTGGCGGCACCGCCTTCCTGGGTCCAGCGATCGTCGAGAGCGCCCGGGCTCGCGGATGGACCGTGACGCTGTTCAACCGCGGCAAGACCAATCCTGGCCTGTTCAAGGACCTCGACCAGATCCGCGGCGACCGCGACCCGAACAAGGCGCCGGGGCTGCAGCCGCTCTCGGATGCCATCAAGGCAGGCCGCACCTGGGATGCCGTGATCGACACCAGCGCCTATGTGCCACGCATCACGCGCGCCAGTGCCGAGCTGCTGAAGCCTGCCGTGCGGCAGTACGTGCTGATCACCACCGTGAACGTGTACGCGGAGCCGCTGCCCAAGCACGCCGATGAAACCGCCCCGCTCGCACCTGATCCAGAGCCACTCGACGAGAAACTCTCCAACGAGAGCTATGGCCCGCTGAAGGCCGCTTGCGAACGCGCACTGGCTGCGGTGTACGGCGAACGCGCCACCATGCTGCGACCCGGCCTCATCGTGGGTCCGGGCGACCCAACCGATCGCTTCACCTACTGGCCCGCGCGCATGCAGCGCGGTGGGCAGGTGCTGGTGCCGCAGTCGCCCAAGCCATGGGACTGCGAAACCAGTTTCATCGACGTGCGCGACCTGGCCGACTTCGCGTGCACCTGCGCCGAGAAGGGCCACGGCGGCGCATTCAACTGCGCAGGCCCCGACGGCACGCTCACCATGGATGGCCTGGTGTGGGGCTGCCGCGCCGCGTTCGGCAATCAGGCCGAGCTGGTGCCGGTTGACGAAGCATGGTTGCTCGAGCAGCAGGTGCAGCCGTGGATGGGTCTGCCGCTGTGGATCCCCTCCGCCATCGCCGATCAGGCCACCATGGGAAGCATCAGTCGGCGCAAGGCGATCGAGCACGGCCTGCACTTCCGGCCACTGGCCCAGACCGCACGCGACACCGCGGATTGGTTCACCAAGACGAAGCCCGACTTCGACTTTGGCGCCAAGCCCGGCGCGCCAGGGCTCAGCCGGGCGCGGGAGGGAGAGTTGCTGAAGGCGTGGACGAGCCGTCGGCCCGCCTGAGGCTGTATGCACGAATCGTGTACGGCGAACGTCGTACACATGCTTCCAGCATCTTGCGCATGCGCCTCTAGCATGACGCGGCCATGACCAAGCAGGCCGAAGCACCCGATCCCGCGCCGCTGCAGCTCGACGCCCCCGGCGTGGTCAACCTGCTGCTCGACGACACCGTCACCGGCCTGTGGGAACTTGCTCGCCGCTTCGGTCGCGTTGTGAGCGAGAAGCAACTGGCCGAATGGTCCCGACTCTCGCCCACGCAGGTCACCAAGGCACTCGTGCAACTCGAGCGATTCAATCTGGTCCGGCGCGAGCGTGCCTCCAAGCGCCTGCCGCGCGGCGGATGGCGAACCACGTGCGATCGCATCATGGTGGTGCACGATCGAGCATTGCCCGAGCACCGCGCGCTGGCCACGCGCATGATCCAGACGTGGACCGAGCGAATGCGCCGCCATCTCGAGGGCCCCACCGCCGCTCCGGGCGCCAAGCACTGGGAAAAGCGCGCGTTTACGCTGGAACACCTCGACGAGCAGGACCTCGCCGAACTCCGCTCCATCGGCAGCGCGCTCGACGCCTTCATGGCGCGCGTAGGTGCCAAGTACGACGGCCGCGCCAGCGCGTCACCTGAACTGGCCAACTACTTCATCGCGCTGCACGTGGTGCCGATCGCGGAGCGCGCTCCACTGCCGGCGCGCATCGCGCTGGTGTCGAAGGAGCGGCTGCAGAGCAAGGTGGCCGAGGCGCGCTCCAACGCCACCACCGAACTGTCTCCCCGTGAACGCGATGTGGCTCGCCTGCTCGCAGCCGGGCGAACGCGCGGGCTCATCGCCAAGGAACTCGGAATCGCCGAGGCCACCGTGCGCACGCTTGCCTCGCGCTGCTATCGGAAGCTTGGGGTGAACGGACGACGGGAACTTGCGGCGCGGCTAGTCGGGCTGGGTCGAGCCTGACGCACGAGGGCCCGTCGCTTTCCCCGTACGCCATCCGTTCTACTGCAAGCGCGGAGTTGATCGGAACCCGCCGAATCCAATTGCGTCGCGCGGAGTTCGGCGCAAGGTGGCGTGTTCCCCTGCGTCCGGACGGCGTCACGCCGTGTCGGACCCCTTTCTTTGGTTCATTCCCCGCTTCACCAAGGCCCATCGCTCATGAAGTTCCCTCAGCAACGACCGACCCATCTCGGGGTCATCGCCACCGTCCTCGCCGCGAACCTGCTTGCCGCCAGCCATGCACAGGCCGCGCTCTCGTACTCAACCGTCCATTCACTCAGCCTTGAGTCAACCCTCTCAGGGCCGCCCGGAAATTGGTATGCCAGCCTCAACGCCCAGCCCATCACCGACTCTCGCACGTCCGACTATCGCGCCTGGCTCGGTACGAGCAGGCCCGTCGGATGGGGGTACAGCGGAGTCAGCCTCAGCACGTCCGGCATCAACCAACCCACCGGCCCGATCGACTTCGTCGTTATCGCGCACGGCACAATGGGCGGCTTCACCTCCTGGAACAGTACGGGTTCAATTTCCGTGTCGTTTGACCGGGCCGTTCTCTTCTACTTCGGCTCGGGAACGAACAACACGTGGTCGTTCGGCGGTTCCGTGATCGCGCAGGGCACGCGCTTCGAGACGGGTACCTACACGTTCAACTTCGCCTCGGTCTACCCCTCCGCCGCAGGCTTGCGTGAATGGTCGACAACCGCCTACTTCGAGTCCGTCGCGGTTCCGGCCCCCGGCGCAGCCGCGCTGCTCGGCGCCGCCGGCCTGCTGGGCCGCCGCCGCCGCGCCTGACAGGCGCGTTCAGCCACACCAAAGCACAGGGCCCGCGGACGCCTCCGCGGGCCC
>JBIIOC010000160.1:0-3498 GCA_044337135.1 Phycisphaerales bacterium | reverse complement strand
ACTGGAACATCGTCGAGAACCTGGTGCTCCGGACCGCCTTCTCGCAGACGCTGGCCCGGCCGAACTTCTTCGAGATCGTGCCCGTGGTGCAGTACGAGTACGTCGGCGGCCCGACCTTCATCGGCAACCCGCAGCTGCAGATGAGCTCGCTGAACAACTACGACGGGCGCCTGGACTGGACCCCCGAGGAGGGCTGGCTGATCTCCGGATCGGTGTTCTACAAGCAGATCGAGAATCCCATCCAGTACGTCCAGCGATTCGCGAGCTTCGCGTACACCTCGGCCGTGAACTACGGCGACGGCTCGCTGTTCGGCGTCGAGGTCGAGAGCCGGATCACGGCGGAGCCATTCCTCGGCGAGGACTTCAAGGGTCTCGCGGCCGGATTCAACTTCACCTACATGGATACCGAGGTGGAGCTGCCCGCGCAGGATGCCTCCGCATTCGCGAACTACGGCGCCAACATCACGTCGATCCCGATGACCGGCACGCCCGACTACCTCTTCAACGCGAACCTGACCTACGACTACGAGCCGTGGGGAACCCAGCTTGGCCTGTTCTACAACTATCAGGGCAAGTCGCTGATCTCGGCGGCGACGACCGACGCGACGCCCTCGCCGCCCGCGCCTCCGGGTCCGCAACCTGGCACGCTGCTCGTGCCGGCGATCTACCAGCAGCCGTATCCCACCCTGAACTTCACGCTCCGCCAGCCGCTGCTATGGGGATTCGCGGCGAATTTCGCGGCCAAGAACCTGACGAATCCTGTCCGCGAGACGCAGTACGAGACGGTCGATGGACAGACAGGGACCAATTCGACCTACACCGCCGGCATCGACTTCCAGTTCGGCCTTACATTCACGATGATCTTCTGAGAACGACCATGATCCACGCGCCCAGCACCGTCCGCACGCTTCCGACCTCCGGCCGCCGAACTCTCGTGACGCCCCTCCGGATCGCCCTGCTGCTCGCATGCCTGACGATCACATGCCCGTCGATCGCGGCCGACACCAAGCCCGCGGATGGCTCGAAGGCGGGCACCGAGGGAACCGATCAGGCTCCCCCGCCGCTTCTCGACGAGAACGGCAATCCCTTCCCGCCGGCCCGGCCAAGGCCCGCCGATGTCAACGCCGAGATCGCGGCCTCCCGCTTCGCTGAACTCGCCATGGCCGACGCCCTCATGGAGATCGCGCTTGGCGAGCTCGTGAAGGGACAGGCGGAATCGCCGGCCGTGAAGGATCTCGGGCACCGGATGGTCACGAACAACAACGCGATCAAGCTGATCCTGTCGAAGGCTGCCGCCGAATCAGGCGCCTCCCTGCCCACCACGCTGAACGCGGAGCAGGAAGCGCTCCTGCAGCGACTGTCGGCGCTGGCCGCCGCCGATCTGGAACGCGAGTACCTGTGGGAGCAGACGCTCCGTCAGCCCCGCTCGATCGCCCTGTATCGCTGGCAGTACGAGAACTGCGACGACAAGAAGCTGAAGCAGTTCGCCGTGGGAACCTTGCCGATCATCGTGGTGCATGCGCGCGTCTGCGACGAGGCGCACAAGAAGGTCAACGCGACCGAGATCGCCGTGCAGGAGAAGCGCGCCGCCGCCGAACGCAAGCTTGAGCAGGAGCGCAAGCTCGCCGAGGCCCAGGCTGCGGTCGATGCCAACGCGAAGAAGTCGTCCCGCAAGTTCAAGAAGTGAGCGGCGAGTTCCAGCCTCAGCCACCGCACGGGCCGAACTCGAGCAGAAGCAGCACCAGGTCGCCGTAGTCGACCTCCCCCGTCCCATCGAGGTCCGTGACGCATGCGTCGCAGGGCCCATAGTCCAGCATCAGGATCACCACGTCCCCGTAGTCGATGACTCCCGACAGGTCGAAGTCGATCGGGCAGATCCGGCGTCCGGTGGCCTGCAGGTTGGCGATGGCCGTGGTGGTGGCGGTTCCCTCCGAGAAGGTGCCGCCTACCAGAAGATTCGCCGTTCCTCCCGGGGGCAGGATCGTCGGGATGGCCATGGGATATCGCACAAGAGGTGCCGGCGGAGGCACGGGCACCGTCTCCGAAACCGACCCCTGACCTGAAATGTGCAGCGTGCCCTGCGTCAGGTCGATCCGGCCCTGCAGCGCAAGGGTCGCCGGTGCGACGTTCTCGAACGGATTCCCCATCGACGTTCCAGCCACCCGCACCTGCACGGGCACGTTCATCACGAAGTCCCAGAGTTCCGGGCCAGCCACGGTGGCCGTCGTCATCGCTTCGCCGGTCTGCTTGGCTTCAACGACCATGAGCACACCATCCTCCAGAGGCATCGAGAGGTTCGAGGCCCCGGGATAGGTCGCCGTCGGAGCGACGGTCCGGAAGTTCCCGTAGGTGACCAGCAGACTCGAATCCACGGAGCCCGCACGGCCCGCCAAGGCATCCACGTGGAGGAAGTCCAGCCGAAGCTGGGCGGACTCGGCATCGAACCACGCAGTGAAGCTGCCCAGGGGTGCCGAGGTCGGGACCTCGATGAGCGATCGTCCGGATCCGGTGTATGGAATCGCCACGTTGCCGGATCCGCCGAAGAGGCCGGGCAAGGTGCGGGTGCCTCCCGCATTCAAGACAGCGTCGTGATCACCGATCCAGTCACCGACGACCGGCACCGCAATGCTCGTGGTCTGCTGGTACGTGCTGCCCGGATCCAGGACGCACTCCCAACGGACCACCTCCGCCCCGGCGGTCGCCAAAGGCGCGGCGGCGAAGAAGCAGGCAAGCCAGCCTCTCATGAATGGCAAGTTAGGACCCCCGCCGCGAAGGGCAAGAAGGAACCCTCAAAGACGCGCCAGTCATCGACCCGGACACGCGCCGAAATCGACCAGGACCAAGGCCACGTCCGCGAAATCAACATCGCCGTTGCCATCCAGATCCGCGGCGCAGCCTGCACAGGGCCCGAAATCAAGCAGCGCGATCGCGACGTCACCGGGATCGACCTCGCCGCTGCCGTCAAGATCGGCCAGGCACAGCGCGGGTTCGAAGGTGGCAAGAAGCGTGCGTGCCCCGGACAGGACGACCTGCACGCTCTCGCTGTCCGGATCGACGCCGGTGGCGCCCGCGCTGTCGACCCAACCGGCGAATCGGAATCCGTCGCGAGGCTGCGCCGTGAGCGTGACCGGAACGCTGCGCATGTAGGTGCCGGTCCATGGGTACGGCGCCGAGGCGACACCGGCCGTTCCGACATCCAGCACGAGCGAGTTCACCTGCACCACGCCCTCGGACTGCGAATCGACGTTCACCGTGAGCGCCGCCGTTCCGGGCAGGCTGAACTTGTTCGCGATGTGGCCGAACATCGACGCGGGCCGCGCCTGCATGTAGGTTCGAAGGCGCGCGATCTCGCCAGTCCAGCTCGAGGGCTTGCGCCAACGGGCGACGTGCTCCGTCATGCCGGGGGCGTAGCTCGCCTGGAAGGCGTCGAGACGACTGGTCGCGCCCGCCGCGGACAGCGTCGTGTTCAGCAGGTCACAGGCCCGGCTGATGAACCGC
>JBIIOC010000007.1:0-41238 GCA_044337135.1 Phycisphaerales bacterium | reverse complement strand
CTCGGCGCCTGATGCGCGTCGCGAGCGCCATCTCGCTTGCATTGATTGGCATGATCGCCGGATGCGCTGCGCCCGCCTCCAGGCCGACGCAGGTCGCCAAGGCGAGCGAGCCGCCACGCCCCGCGGCGGTCGCCGAGCCCGCGGTCGTCGCGCCGGCCACCGCGACCCCTTCGCCCGTGCGATCGGTGCAGGAGTGGGATCAGGGTGGAGGGCCAGGCGTGCTTGTTCGCACCGAGCGATACAACCTTCGCCTCGCGGTGAAGGATCCGGTCTTCCGAGATCGCCTTCCCGCGTACATGGAGGCCTGCAGCGACGCCTACGCCCGTGCGCTCGGTCCACTCTCCGTGCCGACGGAGCCGATGGACCTCTACGTGTTCGCCTCGCGCGGACCGTGGGAGGCCTGGACGCGCAAGACGCTCGGGCGCGACGCGGATCTCTATCTCGGTCTGGGTCGCGGCGGCTTCACCACCGATGGCACGAGCGTGCTCTACGACATCGGGCGCGTGGACACGCTGACGATCATGGCGCACGAGGGATGGCATCAGTTCAGCCAGAAGTCGCTGAAGGAGCCGCTGCCGACCTGGCTCGAGGAGGGGCTCGCGTGCTGGATGGAGGGCACCCGCATGAATCGCGACGGCCAGCCCACCGCGTTCCGGCCCTGGCGCAATTTCGAGCGCTGGAACGAGGCGCGCAACGCCGTGACGGGCGAGCGCACGCTCTCGCTTCGGGAGCTGCTGGAGACCTCGCCGCAGCAGTGCCTGCAGCAGGGCAAGGACGAGCTGCTGACCTACTACGCGCAGGCGTGGGCGCTCGTGCACTTCCTGCACGATGCCGAGGATGGGCGCTATCGAGACGGGTTGCAGGCGATGGTGCGCGACGCGGCCGAGGGAAGGTTCATCGAGCGACTGCAGGCGAGCCGCTTCGCAGGGGAGCCAGCCGCGGCCAGGCGAGCGGCCCGCAGTCGCACGGGTCCGTTGGCGTTGCGCGAATATGTGGAGCCGAATCTCGATCTTCTCGAGGTGCAGTACGACCAGTTCCTGCGCGACATCACGCGTCGGGGCGCCGGCGACCGCATCTTCAGGGGCGAGAGCCCGTTGACGGCGCCGCCGGTGCAAGCGCCAGCGACGCCGCCAGCGAAGTGACGAGCGCGACGCTCAGCGCCCATCGAGGGCCGGCGGCGTGCCAGATCCATCCCGTCCCGACGCTTGCAAGCAGCGCGCACGCGCCCATGCATCCGAAGGCGATGCCCATCGCCGTGCCGCGGCGCGACGGCGGCGAGGTGTCCGCCACGAGCGCCTTGCCCACGCCCTCGTGGCAGGCGATCGCGAGTCCGTAGAGCGCCATCAGCGCGAAGCAGTGCCACGCCTCGTTCGCGTGCGCGAATCCAAGGTAGACGCATCCCTGCAGGATCCATCCGGTCCGCAGCAGCCGAGCGCGGCCGACTCGATCGGACAGTCGGCCGGCGGGAAGGCTGGCGAGCGCGTACACCGCGTTGAAGAGCGCGTAGGAGAGCACCACGGAGACCGGTGTCAGTCCAGTCTCCGAGGCTCGAAGCAGGAGGAACGCGTCGCTCGAGTTGCCGAGCGCGAAGAGGCAGAGCGCGCCGGTCGCGCGCCAGAAGGACCGCGGAAGAGGCTCCGCTGCCGCGTGCGAGGTGTGCAGCGGCCGCGGATCGCTCGCGGGCGCCTCGCGCAGCAGCAGGGTGAGCCACCAGCAGGCCACGCCCGCCGCGGCAGCCATGCCGAGCGTCCAGCGCCAGGCGGGTGCTGCCTCCGGGGAGGCATTGGCGCCGAGCGCCGCAAGCAGAAGTGCCGCCAGAAGCGCGCCCGCCAGTGCGCCGGCCGTGTCCATCGCGCGGTGCAGTCCGAAGGCGTGTCCACGCGCCTCGGGCGGGGCCGCGTCCGCCAGCAGCGCGTCGCGTGGCGTGGTCCGAAGTCCCTTGCCGAATCGGTCCAGCACCCGACCGGCGCCGACCATCGGCCATGCCACGGCGATCGCGATCACGGCCTTCCCGAGCACCGGCAATGCGTAGCCCCAGCGGATGTACGGCACGCGTCTGCGTGCACGATCGCTGTGCCAGCCCGCGATCGCCTTCATGCCGGTGACGACCGCCTCGGCGCAGCCCTCGACCACGCCGAGGGCGATGGTTCCAGCCCCGAGCACGCCGGTGAGGTACAGCGGAATGAGCGGCGCCGTCATCTCGCCGCTCACATCGGCCAGCAGGCTGATCCAGCCGAGCAGCACGACCTGACGCGGAAGGCGGCGCATGGAAAGGTGGGGAGGGGATTCGAACCCCTGAGACCCTTGCGGGCCTAGCCGATTTCAAGTCGGCTGCGTTCAACCGCTCTGCCACCCCACCGGGGTCCGTGCATCGTAGCGATCGACGCGAACGCGTCGCGTCAGCGTGGCATCGAGCGCAGGAGCTGCTGCAGCTCGGTGTTGATGCGCTCCAGCTCCGCCGTGCGCTCGCGCACCGCGGCGTCGAGCCGGCGGTTCACTTCCTCGAGCGTCTCGATCTGTCGTCGCGATTCCGCCTCGCGTGCGGCGGCGTGCGCGCGCTGACTCGATTGCTGCGCCGTCATCATGAGCCTGTGCGTCATGAGCAGGTCGATCAGCGGCTCGTTGGGAGGCAGCATGCTGCCGGCGATGCCCAACTCGGTCAGTGCCTCCAGTTCGGTCACCCACAGGCTTCCCGCGAACAGCAGTTCCGCCTTGCCCGGAAGCTCCACGAAACAGCCTCGGACCTGGATGAATGGCTCCTGCATGCGCAGGATCGTCAGGCGCCCAGCCAGCTGCTCCGCGATCCCCTCGAACGTCGCGTTCGGCATGGCCGGTTGCATCTCCATGCGATCCAGCAGCGCCTGCCCGTCGTGCAGTTCCGGCGCCACGCGCCGAAGCAATGGGCCCAGGTGCGAGATCCGCAGCATCCGATCCACGCGAAGATGGAACGGCATCAGGCGGTCCAGCAGCGCGGCCCACTCTGCTGGCGTGGCGTTCACCAGGTCACCTCGAACGTGTCGGTGGTTCCGCCGGGCTCTCGCGCCTGCACCAGGCGAACGGCTGGCTGCAGTCCGTACTTGTGGCCAAGCCCCTTCACCAGACCGATCACCATCGGCGCCAGGCCAGCGCGGTGGGAGATGTAGTCGAGCGTCAGGGCGCGCGCCTGCACGTCGCGCACGCGGAACGAGGGCGGCTTCAGGTTGGGCATCATCAGCGCCACGCGCACATGCATGGCGTCGAGTGCGGCGAGCGCCTCGGGGAAGGTTGTGCCCAGCTGGTCAAGCAGGGGTCCGTAACCGCGCTGCGCGGTGAAGGTGACCCAGAAGACGCCGATCTCCTCGACCAGCGTGGCCGCATCGCGCCCGGTTGCTTCGCACGTGGCGCCCACCATGGCGAAGGTGAGCTCGTCCGGATACTGCTGCAGCGGAAGGAATTCGGAGTCCTTCACGCCCGCCTTGTCGCGCACCCGTTTCCACACGTCCTCGCCAATGCGCTCCGTGACGAAGTCCTGGACGGCCTGGTTCACGAGTCCATACATGCGTGTCCCTTCCAAGGAGGTGCGGATCAGGATGCGCCACCCGGAACCGAAGCCATCGTCACTCAGCGACCGGTCAGGAGCGCCCACGCCAGCAGCAGGCAGGCGATCGTGGCCCCGGCGGCGATGCTGGTCGCGAACACCAGCCACACCTGCAGGCGCGCGGTGATGCGATCGATCGCCGCGTCGTGCGCCCGGAACTGGTCGAGCATCTGGATCAGGGCGTCGGCGTTGCGGCGTTGGCCGGTGGAAAGTTCGCCAACGCCCTGGCTCAGGCTGGTCACCCCCTCGGCCACGCGCTGCGCGGCCTCGTGGTTCAGATCGAGCTGCTGCTGCACCAGGCCGAAGGTGTTCGTCTGCTGGCCCACTCCCTCGGCGATGCGGCGGAGGATCTCCTCGATCCCCTGGTCGCGGATGCGCTGCTGCACGAGCGCCGATCCGATCGCCTCGCCCAGTCGGGCCTGCTGGCGCGCGATCTCGGGAAGGCTCTGCAGGCTCTCCGGCAGCCGCTCGAGCAGCGGCACCACGCTCCGGCGCTCGCTTTCCTCGGTGCGAAGGTGCGTGGCGATCGAGATGAGGGCATCGGCCACGGCGGCCGCGTCGGGGGCAGGGTGCACCGACGCCCGGCCCGCGGATCGCCATGGGCCGACGAACAGGCGCTTGACGGTCGCAAGCACGCTCATCGGGGGCAGTGTAGCGGCGGGCATGCGGACCCACGGTGCTACGATCGGCCGCATGTCGCGCGCGCTGATCGTGCTGATGCTTGCGGCGCTCGCCGCCTGCGCGGACTCGACACCTGCGGAACCTTCTTCGGGCGCCGCCACGCGCGTGGTGAGCCTGTCGCCCGCGATCACCGAGACGCTTGTGGAACTGGGGCTGCGCGATCGGATCGTCGGCCGGACGCCGTGGTGCCAGGGCGTGCCGGAGCTTCCGGCGCTCGGATCGCTGACCGAGGTGGATCTTGAGCGCATGGCGGCCGCGAAGCCGGACCTGATCCTGCTTCAGCGAACGGCCTCGGGGGCGCCGCCGGGCCTGCGGGAGGCGGCGCAGTCACGGGGGTGGCGTGTGCGGGAGATTCCCTGCGCATCGCTCGCGGACGTGCGTGCGCTTGAGGGGCGTGTGGCTGAAACGATGGGCGTGCAGCCATCCGCCGTGCGTGAAACGGAGTGGGGGGAGATCCTTCGGCCCGTCGCGTCGGCGGGCGCCCGTTCGCCCGCCGTGCTGCTGCTCTCGGCGGAGCCGGCGATGGCGATCGGTCATGACGCGTTTCTCGCCGAGGCCTGGAGCGCCTGGGGCGGGCGAGCGTTGCCTGTCGCGCGGGGGTATCCGCAGATGAGCCTCGAGGATCTCTTTGCGCTTCAGCCACGCTCGATCCTGCTGGTCGGTGCGGTGGATCCGGCGAGCGCACTGGCGAAGGCGTGCGCGCAGCGCGGCATCGCGTTCGAGGGGATCGAGGACGGGCGGCTGCTGCGCCCCGGGCCCGCGCTTCGCGAGGGCTTGCGTGCCTGGCGTGCGCGCCTGGCCGGGGAGGCGCCATGAGATGGTCGCGTGGATGGATCGCGCTGTTGCTGATCGCGGTGGCGTGCGTCGCTGCGCGATTGCTCGTTGCGCGGTCTCTTGATGGTTCGCTGCAACTGGGCTGGCAGTCGAACGCGGCCTCGTGGCGCCTTGGAGCCATCATGAGCGGTGCTGCGGCGGGTGCGGCGCTGGCGCTGTCCGGGTTGCTGCTCCAGTCGATGCTCCGGAATCCGCTGGCGTCGCCGTTCGTGCTGGGATTGAGCGGTGGTGCGCAGGCGGCCATGGCGCTGGCCGCCTTGCTTGCGTGGAAGGCGGGCGCGCAGGTCTCTCCCGCGATGTCCGTGGTCGTTGGGTGCGGTGGATCCATGGCGGCGCTGCTCCTGTGCATCGCGTTCGGACGCGGCGGCGATCGTGGTCTTGATCCCGTGTCGCTCGTGCTGGCTGGCGTGGTCGTGGCGGCGATGCTGGGGGCGTTGGCGACCTTGTGCGAGTGGATGCTGCCGCCATCGGAGCGCGCGGGCGTCCATGCGTGGGGCCTGGGCCGCGTGCCGGAAGCGCCCTCGCCCGTGTTGCTGACGGCCCTGCTGTGCGTGCTTGGCGTGTCGGCCGCGTGCGCCTGGAGCGGTGGCCGTGCGCTCGATGCGATGCAGTTGAGCGACGATGAGGCGAGTTCGGTCGGCGTGCCACTCGCGAGCTTGCGCTGGACGATCGTGCTGGTGTCCAGCGCCCTCGCCGCCACCGCCACGGCGCTCTGCGGGCCGCTGGCGTTCGTGGGTCTTGTCGCCCCGCATGTCGCGCGTGGCCTGCTTGGCGGCGCGCATCGACGCACCGTGCCTGCGGCCCTGCTGGCGGGTGCCTCGCTCCTGGTGCTCGCGGACGCGGCTCGTGCCGTGATCCCGGTCGAGGGTGGTCGACTTCCTGTCGGCGTGGTCTGTGCGCTGGCGGGCGGGCCGGCATTCCTGATCCTGCTGCGGCGTGGCGCCGCCGGAGCCTGGCGATCATGACGCTGCACGCACGCGACATGTCGATCCGGCGGGGGGCGTTCGAACTCGGTCCGGTCAACCTGGCGTTCGAGCCCGGCAGGATCTACGGCGTGGTGGGCCCCAACGCCTCGGGAAAGACCACCCTCGCGCGCGGGCTCTGCGGCCTGCAGCCGATCCAGTCGGGCACGGTCGCGCTTGCGGACGCGATCGTGCACGCGATGGACGCCGCGGAACGCGCGAGTCGGATCGCGTTCGTTCCCCAGCGACCCATGATGCCGCCGGCGTTGCGAGTCGGCGAAGTCGTCGCGCTGGGTCGCCTGCGCATGCGACGCGATCCGCTCGCCGAGGAGGATGCGCTGCGGCAGGTCGGCTTGCTGGAGCGCCGGAACGAGCGCGCGGACGAGCTCTCCGCCGGGCAGTCCCATCGGGTGGCGGTTGCGCGAATGCTCGCGCAGCTGACCACGACCACGCGACTTGTCGTGATGGACGAGCCGACCGCTTCGCTCGATCCCGCCTGGAGCGCGTCGGTGGGACGCCTGACGCGCGCCTGTGCGCAGCGCGGTTGCGCGGTGATCGTCGCGACGCATGACTTTGGATTCCTGGGTTCGTGTTGCGATGAGGCCGTGCTTGTGGCGGGTGGACGGCTGAAGGAGGTCGGGCCCGTCGCGTCGGTTGCCACGCCCGAGTCGCTGTCCGCGCTCTTTGGCGCGCCGTTCGGTTGGGCGCATGGCCTGGCGGCGCGACCCGTCGCGATGCCGTGCTGGTAGCGGTATCCTTCGCGCCATGCGCTGGGAAGTCCTCGTGATGATGGCGCTGCTCGGCGCGGTCAACCTGATTGGCCGATGGGTGGCCGCTCGCCAGAAGGCGAAGCAGCGCGAGCAGGAGGCGCTCGGGGAATCCGGAAAGCCGCGTGAAAGGCCTGTCCAGTCGCCGCGCGTGCGCGTGGAGCGACCAGGTGCGTCGCCGCCACGCCCAAGTCAGCCAGTCCCGGCACCCGCGGCGCGGACCAAGGTGGTCAAGCGCGAGGAGGCGCGTCCAGTTGTTCGGCCTGCGCCGTCGCCTGTGGTGGCGAAGGTGGCGGCAGCCAAGGCAGGGGATGTGCGCCTGCCGGGTCAGCCGGCCAAGGCGGCGGGTGACATGTCGAAGAACGGCAGCGCCCGTCAGCGGATCCGCTGGAGCGCCAAGGGGCTGCGGGAGGCGTTTGTCGCTTCCGAGATTCTTGCAAAGCCTTCCTGTCTGCGGATTTGAGGAAGGGGTCTGGATAGGGTCTGGAACCCTGCAGGATCGATGCAGATCGCCTATCCTTCGACGCTCAAACGCCGCCCCGTCGGCGGACCGCAGGAGAATCCAAGCATGATCGACATCCGCAAGCTCAAGGAACTCGTCCGCCTCATGTCGACCAACGACCTGGTCGAGCTGGACCTTCGCGACAAGGACGAGCAGGTCACCATCCGCAGGCCCACGCCACAGTCGGCCCCCCAGATCGTCCATCATGCGCCAGTCATGGCGGCTCCGATGCCGGCTCCGGCCGCTGCGCCCGCCCCGGCGGCCGCGCCCGCAGCCAAGGATTCCGACGCCGGTCTGATCAAGGTCGAGAGCCCGATGGTCGGGACCTTCTATGCCTCGCCCAGTCCCGACAAGCCGCCGTTCATCACGGCTGGCGCAAGCGTGGGTCCCGAGACGGTGGTGTGCCTCGTCGAGGCCATGAAGATCTTCAACGAGATCAAGGCCGGCTGCACCGGCACCATCGAGCGCGTCCTGGTGAAGAGCGGCGATCCGGTCGAGTTCGGCCAGCCGCTGTTCCTCGTGAAGCCCTGAGTCCTCTCCAATCATGTTCAAGCGAATCCTGATCGCCAACCGTGGCGAGATCGCGCTGCGGGTCATCCGTGCCTGCCGCGCTCTCGGCGTGAGCCCCGTGTGCGTGTACAGCCAGGCCGACAAGGATGGCCCATGGCTCGAGCAGGCCGACGCCGCCGTGTGCATCGGCCCCGCGCCCTCGAAGGACAGCTACCTGCGCATCGAGCGCATCATCGCGGCGGCCGAGGTCATGGGCGCCGACGCGATCCATCCCGGCTACGGATTCCTGAGCGAGAACGCGCACTTTGCCGAGGTCTGTCGCGACTGCAACATCACCTTCGTCGGCCCGAGCCCCGAGGCGATGAGCCTGCTGGGCGACAAGGTGAACTGCAAGCGTCTTGCGCGCCAGACCGGCACGCCCGTCTTCCCGGGCACCGAGGGCGGCATCGACGACATCGACGAGGCCGCGAAGGTGGCCGGCGAGATCGGCTACCCCGTGATCATCAAGGCCGCGGCCGGCGGCGGTGGCCGCGGCATGCGCGTGGCCCGCGACGAGGCGCAGCTGCGCGACAGCGTGGGCAAGGCCCAGCAGGAGGCGCTGGCCGCCTTCGGCAACGGCACGGTCTACGTGGAGAAGTACCTGGAGAACGCGCGTCACTTCGAGGTGCAGACCATCGGTGACAACCATGGCAACGCCGTGCACCTGTACGAGCGCGACTGCAGCAGCCAGCGCCGCCACCAGAAGCTGGTGGAGGAGGCGCCGGCGCCGGGCATCGACCCGAAGAAGCGCGACAAGGTCTGCGAGAGCGCCGCGGCGCTCATCCGCAAGGCGAAGTACTGCGGCGCGGCCACGGTCGAGTTCCTGATGGACAAGAACCAGGACTTCTACATGCTCGAGGTGAACACCCGCGTGCAGGTGGAGCATCCGGTGAGCGAGCTGATCACGGGCATCGACATCGTGCAGACGCAGATCCGCGTGGCGGCCGGGGAGCCGCTGCCCATGCAGCAGAAGGACATCCAGGCGCGCGGTCACGCCATCGAGGTGCGCATCAACGCCGAGGATCCCGATCGTGGTTTCATGCCGCAGGCGGGCCTGATCGAGCAGTTCGCCGCGCCGGGCGGCCCGGGCGTGCGCCTGGACAGCCACGCGCGCGCGGGCTACCGGATTCCCGCCAACTACGACAGCATGATCGGCAAGCTGATCGTGCACGCGCATGACCGCGACGCGGCCATCGTCCGCATGCGGCAGGCCCTGAAGGAGTTCAAGATCGGTCCGGCAAAGACCACGATTCCGCTCCACCAGCGGATCATGGAGCGGCCGGAGTTCTGCTCGGCCAGCTTCGACATCCACTGGGTGGAACGCTGGCTGAAGGCGCAGGGCGCCTGAGCGCGAGCCGCGAGGGCTCGGGGCCTCCCGGGGGGCGCTCGCGCGGGATTCAGCGCGTCTTCTTCGCGCCGGCCTCGACCGTGATGTCGGTCTTGCCCACGATGCGGGCGTCCGCCATGCTCTTGTTCGGGTCGCGCAGCGCGACGGTCTTCACGGTCACGCCGATCGGAACGCGGTAGAGGATGAAGATCTCGCCGCTGTTGGCCGCGCGCGCGAACCGCTTGAGCGTGAGGCCCTCCTTGGGCTCCTCGTCGAGATAGATCTCGAACTCGTCCCGCTGCTCGTCACGCCAGATGTACCCGACGGGCGCGTAGATGTTGCCGGTGCTGTCCAGCAGCACGGGCTGGCCGTTGGGGCCCACCTTCTCGGCGTCCTTGCGCGTGCGGTCGGTGTTGAAAAGGTCCACCACGGTGTCGCGGCTGCAGACCAGCCGAAGGATGCGGGTGCCCTCGGTCTCGCGGATGAAGCGCACGTCGCCCGAGGTCGCGTCGGCCTTGGAGATGCGCTCGGCGGCGCCGCCGATCAGCAGGTTGCCGTCCTCCTTCAGCGAGCCCGGCATGCTGTTCTTGTCGATCAGCACACCCTGCACGCCGGCGTCCACGCGAAGCTGGTTCTCCGGGATCACCGGCACGTCCTCGCCGGCCGCGGCCACGGCGATCGTCTTGCCGCCGCTCTGCACGGCCTTGGCGATGCCTTCGGGGCCCGCGGTGGGACTCGGCAGCTCGAACCGCAGGCCCTTGACCTGCAGGTAGAAGGGGCCCTTGGAGTCCCCGAAGGGCTTCGACGGGAAGAGCAGGCACGCCACGCTCTCGGCCGAGCTGCTGGCGGTCGTCAGGTAGTTGGCATCGCCCGCGAAGCTGTACCGCACCAGCGAGTCGCCTGACTTCGCCTCGCGCTGCGCGAACTCCACCGGGAAGGCGCTCACGCCGGTGGAGCCATCGATCAGGCGCGCCTGCGACGACGCGAGCGCGAAACCCGCGGAGGCGTCGAAGGAGGGCGTCTTCGGGTTGATCAGCACGGCGAACGCGCCCGGCCCACCGCTCTTGATCGCGAACGATGGATCGCGATAGAAGCCGCTCACGCTCAGCCCGGCCGGCGTGATCGAGACGCGGCCCTTGCCGTTCTCCACGGAGTCGCGCATCAGGCTGTCGGCGTCGGCGCCAACCTCGGGGCGAAGCGTCGCCAGCGATCCCGCGCCGATCCAGGGGGCGAATCCGCCGTCGGAGACCATGCCGTAGAAGCCCGCGGTGGCCGCCACGCAGAGCGAGGCCGGGGACTGGGCATTCGAGGCCATCGGAACCGACGCGCCTGCCTCGCGCTTCCAGTTCTCGTGTCCCGCCAGTTCGCGCGCGGTGGAGACGTGTCCGATCGCGATCAGCACCATCCCGACGGTGAGCACGCCGCTCCAGAGGCCCATGATCGAGCCAAAGACCCAGTCCGCCCAGCGGGCCATGCGAGGACGCACCGGGCAGAGCTTGTCGATCACCAGTCGCAGGATCGCCAGCAGCGCCAGGAACATGCCGCCGAGCGACAGGCCCCAGCCGAACTCCGACAGCGCGGGCGTGAGCAGGAAGGAGGTCGTCACCGGCTCCCACAGCGCAAGCGCCAGCGCACCCGCGATGATCACCGCGATCAGGTGGACCAGCGCGTCAAAGGCGCCCTGGTTGCCCCACCAGTAGGCGATGAGGAGCACGACGAGCAGCGAACCGATCGAGAGCAGCGAGAACATGGGTCAGGCCTTCTTCGGGGGCTGGGAGGTCTTGGCTGCGCCTTCGGAAGGCGCAGCGGGCTTCGCGGCCGGCGCGGCTGGTTTCGCCGCGGGAGGCGCGAACACGCGCGCGACCTCCTCGAGGCTCGTCACCCCCTCGCGCACGCGAAGAAGCGCCGCTTCCTGCATGCCGGGAGCGCGATGCTTCAGGCGCGCGGCGTTGTAGGCGCTCTTCAGGTCGCCCTTGGCCAGGTGGTTGCGCGCTTCCTGATCGATCGGGAGCACCTCGAACACGCCGATCTGGCCCGTGAAGCCCGTGCCTCGGCACATCGGGCAATCCTGCACCTTGCTCTTGACCTGCACCTTGCCGCCGGCGCGGAAGAGTTCCGCAGGCTTGCCCGCGGCGATGCCGAGGCGCTTGGCCTGCTCGGGGGAGGGCTGGAACGGCACGCGACATGCGACGCAGAGCCGGCGGACAAGCTTCTGGCAGATGACCGCGCGCAGCGGGGTGGCCGCCATCGGCACGTCGCCCACCGCACGGAACCACTCGGTCACGGCGGGGCCCACGCCATCGACAGGGATGCACACGTAGAAGCGCACGTCGGAGGACGTCGAGGCCGCGATCACCTTTCCGGTTCCAGGCTCGCTGATGTCGTCCACCAGCACGACATCGGGACTCCGGCGCACGATCGACTGCAGCTGCGTTCGGTAGTCCACGCCGCTGCCCGGCGTCCAGAGCTGGTGATCCACTCCCTCCACGCGATGCACCAGCGTGCGCTCGAGCGCCTTGACCGCGTTGGTGAACGCGTCGTGTCGCGTCAGCAGCGCCAGCGCGGTCGAGGTGAGCCCCTGGCCCGGCGCCGCGGCCACCAGCACCACGCCGCCGCGATCCTCGGGCGCGACCAGGGTGTCCACGAGCTTCATCTGCGCTGGCAGCAGGCCGAGTTGGTCGAGCGGCTTGCCCATGCGCTTGGCAAGGTCCAGATCGATGCGCATCTGCACGCCCGTCGAACCACCCGAGGTCGTCACGGTGAGCGCCACCGCGCTCTCGGGCAGCACCGCCGTGCACATGCCGTTCTGCCGCTTGCGCTGCTCCTTGGTGTCCAGGCCGCAGAAATCCTTGAGCAGGTTGATCGCGCCAACGGCCACTTCGGGGGCGGGCGCGTCGATCTTGCTTCGCACGCCATCCACCGACACGACGGCCTGGGCGCCTTCCTTCTTGACCAGCAGGTCCAGCCGGCTCGCGCCACGGTCGATCGCGGCCATCACCAGCGCTTCGGTCGCCTGGTAGACCGGCAGGGCGGCGTCGCCCTTGGCAGGAACGGGCCGCTCCTTCTTCTCGGCGTCCTTGAATGTCAGGCGCGCGCCCGCGAAGGCGCGTCCCTTGCGACGCTCGGCGAAGTAGGCCTTGATGCCCTCGCCGCCGATCACGAAGCGAAGCTTCTCGGGCACGGCGTCGTTGCGCTTGGGCCAGTACAGCAGGAAGGGCGTGGCGGTCAGCGCGAGCTGCAGCGGAAAGCCCGCGTAGAAGGTCGGGACGAGCACGACCGCGAGCAGGCCCACCGCGGTGCCCAGGATCATCTTCATGTGCCACGGGCCCGAGGGAAGTCCGCAGAACTTGATGTCCTTCGCCAGACGCGAGGTGAGTGCGCAGCCCGCCGCGGCGACCGCGAGGGCCAGCAGGGGCTTGACCGGATCGATCAGGAATGCGCTCGAGACGGCCTGTGCCAGCAAGGGGGTCATCGCGTGGTTCGCTCCAGGTTCAGGCGATGCCCTTGAGCTTCATCTTCAGCTCCTCGGGCTTCGGCGTGGCCTCCAGCGCCACCTTGACGTGCACGTACTCCTGCTCGACCAGCTTCACCAGGCTGCTGGTGAAGTCGATCATGCCCTCGGAGTGGCTCTTGCGGATGATGTCGAGCAGCTCGCCCTCGCGCTCCTCGAGGATGTACTTCTGCACGCTGGGCGTGTTCAGCATGATCTCGAGGCCCGGGATTCGCGGGATGTCGGGATGCAGCGTGGGCAGCAGCTTCTGGTAGATGATGGCGCGCAGGTTGTAGGCCAGCAGCTTGCGGATCTGCTCGCGTTCCTCCTGCGGGAAGAGTTCCAGGATGCGGCCCAGCGTCTGCCATGCGCTGCTGGCGTGGATGGTGCCGAACACCAGGTGGCCCGTCTCGGCGGCGCGCACGGCGGCCTCGAAGGTCTCCTTGTCGCGCATCTCGCCCACCAGCACGATGTCGGGGTTCTCTCGCACCAGCGCGCGCAGCGCCTCGTTGAAGTTGGCGCAGTCGATGCCGATCTCGCGCTGGTTGATCGTGCACAAGTCGTCGGTGAAGATGTACTCGATCGGGTCTTCCAGCGTGACGATGTGCGCCTTCTTGCGCTCGTTCACGTACTGCAGCATCGCCGCGATCGTGGTGCTCTTGCCGCTGCCGGTCACGCCGGCCAGCAGGATCAGGCCCTGTGCCGCCATGCTCACCTCGCCCAGGATCGGTGGCAGGTACAGGTCCTCGAACCGGCGGATCGTGCTGGAGATCAGTCGCGCCGCCAGGCTGGGCTTGCCGCGCGCCATGAAGATGTTCACGCGGAAACGGTTCTTGCCGTCCAGGTCGTAGGCGAAGTCAAGCTGACCACGCCGCTTGAAGATCTTCTGCTGGCTGTCGTCCAGCACGTCCATGCACATCTGGAACAGGTCGCCGGGGTTCACGGCCGGGCACTTGATCGGCACCAGCTGGCCCTTGTGGCGGATGCGCGGCGGCACGCCGCACTTGATGATCAGGTCGCTGCCCTTGACGTTGACGATCGCCTTCAGCCAGCTGTCCCAGATTTCCTTGCCCTTGCCGGGCTCGGTGCCCACGTAGTGGCTGATGCAGTCGTGGGTGGGTTCGGTGACGGGGCCGCCTGACATGAAGGGTTCCTCGTGGGGAGAAGGGGCGAAGGGTACCTGCGAACCGGTCTGGGCGCGAGGGATCCCGGGCAAATCCGGGGTGATTGACATTCGGACGGCGGCCGGGCATTGTTCCAAGATGGAAGACCGCATCGCCCTCGATGGCGTCACCTTCGACGACGTGCTGCTGCTGCCGAGGTGGAGCGACGTCACCCCTGATCTCGTGGACGTCTCGACGCGGTTGACCGCGAACATCACGCTGAAGATCCCGCTGCTCTCGGCTCCGATGGACACCGTCACCGAGGCCGCGCTGGCGATCGCGCTGGCGCAGGAGGGGGGGCTTGGCGTGATCCACAAGAACATGCCGGTCGAGGCGCAGGCTCGCGAGGTGGCGAAGGTCAAGCGAAGCGAGAACGGCGTGGTGGCCGACCCGGTGGTGCTCTCGCCGGAGGACTCGATCGAGCGCGCGCGCCAGCTCATGATCGAGCAGGGCGTGAGCGGCTTCCCCGTGACCGAGGGCGGCAAGCGAAGAGGCCGGGTGGTGGGGATCCTCACGCGGCGCGACATGAAGTTCCTGGACACGCCCGATGGGCGCTCCGTGGGGCAGGTCATGACCAAGGGACAGCTGGTGACGGCGCCCGCGAACGTGGACACCGCGAGCGCTGGCCGTCTCATGCTCGAGCATCGAGTCGAGAAGCTGCTGCTGGTCGATGGCTCGGGAAATCTCGCGGGCCTGATCACCATGCGCGACCTGGACAACGTGTCCAAGCACCCCAGCGCGAGCCGCGACGCGCGCGGCCGCCTGCGCGTGGGAGCCGCCATCGGCGTGCGCCAGTTCGATCGGGCGGAGGCGCTGGTGGCGGCCGATGTGGACCTGATCGTGGTGGACACCGCGCACGGCCACAGCAAGAACGTGCTCGACACGCTCGAGGGGGTGAAGAAGCGCTTCAAGGTCGACGTGGTCGCCGGCAACGTGGGCACGCGCGACGGGGCGAAGATGCTGGCCGAGGCCGGCGCCGACGCCGTGAAGGTCGGCATCGGTCCCGGTTCGATCTGCACCACGCGGGTCGTGACCGGCGTCGGCATTCCGCAGGTCACGGCGGTGATGGAGGCGGTCAAGGGGGCGGGAAGCGTGCCCGTCATCGCCGACGGCGGCGTGCGCCAGTCCGGCGACATCGCCAAGGCGATCGCCGCCGGTGCCAGCGCGGTCATGCTCGGGGGCCTCTTCGCGGGCCTCGACGAGAGTCCGGGCGAACTGGTGCTGCACCGAGGACGCCGCTTCAAGACCTACCGCGGCATGGGCAGCGAGGGCGCCATGATGAAGGGCAGCGCCGACCGCTACGGCCAGGCGAACATCAGCGAGGCGCGCAAGTTCGTGCCCGAGGGAGTCGAGGGTCGCGTGCCCTATCGCGGCAGCCTGGGCGACTTCACCTACCAGATGGTCGGGGGCCTTCGTTCATCGATGGGTTACTGCGGATGCCGCACGCTCGAGGAATTCCGGCGCGACACGCGTTTCGTGCGCATCAGCGGCGCGAGCCTTCTGGAGAGCCATCCGCACAGCATCCAGATCACGAAGGAAAGCCCGAACTACAGCACCGGTGCGACCGGCGGCGAGTGAGCCCCTCGGGCCCTCTCAGAGCACCTTCGCCCGGCGCATGAGCAGCAGCAGCGCCGCCACGATCACGCTCACGGCACCCCAGAAGGCGCCGTAGCCCCAGGTCCACTTCAGCTCGGGCAGCACCTCGAAGTTCATGCCGTAGACGCCGCAGAGGAAGCTGAGCGGCAGGAAGATCACGCTGACCACCGTGAGCTTGCTCATCACCTTGTTGGTCCGGTGCGCCACCATCGACATGTAGTTGTTCAGCGAGTCGGAAAGGATGTCGCGGTCCACCAGCACGTCCTGCAGCACGCGGTCGACCGTGCCCGCCATGTTCGCAAGGTAGGGCTGCGTGGCCTCGCTCACGAAGGCGCTCTTGCGCGTGGCGAGTTCGGTGAGCACCGCGCGCGCCGGCAGCACCACCTTCCGCAACTGCAGCAGGTCGCTGCTGAGTTCGGAGACGTCCTGGAAGATCGTCTCCTCGACCTCGCCGGAGAGCGCGCGCTGGATCGTCTCCACGCGGGCGTCGAAGGCCTCGTGGACCTTCAGGTAGTTCTCGATCAGGTGATCCCAGAGCTCGTACAGCAGGAAGCTCGGGCTCTGCGCGAAGCGGGCGAAGTCGCCCCGGAACTCCCGATGCACGGCGTTCATGAACTCGGTCGGTCCGCGGCGCAGCGTGACCATGAAGCGCTCGCCGATCACGACGTCCACGCGCTCCAGGTCGAAGGCACGGCCTGCAAGCCTGCAGCCGGTGAGCACCAGGTGCAGGCAGTCCTCGTAGCGCCCGATCTGCGTTGCCGGGTCGCGCGTGAAGGCGTCCTCCACGACCTCGGGCGGGCAAAGATCCAGGCTGGTGATCAGCGCTCGCGCCTCGTCGGGCCGCTCCAGGTTCACGTCGATCCAGACGAAGCGGCCCTCCAGCATCTCGGCCTTGGCGTCAGCCGGCGAGATGTCCGCGAGCCGCTTGGCCGGAAAGTTCATCGAGACGGCGGTGGCGATGGGAGGGGCGGCGTTCATGGCGCGGGCAGCCTATTCGCTTGCGCTCGACGGTGCGGCCCGATGCGGTCGCTTGCCGAGCCGGTCCCGACGTGTCACACTGCCTCGCTCGATTCCACACGCCGGTGTGGCGGAACTGGCAGACGCGGCGGATTCAAAATCCGCTTCCCTCTAAAGGAGTGCAGGTTCGATTCCTGTCACCGGCATTCGGCTCGCGTCGTGATCCGTCGCGGATGCCGTTCGAAGATGCCATGGGCCGGAGATGTCGTTAGACTCCGCCCCGTGGCAGGAGGCCCAAACCATCCGTCCGTTCAAGCAGGATGCTTGCTCGCGCTCGGCGCCGTGGCACTGCTGGGCGCATCCGCGCTCGCTTCGGAACCCGTGATCTGCGCCCCGGGAGCCGACCTTCCTGTCATCAACCCGGCGATCTTCGACACCGCCAGCCCGCCAGCGCGCCAGATCGAGTCGATGGCGTGGCTCGTGATGGGCATCTGCGCCGGCATCTTCGTGGTGGTCGAGGGCCTGCTTGTCTACAGCATCGTGAAGTTCCGTCGGCGCGCGAGCGATCGCGGTGAGCCGGTCCAGCTCTACGGCAGCAATCCGATCGAGCTTGCGTGGACGGTGGTTCCGCTGCTCATCGTGTTCACGCTGGCGCTCGTCACCATTCGCGTGATCCGCGACATCGAGCGCACGGAACCGCCGGAGGGCGCCATGCCGATCGTCGCGATCGGCCACCAGTGGTGGTGGGAGTACCGCTATCCCGATCCGGACGCGGCCGGCGGCGAGGTCGTGACAGCGAACGAGCTCGTGGTTCCTGTTGGCCGCCCGATCTGGCTGCGCCTGGAGAGCGCCGACGTGATCCACAGCTGGTGGGTGCCGGCGCTGGCGGGCAAGACCGACCTGGTTCCGAACCAGACGAACCACACGTGGTTCGTGGCGGAGAAGCCAGGTCTCTTCCTGGGCCAGTGCGCGGAGTACTGCGGCAACCAGCATGCGGGCATGCTGCTGCGCGTGAGCGCAGTGCCACCGGAACAGTTCGACGCGTGGCGATTGGCGCAGGCGGCGCCGCCGGTCAACGAGCCTGCGGTGGCGCGAGGGCGTGACATCTTCCTGGACCTCGCGTGCAGCACGTGTCACGCGGTGCAGGGCGTGTCGGACGGAGCTTTTGCCCCCGACCTCACCCACCTTGCGAGCCGCCAGACCATCGCCAGCGGCATCGCGCCACTCACGCGCGAGAATCTTCGCGCCTGGATCGCGGACCCGCAGGTGCTGAAGCCGCAGTGCAACATGCCAAGCCTCAAGCTTTCCGACGAGGAGCTTGACGCGGTGACCGACTATCTCCTGACCCTGAAGTGATCCCACCATGAGCACCCTGCACGCCAGTCCGCACGCCGCGAACCCCGCCAAGGGCGTGTTCGAGCGCCTGCACGCGTGGGCGATCACGGTCGATCACAAGAAGCTGGGCGTGATGTACATCCTGGCGGGGCTGGTGTTCTTCGTGGTGGCTGGTCTTGAAGCCACGGCGATGCGTCTGCAGCTCATCAAGCCGTTGAACGACTTCCTGACGCCGCAGGGCTTCAACCAGATGTTCACCATGCACGGCACCACCATGGTGTTCCTGGTGGGCATGCCGATCCTGCTGGGCGTGGGCAACTACCTGGTGCCGCTGATGATCGGCGCGCGCGACATGGCCTTTCCGCGCCTGAACGCGTTCGGATTCTGGCTCTTCATCTTCGGCGCGCTGCTGCTCTACTTCAGCTGGATCGGCGGCGACGGTCTCTACGGCGCGGGCGGCGCGCCCGATGTGGGCTGGTTCGCCTACTCGCCGCTGACCAGCAAGACCTTCAGCCGCGGCAACAGCACCGACTACTGGATCCTGGGAATCATGGTCAGCGGCTTCGGCAGCATGACCACGGCCATCAACTTCATGGCCACCATCCTGTGCATGCGCTGCCCCGGCATGACGCTCATGCGCATGCCGCTGCTGGTGTGGATGATGCTGGTGGTGGCGGTGCTGGTGCTCACGGCGATCCCCGTGCTGACCGCGGCGCAGGTCATGCTGCTGCTGGATCGCTCGCTTGGCGCGCACTTCTTCGACCCGCAGCAGCAGGGAAGCACCGTGCTGTGGCAGCACCTGTTCTGGTTCTTCGGCCACCCCGAGGTCTACATCCTGATCCTGCCGCCCTTCGGCTTCATCAGCGAGATCGTGCCGGTGTTCAGCCGCAAGGTGATCTTCGGCTACGCCCTGATGGTGGCGGCCACGGTCGGCATCGGTTTCATCTCGCTCGGCGTGTGGGCGCACCACATGTTCGTGGTGGGCCTGCCGCCGTGGCTGAACGCGCTCTTCGCGGCGAGCACCTTCCTGATCAGCGTGCCCACGGGCATCAAGATCTTCAACTGGCTCGGCACCATGTGGGGCGGCCGCATCCGCTTCGCGAGCCCGATGCTGTTCGCGTCGGGGTTCCTGGGCATGTTCGTGATCGGCGGCCTGACCGGCATCATGCTGGCGGTGGTGCCCTTCACGCACCAGTTGAGCGACAGCTACTTCGTGGTGGGGCACTTCCACTACGTGCTGTTCGGTGGCACGGTCTTCGCGATCTTCGCGGCGATCACCTTCTGGTTCCCGAAGGTGACCGGCCGCATGATGAGCGAGCGACTGAACGCGTGGAGCTTCTGGATCCTGCTGATCGGCTTCAACCTGGTGTTCCTGCCCATGCACTTCAGCGGCATGCTGGGCATGCCCCGGCGCATCTACACCTACCAGCCCGGCCGCGGTTTCGAGCTCTGGAACCTGATCAGCACCATCGGCGTGCCGGTGCAGATCGTGGGCGTCGCTCTGTTCGTGTGGAGCATGCTGCGCGGCCTGCTGAAGGGCCCCGTGGCCGGCAACGATCCCTGGGACGCCTGGACGCTGGAATGGGCCACCACCAGCCCGCCGCCCGAGCACAACTTCGATCGCATTCCGGTCTGCACGAGCGCGCGCCCTCTGTGGGACCGCAAGAACCCGCAGGACCCCGACTGCAACTACGAGTGAACCATGGAAGCCGTCCTGCACAACCCCGAGACATGGCGCCCCGCCCGCGGCAAGGTGGGCATGGCCAGTCTGATCGCGATGGAGAGCTTCTTCTTCGCGGGCTTCATCGTGGCGTACCTGTTCTACATCGGCAAGAGCGCGGTGGGCCCGTATCCGCGCGAGGTGCTGGAACTCAGGCCCGTGCTGTGGAACTCGGCCGCGCTGATCGGAAGTTCGTTCACCATCATGGCGGCGGTGCGCGGTCTGGCGCGCGGACACATGGGCGGCATGCGCTTCTGGCTGCTCGTGACCATGCTGCTCGGTGGCTGGTTCCTGTGGGGCACGTGGGTGGAGTGGCGCGGACTGATCTGGGAACGCGGTCTCACGATCCGCACCAATCTCTTCGGCACGACCTTCTACTCGCTGGTCGGCTTCCACGCGTTCCACGTGACGGTGGGCCTGCTGGCGCTGCTGACGTTCTGGGTGCTGGCCATGCTGGGCAGGCTCAAGCCCGCGCGTGACACGATCCGGTTCGAGCTGGTGAGCTGGTACTGGCACTTCGTCGATGTCGTGTGGATCTTCGTGTTCACGAGCGTCTACATCGTGGGGATGCGCGCATGAGCGGCGGCACGCACGAGCGCGTCGAGACGCCGTACCTGCGCGGCATTCCGCTTCCGACGAGTGGCCCGCTCTGGGCGGGATTCGGCGTCACGATGGTGTTCGCGGGTTTGGTCACGCACTGGACGGTCAGTCTGGTGGGCCTGATCAGCGCCGCGGCCGGGTTCATCGCGTGGGGCATGGCGTGCTTCCCCGAGGAGTCGCTGGAGGAACTGCCGAAGGGCAGCGAGGCGATCGAGGCCGCTCCGCAGCTTGCGCGCAAGTCGCACGCGGAGCGGGTCGTGCTGCCGGCCGAGATGCATCCCTACGGCAGCGGCATCCGCGGCGGCCTGATCGGCGGCGTGGCGATGGCGATCGTGGCGATGGCGTGGGGCGTGCTGCGCGAGGGAAGCCTGTGGCTTCCGATCAACCTGCTTGCCGGCGTGTTCCTGCCCAGCGTGAACGCCGAGGACGCGCAGATGCTGAAGAGCTTCCAGGGCGGGGTCTTCGCGGTGGCGTGCGGCATCCACTTGGTCGCGAGCGTGTTCATCGGGCTGCTGTACACCGTCACGCTGCCCATGATGCCGCGGCGACCGCTGCTGATGGGTGGCGTGCTTGGCCCGATCCTCTGGACGGGCATCCTGTACGCGACGATCGGCATCGTGAATCCGGCGCTCGAGCGCTTCATCTCGTGGCCGTGGTTCTTCGTGAGCCAGGTCGCCTTCGGGCTGGTGTGCGGCGTGGTGGTCTCGCGTTCACGGCGTATCCGAACCATGGCGAGCTGGTCGGTGGCCGAACGCATGGGCGTGGAGCGCAGCGAGGGAGGCGGTCGATGATGCGCGCAGGTTGCCTGCTTGGTGTCGCGCTGGTCGCGGCGTGTGGCGAGATCCCGCTGAACAAGGCGGGGCGCGATGACGCGGCCGCGGCGGTGCCCGCGTCGTGGTCCGCGCTCTACGCGACGCACTGCGCCGGTTGTCACGGAGCCGACGGAACGCTCGGGCCCGCGCGGCCGATGCGCGATGCCGCGTATCTGGCCAGCGTGCCGCGCGAGCGGCTTGTGCAGATCGTCTCGGCCGGGCAGGGCACGCTCATGCCCGCGTTGGCGCAGTCGAAGGGCGGCGCGGTGCCCGACGCGGATCTTGCGCGCCTGATCGATGGCATGCTGTCCGAGTGGGGCAAGGATGGAAAGGCTTCCGCGATGGCATGGAACGGTCCGCTTGGTGACGCCGCGAGCGGGGCCTCGGCCTATGCCACGTTCTGCCAGAGCTGCCATGGCGCGCCGGATGGTCGTGCGCCGGGCACGCGCGGCAGCGTGAGCGATCCGAACTACCTGCGTCTGGTGAGTGATCAGGCGCTTCGCAGCGCGATCGTCTTCGGGCGTGCGGATCTGGGCGGCACCTGCAATGGCCCGTATCCGGGACAGCCGGCTGATCGCAGGCTGAGCGCTGGCGAGATCTCCGACATCACAGCCTTCTTGGCCGCGCGACGGCCTGTCTTCGGGAGCAAGCCATGAGCGACGGGTGCCAGCACTGCCAGGGTGACTGTGGGGGCCAGGAGCCCTCGCGCCGGACCGCGATGTTCAAGATCGGCCTGGGCCTGATGGGCGTGGGCACGGTCGTCACGAGCGCGCCGCTGCTGGGCTCGCTGCTGGCCCCCGGCTTCCGTCGCGAGGGTGACACGTGGGTGGATCTAGGCGCCACGGGCGAGTACCCCGAGGGCGAGACGCGACTTGCGAAGTTCGCGCTTCCCGGCGCCAATCCCAACGATGGCGCCACCGCGAGCGCCGCGGCGTGGGTGCGCAGCATGTCGGGCGGCAAGTTCCAGGTCTTCGCCGTGAACTGCGCGCACCTGGGTTGCCCGGTGAAGTGGTTCCAGCAGAGCCGGCTGTTCATGTGCCCATGCCATGGCGGCGTCTACTACGAGGATGGAAACGTGGCGAGCGGACCGCCGCCGCGCGGCCTCTTCGAGTACGAGTGGAAGGTGGAGAACGGGCGCCTGCTGATCGCGGCAGGACGTCTTCCCGGCATGCAGGAGAGCACCTGATGCTGCGCTGGTTCCGCTCCATCCTTGGCTGGACCGAGGAACGCTCGGGCGCGATGGCGCTCGTGACCCCGATCATGACGCACCGCGTGCCGCGCGACGCGAAGTGGTGGTACGTGTTCGGCAGCGCCACGCTGATGTTCTTCACGATCCAGATCGTGAGCGGCATCCTGCTGGCCACGCTCTACGCGCCCAGCGCGGCCGATGCCTACGAGAGCCTGCGCTACATCGACAGCCAGGTGCCCATGGGCTGGATGCTGCGCGCGATCCACGGATGGTCGAGCAACGCCATGGTGATCATGGTGGTGGTGCACATGAGCCAGGTGTTCCTGCACGCCAGCTTCAAGTATCCGCGCGAACTCACCTGGATGGTCGGCGTGCTGCTGCTCTTCTGCACGCTGGCGCTCGCCTTCACCGGTCAGATCATGCGCTGGGACCAGGATGCCTACTGGGGCCTTGGCATCGGCGCGAGCATCGTGGATCGCGTGCCCGGCATCGGCAACCAGCTGCGCGCGATCATGCTCGGGGGCCCGTACATCGGCGGCGCCACGCTCAGCCGCTTCTTCGCGCTGCATGTCTTCGTGCTGCCGGGCATCACCATCGCGCTGGTCGGCCTGCACATCGTGTTCATCCTGAAGGGCGGCATCAGCGAGATGCCCAAGCCGGGCATGGTGGTGGATCCGGCCACCTATCGCAAGGAGTTCGAGGAGCGAGTGCACAAGACGGGTGTGCCGTTCTGGCCCGATGCGGCACAGCGTGACTTGGTGTTCTGCGGTCTGGCGCTGCTCGTGATGGTGGGTCTGGCGGCCCTCTACGGTCCCTTTGGCCCCAACGGCAATCCCGATCCCACGATCATCGACGCGAATCCCCGGCCCGATGGCGCCTTCCTGTGGATCTACGCGGCGCTCGCGCTGCTGCCGGCGCAGATCGAGACCTTCCTGCTGCTGGCGAGCCCGCCGGTGATCGTGCTGGGCCTGCTCGCGATCCCGCTGCTCTCCAATCGAGGCGAGCGCGCGCCCACGCGACGGCCGCTTGCGGTGATCTCGATGCTGCTGATCGTGGTGGCGATCGGCGCGCTGAGCTGGCTCGGTGTCACGAGCCCGTGGAGTCCGGTGATGGATGCATGGACCTCCACGCCCGCGCCGGTCTCGCTGGTCAAGCGGCTCACGCCGCTGCAGATGCAGGGCGCGATCGTGCTGCAGTACCAGCAGTGCCGCAACTGTCACGCGATCGATGGCGCCGGTGGCGAGCGTGGTCCGGATCTGGCCGATGTGGGAAGCCGCCTGAGCTGGGACCAGCTCGTGCGCCAGGTGCAGCAGGGTGGCGGCAACATGCCCGCCTACGGCAAGACGCTCTCGAGCGCCGAGACCGTCGCACTGGTGGCGTTCCTGCAGCAGTGCCGACAGGATGGCCAGCCGGCGGCGAGCATTCCAGGTGCCCTGGAGCGCGCGCGCACGAGCGACCTGGCGCCGGCGGCCGCGCTTCCAGCGAGCGAGTGAACATGGCCGGCTGGTCGGGCATCGCGACCGGCTGGAACATGCAGCCCGGCTCCGGCGTGGCGCTGGCGATCGCGCTTGTCGTCTACCTGCGGGGCTGGACGCGGCTGCGGCGCGCGGAGCCTTGGCGATGGGGTGCAGGGCGCGCGTGGTGCTTCGTGGCTGGGCTTGCCGCGATCGCCGTGGCGCTGTGGTCGCCGCTTGATGCGATCGGTGCGTGGCTTCTTTCCGCGCACATGGCGCAGCACTTCCTGCTGTCGATGGTTGCACCGCCGCTTCTGCTGCTCGGTTGGCCCTTCCAGCCCATGCTCAGCGGATTGCCCTTGTGGGTCTCGCGGGACCTGCTCGGTCCGATCCTCGGCTGGCCCGCGGCGCAGCGCGTGGGGCGAAAGCTCGTGCATCCGCCCGTCGCGTGGGCGCTGGCAATCGTCGCCACCTTCGCGTGGCATGTTCCCTCCGCCTACGAATGGGCGCTCGCGGAGCCATGGGCACACGCGCTTGAGCATGCGTGCTTCCTCTGGACGGGCGTGCTGTTCTGGTGGCCGGTGGTCGAGCCGTGGCCGTGGCACGGGCGCTGGCCGCGATGGGCGATGGCGTTCTACCTGCTGATCGCCGATGTCGCGAACACCGTGGTGGCCGCCACGCTGGCGTTCGCGTCGGCGCCTGTCTATCGCGTGTACGAGGCGACCGCGCCAGCGCGGGGCGTGTCCGCGCTGGCGGACCAGCAGCGGGCCGCGGCGATCATGTGGCTGCCGGGATCGCTGGTCTTCCTGGTTCCGGCCATGGTGCTGATGGTGCGCGGGCTCTCGGCAAGGACCGTCGCGCGGCCGATCGCGTTGCCGGTGATTCGCCCGGCTTCACGTCCCATGCGCTGGGATGCCACCCGGCTCCCGATTGCAGGGGCGATCCTTCGCAGTGCCCGTGGTCGGCTTGCGGTGCGCTTCGTGGTGCTCGCGATCGCGATGCTGGTGGTGCTGGACGGTCTTCTCGGCCCTCGCGAGGCGGCCACCAACATCGCCGGCACCTGGCCATGGACGCACTGGCGCGGGCTTGCGGCGGTCTCCGTGCTGGCCGTCGGAAACGTTGCCTGCATGACCTGTCCCCTGATCGCGCCGCGCAGCCTGCTGCGGCGTTGGATCCGCCCACGCTGGCGCTGGCCAGCGAGGTTGCGCAGCAAGTGGTTGGTGGCGCTCCTGATCCTTGGATGGCTGATGGCGTACGAGGCGTTCGCCTGGTGGGATTCCGCCGCCGGCACCGCGTGGTTGATCGTCGGACTGCTGGGAGTCGCCACGGCGGTGGACCTGCTCTTCGAGGGTTCGGTCTTCTGCCAGTGGATGTGCCCGGTCGGGCAATGGAACATGGCGATGAGCGTGGCCTCGCCCACGCAGGTTCGCGCGATCGATCCGGGTGTCTGCGCCCGCTGCACCACGCAGGACTGCCTGCGCGGCGGTCCGCAGGGCAACGGATGCGGAACAGCGCTCTTCCTGCCGCGCAAGGGCGGCGCACTCGACTGCACGGCGTGCCTCGACTGCGTCTCGGCGTGTCCGCATGACAACGCGGGGCTGATGCTTGCCGTTCCATTCGAGGAGCAGCAGCGCGAGGAGGTCCGCTCCGGGATCGGCTTCTGGCCGCGTCGGGCCGACCTGATGGCGATCCTGCTGGTGCTCTCGGCGGGTGGCGTGACGAACGCGCTTCTCATGACCGAGCCGGCCGTCGATGCCGTGCAGCGGTGGATGCCCGGCTGGAATCCATCGTTGCGAGCGGCGTTCGCCACGCTTGGCGGCGTGCTGGCGCTCGCGGCGCTTCCGATGGTGGCCGCCGCGATCGGTTCCCGGCTGCATGCGGAGCCCGTGCGGGAGCGACTGTCACGGCTTGTCGCGGATCTGTGGCCGCTGGGTGTCGCGGTGTGGCTTGTGCACTTCGGCTTTCATCTGGTGACGGGCTGGCGTTCCGCCTGGCCACCGTTGCAGCGCGCGGCTGCCGACGGACTGGCGATCGATCTGGGCCATCCACAGTGGGCGGCGAACTGCTGTGCCAGCGCGCCGCCCTGGCTGCAGCCGTGCATGCTGCTCGCGATCGCCCTTGCGCTGGCGCTGAGCCTGCACCGGATCGCAGGGCGCGAGCGTCGGGTCGTCGGCGGTGCAAGGGTGATGGCGTGCTCCGTCGACGCGTGCGTGGCGCTGGCCTGGTGGGCGGCGATCGCGTGGATCGTGCTGCAGCCCATGCAGATGCGGGGGCTGCTGGCGTGAAGCGCGCGCGCATCATGTGGACGGTCCTCATCGCGCTGTTCGCGAGCACGCGGGGTGCGTGGAGCGATGGCGGTGTCCCGATCCTGGTCGTCAAGGATGCGGGGCGGCACTGGACGCTGCTGCTGCGTCCAGCGCAGGCTGCAGTCGGACCGATCGAGTTCGACCTGCTTGGCCCCGATGGGTCGCAGGCGTCGTTGGAGCTGCGGGAACAGGACGGGCCCTGGGAATCGCTGGCCTTCGAGACCGGACCGGATCCCCGCGTGTCCCATGCGCGAACGACGCTCAGCCAGGCCGGGCCGTGCCAGGTTCGTCTGCGGTTTGGCTGGATGTCGCAGCCGGCGGAGGTCCGCATCGAGGTGTCCGATGCGCCTGCCTCGCTTGCGCCGCAGATTCCCTGGCTCTTCGCATGGATCCCCATGCTCCTTCTGCTGTGGTTGCGATCCAGGGCGATCCGTGCGCGGCACTACACTGCGCCGCAAGCATGAACATGCGCCGCGAAGAGTCCAGGCTCGAACCCGGTGCACTTGCCGATCTGGCCCTTCTGCTGCTCGATTCCGATGGGCGCGTGGTGGCGGCCAGTCCCGCCGCGTCTCGCCAGATCGGTCGTGGCGACGATCAGCTGCGGGGCCGCACGCTGAAGGACATCTTCCGGGGTGGCAGCGATGCGGTGCCGGGCTGGCTGCGCAGCCTCTCGGACTGTCGCGAGCCTCCGCCGCCCAGGCTTCTGGACCTTGAACTGCTGCGCTCCGATGGCCTGCAGCTTGACTATCAGGGGGTCCTCTACGCGATCGCGGTTGGGCCTCGGGAGCCCGGGGAATGCGTGGCCGGCCTGAAGCTGCGTCCCAGCGGTGGGCTCGTGATGAAGAGCGAGCTTCTGATGGCGCAGCGCGAGGTGTTCGGACTGGTGGCCAGCGGTGCGGACCTGCGATCCACCCTTGCCGCCGTTGCGGGATTCGCGGAGCGCGCGATGCCTGGCGAGGCCTTCTGCATGCTCTCGCCGATCGACGGCGATGGCGTGTTCGAGCCGGCGCTGTGTCCCACGCTGCCCGCCGAGGTCGGGCAGTTGCTGGTCGGTCGCCGCATCGGCGAGGACATGAGCCCCGCCACGGTCGCGGCCGAGAGTGGCGAGCGCATCATCGCGCACGACGTCGAGGAAGTTGAGCCGTGGCGTGCCTACGGCCTGAAGCTGAATCGGCACGGGCTCGTTGCGGCCTGGACCGTGCCGGTCAGGCACACGGACTCCGCGAAGGTGCGCGCGGTGCTGGAGTTCCTGCTGCCGACCCGGCGGGCCCCCTCGCGGGCGGAACTCTCGCTGCTGGCCGAGCTTGGCGAGATGGTCCGGCTTTCGCTGGACTTCGTGGCGCTGGCGGCGCAGGTGGTCGAGCGCTCCGCGGCGCAGTCGCGCGCCGAGGACGAGTCGCGGCAGCGTGGCGCCAAGATCGACGCGCTGGTGGACACGGCGCTCGATGCGGTGATCAGCATCGCCGACGATGGTTGCATCACGCTGTGGAACCGCCAGGCTGAAACGCTCTTCGGTTGGCGGCCCGAGGAGGTGCTGGGCAAGCCGCTCTCGAACTTCGTGGTGCCTCCGGAGATGCGTGAGGCGCACCGTGCCGGGCTTTCGCGCGCGGCGGCGACGGGCACCGGCTCGTTGCTTGGCCGACGCATCGAGATCAGCGCGATCGATCGTGCGGGCCGCCGTTTCCCGGTGGAGCTCTCGATCAACCGGATGCCTGGACCGGCTGGCGGCTTCAGCGCCTTCATGCGCGACATCTCGGAGCGTCGCCGCGTGGAAGCGGCGGTCAAGGCAAGCGAGGAGCGGCTGAAGCTCGTCATCGACGCGAGCGCCGACGGAATCTGGGACCTGCGGCTCGACGGCGGTGCCAGCATGGCCAGCGATCGGTGCGCGCTGATGCTCGGCCATGACCCCGCTCGCTCGGCGCCGTGGGCACCTTCCGAGAATCCCTGGGTCCACCCCGAGGACCGTGCCGCGGTGGTGAGGGCCTGGCGCGACCACACGGAAGGGCGCACGCCGCGCTTCGAGAGCGAGCACCGGCGGCGCGCGGCCGACGGCTCGCTGCGCTGGGTGCTCGAGCGTGCGAAGGTCGTCGAGCGTGATCCGCAGGGGCGCGTGCAACGCGTGGTCGGCGTGGTGTCCGACGTGACCGAACGCCGGGCGCTCGAGGAGAGCCTTGGCAGTGCGGAGCGGCTCGAGTCTCTCGGCATGCTCGCCGGCGGGTTCGTGCGGGAACTGGATGAACTCCTCTCGGGCATCGGGGCGCATGCAACGCTGACCAAGCTGGCCCCGGGCATGTCGGAGCGCGTCGGCGAGGGACTCGAGGTGATTCAGGCGCTCGTGAGCCGTGCGCGTTCGATGTCTCGGAGTCTCATGAGTCTTGCGCCAGGCGACGCCCGGCACGAGGAGTCCGTCGTCGGGGCGATGCAGTTGCTGCGCGAGGGTGTGTCGCTGGTCCGTGCGGCCGTGCCGCGCACGGTCGAGGTGCTGCTCGACGATCGATCCGATGGGCGGGACCTTGTGCGGCTGGATCCGGCGGGCCTGCAGCAGGCGGTGATCCACATGGTCCTGCGGGCCTCGGAGGCCCTGGGACACACGGGCAGGATCACGTTGAGGGTGCGCTCCGAGAATCGGATGCTCCACATCGAATGCGTGGATTCGGCGCGCCCCATGACGCCGGAGGAGTGCTCGAACATCGCGGAGGCGCTGGATCATTCCGGGGCGCTGGTGGGGCGATCCGGGCTGGGCATGGCCGCGGCGCGGCGCTTTGCCGAGGCGCTCGGTGGCGGCCTGCGCGCCGAGGTGGCCGCGGGAGCGAATGTCGTCACGCTCGAGATTCCGCTGGAGCCCGACGCGGTTCCGCTTGCCCAGCCGCCCGTGATCCTGTGCGAGGATCATCCGCTCCTTCGGCCCATGCTTGCCGAGGCGATCATCGCCGCCGGCCACCGGGTCATCGCGATGGAATCCAGCGACGGCTTGACGGCCTTCCTGCGATCCGAGGGTCCCGGAACGGTGGTGGTCCTGGATGGGCGTGCCTGGTCCGGTGTTCGCGAGAGTTGGGCGCCCCTCTGTGAAATGCTCGGCTGGAACCCCATCGGGGTGCTGCTGCTTGACCGCGACCCGGGGGCATTGCCTGTCGGCGTGCGCTGGTTGCAGAAACCATTCGACATCGAGGTGCTGATGGCCGCCATCGCGGGCCGTTCGACGGGCCTCGGGCCACAGGCGTAGCATCGCGGCCCCAGATGGCGACCTTGCAGGACATGCTCAGCGTCGATTCCTTCGAGGCAGCCGCGGCCGGCCGGCTCGACAAGGTCGCGCATGACTACTACCGAAGTGGCGCGTGGGGCGAGCGGACGGTCCGTGAGAACGTCGAGGCGTGGGGCCGACTGTGGCTCCGGCCGCGCTGCATGGTGGATGTTTCCGCGCGCGACGCTTCCGTGGAACTGCTTGGAGTGCGTGTTCCGTCACCGCTGCTGGTCGCACCCACGGCGCTGCACCGCATGGCGCATGACGAAGGCGAGGTCGCGACGGCTCGTGCGGCGGGCGCGTGCGGGCTTCCCATGGTGCTGTCGAGCCTGAGCACATGCACGATCGAGTCCGTCGCGGCAGCCACGAGAGCGCCGCTCTGGATGCAGATCTACATCAGTCAGGACCGGGGCTTCACGCGCGCGCTGGCACAGCGTGCCGAGGCCGCGGGTTGCCGCGCCCTCATGGTCACCGTGGACACGCCGATCTGGGGGGTGCGTGAGCGCGACATCCACAACGGCTTCCGCGTGCCGGACGGGATGCGCATGGCGAACCTGGAACGGCCGGGCCAGCCCACCGGCCACAGCGGTCGCGGCATCGGGGAATCTCTCGGGTGGACGATCGACGCGTCCCTGACTTGGAAGGACCTCGAGATGCTGCGCGCGTCGGTGAACGTGCCCGTGCTGGTGAAGGGTGTGCTGCGTGGCGATGACGCGGCGCGCGCGATCGAGCACGGCGCCGCGGGCGTGGTGGTGAGCAATCACGGTGGCAGGCAGCTCGATGGCGCGATGGCGACGGCGAGCGCGTTGCCCGAAGTGGTGAAGGCCGTGGCTGGTCGAGCGCCCGTGATCGTGGATGGAGGCATCCGGCGCGGCACGGACATCCTTCGCGCGCTGGCCATGGGCGCGACGGCGGTGCAGGTGGGGCGCCCCGTGCTGTGGGGGCTGGCGGTCGGTGGTGCGGAGGGCGTGGAGCGGGTCCTGCGCATCCTGATGGAGGAGTTCTCGTTGGCGATGGCGCTGGCGGGGTGCGCGCGAACAGGTGACATAAGCGCCGACCTGCTGCATCGGGCCTGAGGCAACTCATGTGGAAGAACCGCTGGGGAATGGGGTTGCGAAGCCTGCTGCATTCGATACCCTAACGGATACCGAACATGAAGCAGCAGCTCCGTTCCATCGATCGGCAGATGCAGGCCGTGCTCGCCTCGGGCAGCGCGGTCCGCCGTGCCCTGCACGAAGGCGGGGCGCCGGCGCATCTGGCGACTGGCTGGCCCGTGATCGACACCTGTCAGGATTCGCCCGGTCTTCCGTGGCGCGGCGTGCATGAGGTCTTCGGCCAGCACGATGGCGCCTCGCTTCGCCTTCCGGCCATGAGCCTGGCGCTGCACCTGGCCTGGCGCGTGGCGTTGCAGGCGTCGCTGCATGCGCGCGTGCTGTGGGTGGGAAGGAACGCATGGCCGCATCCGCGCGCGCTGCTGGGTGCGCTGCGAGGCCTGCGCGGCGGAAGGCGCCAGCGCGTCGATCTGCGTCTGTGGCGAGCGAGCGTCTTCGTGGATGCCGCAGGCGTGACCGATCGACTGTGGGCCATCCAGATGGCGCTGCAGGCGCCCGACGCGTGGCTTGTGGTCGCCGACGGTTCCCGCCTTGATCTCACCGCCACGCGACGCCTGCAGCTGGCCGCGGTGGCATGCCCGGCGCTGCTGCTGCGTCCGGCGAGCGAGGTTCGCACGCCTTCCGCCGCATCGCTTCGCTGGCAGGTTCATTCGGAAGGCGAGTCCGAGCGCGCGCGCTGGAGTGCCCGTCTGCTGCGCGTGCGCGCGGGCCTTCCTGCGCAGCTCGCCGACACCACGGTGCGCTGGCACGACTGGTGGGAACGCGGCGCAGGCATGGACGCGATCGCCCTGGAGCAGGCGCTGGCATGGATGCCAGCGGCCCGCGAGACGGCCTCTTCCAAGGAATCGACGCATGGAACGCATGCTGGCGATCCGGCTGCCATGGTGGCCCGCGGACAGGGCGACTCGGTCGCTCCGAACGCGGGGGGCCTTGCAGCCTGAGGGGGTTTCGGCAACCGAACTCGATGCGCGCGCGCTGCGGCGCTTTGCCGCGTGGTGCCTGCGCTACGGGCCACGCGCCGTGGTCGAGGCGTCGCCAGGCGAGCCCGCGGTGTGCGTGCAGGTGACCGGCTGCGAGCAGGTGCATGGCGGATGGCCACAGCTGCTGGCGCGCGTGCGTGCAGATCTGGCTCGGCTCGAACTTCGCGGCTCTGCGGCGATCGCGCCCACCACGGCGGCCGCGCTGGTGGCTGCCGCGCACACCCCATGGCAGGCGCAGCTTCAAGACGACGCGTTGTCGTGGATGGCCGACGCGCCACTTTCGCTGCTGCGTCTCGAGCCCGAGGTGATAGACACGCTCGAGGCGGTCGGCGTGCGCACCATCGGGCAGTTCGCGCGGCTGCCTGCCGGTGGCCTGGGCGACCGCTTCGGCGAGGCACCATGGAAGCGCCTGCAGTTGGCGCTCGGTCGCGTGCCGGAACGCCTCCCATCCACCGTGCATCGCGGGCCGGTACGCGCCGTGATCGAGTTCGACGGCCCCACATCGCAGGCCGAGGCGGTGACGCTGGCCGCGCGGCAGTGCGTGGAGCGCCTCGCGCGAGGGTTGCTGCGAAAGCGCCTCGGCACGCTGCATGTGCGCGTGAGCCTTGATCGCGCCAGCGCGCCCGCCACCCTGATCGATCTGCGTCTGGCGCGCGCCACACGCCGTGCCGAGCACCTGTGGCGACTGCTGCAGCCCCACCTTGAGCGCGTGCATCTGGGCCATGACCCCGCGCAAGGCGTGCAGGGGGTGCGTGTGGCAAGCGTGCGGCATGCCACTCTTGGCCTTGGCCAGTGGAAGCTCATCCAGGGCGCCGCCGCGCTGGATGACGGCGCCGACCCATGCTGGGGCGAGTGGCTGGACCAGATGCGAAGACGGCTGGGGCCCGCGGCGATCCGCGTGCCGCACGCGCAGGCCGACCCAGGCGACGAGCGTGCGTGGCAGGCGAAGGTGGCCGAGGGGGCGGCGATCCGCGCGGAGGCGCCCTCCATTCCGGTGGAGAGCCTGCGCGCGTTGCGGCCCACCGTGCGCGTGGCGCCGTGCCGCTCGATCGAGGTGGAATGCGACGCACGACGCCGCCCGGTGCGACTGCGCGCGATCGATGGTTGGCTTGCGGTCGACGTCCACGATGGCCCGGAGCGCATCGCAGCCGCATGGTGGCGAGGCGAGCGTGGTGTGTGTGACCGCTGGCGCGTGCTTGCGGGCGGAACGTGGTGGTGGCTGCGTCGCCAGGGCGCCGCGTGGTGGATCGAGGGGGCGTGGTCATGAGCGGCTTCGTCGAGCTCGGCTGCATGAGCAACTTCAGCTTCCAGGAAGGCGCGAGCCACGCCGATGAGCTGTTCGATCGCGCGCGCGAGCAGGGGTCGCAGGCGCTCGGCGTGTGTGATCGCGACACGGTGTCGGGGCTGGTGCGGGCGCTCGAGGCGAGTCGCGCCAGCGGTGTGCGCCTGGTGGCTGGGGCGCGCCTTCGATTCGACGCGCCGGTGCGCGAGGCGGTTCCTGTGGAGCTGCTGCTGTGGCCCTTCGAGCTGCGAGGCTGGGCGAATCTGTGCCGCCTGGTCACCGACGGCCATGTGCAGGGGCGCCGTTCCATCGGCTCGCTGCTCACGCGGGCGGATGGTCTGCTGGCCGCGGTGATTCCGCCGCCGGGCGTGGCGCTGGCCGAGCAGTGGTTCCTCGAGACGGTGGAAGGCCTCGCGCGCCTGTTCGGTGATCGGCTGTCGATGGCGCTCGTGCGGCAGGGCTTGCCGGATGAATGGTTGCGGCTGCGACAGGCCTGCGCGCTGGCGGGGCATCTGGGTATTGCCACGCTGGCCACCAACCTGCCGCGCTACCACGATCCGTCGCGCCGCGAACTGGCCGATGTGCTCACCGCCGTGCGCGAAGGTCGGCCCGTTGCGGCATGCGGTGCGGCGCTGGCACCGAATCACGAGGCGCACCTGCGCGGCGAGGCGTCCATGCGGGCGCTGTTCGACTTTGCGCCCAGGGCGGTGGATCGTTCGGTCGAGATCGCGCGCCGCTGCGAGGGCTTCTCGTTGGGGCAGGTGCGCTGGAGCTATCCGCGCGACTGCGCGCCGGAGGGCGTGGCGCCCATCGACCATCTTCGCGCGCTCACCATGCAGGGGGCGCGCGAGCGCTGGCCCGGTGGCGTGCCGCCCACGGTGGCGCAGCGACTGGAACACGAGCTCGCGCTCATTGCCGAGCTGCGCTACGAGCCCTATTTCCTCACGGTGCACGAGATCGTTGCCTTCGCGCGCAGTCAGGGCATTCTCTGCCAGGGGCGCGGCGCCGCCGCCAACAGCGCGGTGTGCTGCTGTCTGGGCATCACGGCGGTCGACCCGGATCGCATGGACACGCTGTTCGAGCGCTTCATCAGCCGCGAGCGCGATGAGCCGCCCGACATCGATGTGGACTTCGAGCATGAGCGTCGCGAGGAGGTGATCCAGTGGATCTACCAGCGCTGGGGAAGGCACCGCGCCGCGCTGTGCGCCGAGGTGGTGCGTTGGCGCGGGCGCTCGGCGGTGCGCGATGTGGGCAAGGCCCTGGGGTTGTCACTGGAAGCGGTCGATCGCCTGGCGAAGCAGATCGATCGCCACATGGCCGATCCGCGGGAGGACTCGGAACCCCCGGCCGTCGGCCACGGCCAGTCCGTTGCCGTGCAGCCGCTCGATGACCTCGAGGCGCGCGTGCTGCGCATGGCCGCCGAGCTCGAGGGCTTCCCGCGCCACCTCTCGCAGCATGTGGGCGGCTTCGTGATGAGCGATGGCCGGCTGGACGAGATCGTGCCCATTCGCCCAGCCACCATGGAGGCCCGCACCATCATCGAGTGGGACAAGGACGACCTTGAGGCGATGGGCCTGCTGAAGGTCGATGTGCTGGCGCTTGGCATGCTCACCTGCATCCGCAAGTGCCTGAATCTCGTGAACGAGGCGCGCCCCGACCCCTCGGCACCCGCGCTCGCCTTCCATGCCATTCCATCGGAGGACACGGCCACCTACGACATGGTGTGCCGCGCCGACACCGTGGGCGTGTTCCAGATCGAGAGCCGCGCGCAGATGAGCATGCTGCCGCGCCTGAAGCCGCGTCGTTTCTACGACCTGGTGGTGCAGGTGGCCATCGTGCGGCCGGGGCCGATCCAGGGCGACATGGTGCACCCGTACCTGCGCAGGCGCGCGGGGCTCGAGCCGGCCACCTACCCCGACGCGCGCATCGAGCGCGTGCTGGGCCGCACGCTGGGCGTGCCGCTGTTCCAGGAGCAGGCGATGACGTTGGCCGTGGTGGCGGCGGGCTTCACGCCGGGTCAGGCCGACCAACTGCGTCGCTCGATCGCCGCATGGAAGCGCCGCGGCAACCAGCTGGCGCAGTACGGCGAGCGGCTCGAGGCGGGCATGCTGGCCAACGGCTACACGCGGCAGTTCGCACAGCAGGTGTTCACGCAGATCCAGGGGTTCTCGGGGTACGGCTTTCCCGAGAGTCACGCGGCCAGCTTCGCGCTGCTCGCCTACGCCAGCGCGTGGCTGAAGCGGCATCATCCGGCGGCGTTCACGGCCGCGCTGCTGAACAGCCAGCCGATGGGTTTCTATGCGCCGGCGCAGCTGGTGCGTGGCGCGCGCGAGCATGGCGTGGAGGTGCGGCCCATCGACGCCAACTTCAGCGCATGGGATTGCACGCTCGAGCCGCGCGGCGTGCGCGGGTTCGCCGAGCCGCCGGCGCTGCGGCTTGGCCTTCGCATGGTGCGTGGGTTGTCGAAGGCCTGTGGCGAGCGTGTGGCGGCGGTGCGGGGTGCTGGCCCGTGGCGCAGCGTGGAGGCACAGTGGCGAGCATCAGGTGCCAGCGCCGCGGCCATGCGTGCGCTGGCACGCGCCGATGCGTTCGGCTCCATGGGCCTTGATCGCACGCAGGCGCTCTGGCAGGCGCAGCGCCTTCGCGAGGCCGACATGCCGCTGTTCGAGCAGGCTGCGCCAAGCCCCGAGGCCGTCGAGTCGCGCGCCGAGCTGCCGCCGGTGGCGCCGATCGAGCGCACGCTGCATGACTATCGCCAGACGGGCCTGTCGCTGCATGGGCACCCGGTGCGGTTCCTGCGGGAGCGCCTCTCGCGAGCCGGCGCGCGCCCCTGTGCCGCGGTGCAGGCTGCGCACGAGTGCCCCGACGGTTGTCGCGTGCGCGTGGCGGGGGTGGTGTTGCTGCGGCAGAAGCCTGGCACCGCGAAGGGCACGGTGTTCATCACGCTCGAGGACGAGAGCGGCCCCGTGAACCTGATCGTGCGGCCGAAGGTGTGGGCGCGCTTCCGAGTGCAGGTGCGCCATGCGCATGCGTTGCTGGCGCACGGCCGCGTGCAGCGGCGCGATGGCGTGACGCAGCTGGTGGCGACGCGGTTGCGCGGCATCGATCACCTGCTCGATGCGGGTGGGCAGCGGGCGAGGGAGTTTCGGTAGTTCCTGGCCCCGCTTCCAGACCAGAATCGGATACCCAGAGGAACCGCCCACCTCTAGCATCTCGCCATGACGCGAGCCGTCCTCCGCTGCCTCGTGCTGCTGCTCAGCGCGTGCGCACCGCCGCCACCGAAGGCCCCGCCCGGCATGGTGTTCATTCCAGGCGGCGAATTCACCATGGGCAGCCGGGATCCGCTGGCGCGTGCCGATGAGCAGCCGCTGCACCGAGTGCGCGTGAGCGGCTTCTGGATGGACACCACCGAGGTCACCAACGCGCAGTTCACCGAATTCGTGCGCGCCACGAGCTACCGCACCGTGGCCGAGCGTCCGATCGACTGGCAGGCGATGGAGCGTCAGTTGCCGCCCGGCACGCCCCGACCGGACGAGCGAGCGCTGCAGCCTGGCGCGCTGGTGTTCACGCCGCCCAACGGCCCGGTGGACCTCGGCCACGTGGAGCGGTGGTGGACGTGGACGCCGGGTGCCGACTGGCGGCATCCGCGCGGGCCGGACAGTTCGATCGATGGGCACGAGAACGAGCCCGTGGTGCAGGTGTGTCTTGAGGATGCGCAGGCCTACGCGCGCTGGGCGGGCAAGCGGCTGCCCACCGAGGCGGAGTGGGAATTCGCCGCGCGCGGCGGACTGGAAGGCAAGGCAAACGTGTGGGGCGATGCGCCGATCGATGCGCGCCGCGCCAACACCTGGCAGGGGCACTTTCCCGATCGCAACACCGCCGAGGATGGCTTCGTTCTGGCGGCGCCAGTCGGCCGCTTTCCCGCCAACGGCTTCGGGCTGTTCGACATGGCGGGCAACGTCTGGGAGTGGTGCAGCGATCGCTACCGCCCCGATGCGTATGCGCTGTGCGTGCAGGCGGCGGGGCCCGACGCGGTCACGGTGAATCCGCAGGGGCCTGACGCCACTGTTGCCGCAGGCGAACCGAACGCGCCGCCGGCGCATGTCGTCCGTGGCGGCTCCTTCCTGTGCAACGATGCCTACTGCGCCAGCTACCGCCCCAGTGCGCGCATGAGCGAGACGCCGGACACGGGCGCGCAGCATCTTGGGTTTCGGTGCGTCAGGGATGTCGGTCCGTAGCCCGTCGCATCGCGTGGGCTGGGTCGGTGTTCGCAGGGCCGGGGCAGGCACGGCGAGTTCCGGCGGTTGAGGTCACACTTCCGATTCGGCACGGGCCGATGCGGCAGTGCCACAACGCTCACGCAGCCTGCTGGCTTGCGGGCGGCTGTTCCTCGATGTCCGCGATCGAGACGATCAGATGCACATCGATGCGGCGGCACACGTCGGGGCTGTCGCGAAGGAACACGGCCACCACGCGGCGGTTCGGAGACACCATGGCAAAATCCGGGTGAAACACCTCGACCGCACGCTGGTCTGCCAGATGAAGTCGAAAGGGCTTGAACGGCACGGCACGAAGGCTGTCGCGAATCTGGTCACCGGTCACGGGCATGACCTTGTTACGCCGCCTGCTGGCTCGCCGGCGGGTCTGGGAGCACGGTCAACGACACGATCAGCGGCAGATTGACAAGCTCGTAGCCGCCGAGGCGAAGTGGATTCACCACGATGATCCAGCGCCCGTCCGGCTGAATGGCAACGAACTCTGGGTGTGGAACCTCAAGCGTTCGGCTGTCCGCAAGGTGGATGCGGAACGGCTGGAACGGGGCGGCTCTCAGGACTTCCCGGATCTGGTTTGGTGTCACGCTCATGCCCTCCTGATTATGCCACGCAATTTATCGCGGGCAAGCGCGTGGTCATTCGCGTGTGGCGGAAATTCCTGCAAGTTCCGCGATTGCCGCGGTGACTGGGGCGCGCCGCTCACGCCGCCTGCGAGGCCGACGGCTGATCGTCGATGGGCTCCAGCGACACGATCAGGCCCACGTCGATGAGTTGCCAGCTTTCGGGATTCTCGTGCGAGAACACCATCACGTGGCGCCGGTTCGGAAACAGCAGCGCGAAGTCTGGGTGCAGCACGTCGAAGGTGCGTTGATCGGCCAAGTTCAGCCGGAATGGGCGGAATGGCAACGTGCGTAGCGTCGCGCGAATCTGGTCACCGGTCACGGGCATGCCTCCATTATGTTCGCACGGTAGCGCCATGCAAGCAAAGCTCCGATGACTGAGGCCAAATCTCCTCAGGTTCACCGCAGCTCAGCGCCGCGATAAACGCGCCGCTCACGCAGCCTGCTGGCTGGCAGGCGGCTCGGGCATCACGGTCATGGACACGATCAGCGGCATGTTCACCACCTCGTAGCCGCCGAGCTCGTTCGGGGCGACCACCACGATCCATCGCCCGGCGGGTTGGATCGCCACGAACTCCGGATGCGGCACATCGAAGGTGCGCTGGTCGGCCAGGTGCAACTGGAACGGCCTGAATGGTGCGGCACGAAGAAGTTTGCGAAGTTCGTCCGGTGTCACGCTCATGACCTCCTGATTATGCCACGCACGGTAGCGAGGGCCAGCGGCAGATCTGAAGACGCAGGCGGAACATCTGCGCAATTGCGAAGGGCGCAGAGTTTCCCTTCGACGCCGCGCGCTACCTGAAGAGCGACCGCGCCATCGCTGCCTACCTGAACGAGGCGCTGCGCCACGACGATCCGCGGTTTCTGCTGGCGGCACTGGGCGATGTTGCCCGCGCGCGCGGCATGAGCGGCGTGGCGCGTGATGCCGGCCTTGGCCGCGAGAACCTGTACAAGTCGCTCATGCCCAAGGGCAATCCGCGAATCAGGACGCTGTTCCGCGTGGCTGCGGCGCTGGGCGTGCGCTTTGAGGTGCGGGTGGCGTAGGGGCGGGATTTGCTCCGTCCGCATGCCCCTCGCGTCAGCGGCTCATGCTGCGGCGGCGGCCCATCAGACCCGCGGCGCCGAGCAGCGCGATCGCCCCCGGTGCCGGCACGCTCGACCCGGGAAGCGAGATGAACACGAAGGTGTCAAGGGTGCCGTAGGGGGTCATCATGCCCGTTCTGGACTCATAGACATTCGCTGCGAGCGCCTCAAGGCTGGCATAGGCCACGATGTAGTCCACGTCCAGGTTGAAACCGACAGTGGTCTTGTAGAACTTGTCGCCGTAGCACCAGAACCGGTCATCGAGACGGAAGCCGGTCGCGAATTCGGTGTAGACGCCCGCATTGTCGTTGACCAGGTTCATGAAGTTCGAGCACTTCGTGACGCCGATGGTCAGGTTGTTCGCCGTCGAGCTGCGGTAGAAGTTGCCCGACTGGTCGCACCAGAAGTCGTCGGCGGCGGACCACGTAGTGCTCAAGTTGTTGTACCAGACTTTCGCGTCGTCGCCGTAGTCCTCGAGCGAGCTCCAGCTTTGGATTTGGTACTTGCCGCCGTCTTGGTGCGTCCGGTAGAACCGGGTGCCGTCCCAGAAGATGTCGTTCACCGCGTGGTCGGCGAAGTCGATGTTCGGCATGCCGGATGTGATGCCAAACGAAAGGTCATTCAGAGACGCGTACTACACGAACTCGGTCGACCGGGGGCCGACCACGTTGTTGCCCCCGTAGGTGTTGGTCCGCAGGATCAGCGGCGGTCCGGCGGAAGGCAGGCTGGCGCTGGCCTGAGCGGCGCAGATGGCGGCGGAAAGGATCTGGAGAGAGAACTTCATCTTGAGGATCCTGACTGGTGACAAGAGGGCAGACGGACAGCACGACGACGCTATCCCTCAACCGGTGAGAACGAGATTTGGGGGCGTGGTCCCTCATGAAGTCGGGCGGCTTTTCGAATCTCGGGGGGTGCCTATGCGCAAGCCGCGTCCGGTTGGCTGATCGTGGCGATGACCTCCGCGGGCCGGTCGCGCTTCCTGTTCGAGCGCTTCATCGGAGACTCCTCTCGGCCCCTTGGGCCGTGAAAGTCTCTCATAAGGGGTGGACCTGTTCAGGGCACCTCTGTTAGCACAGCCAATGCCCCCAGCGTCGTGATCAGCGGACCTGGAGAGACAACATGCTGCAAGCTCGGCGATGGAGTGTCACGCTTCGTCATGGATCGCGAACGACTCGAAACCCGATGCCCTCGTTTCGTCGGTTTGATGGGCGGTCATCGCGCCAGGACGATCGGCAGGACCCAGATCCTTCAAACCATCTTCCACCTCGAACCACGTGAGCGGTACCGCTTGATGGGCCGCTGGGATCGGTCAAGTTCAGCGGCAGGTAGTAACCGAAGAAGTCGTTGACCCACTCAAAGACATTGCCGGCCATGTCGTGCAGGCCGAATCCATTTGCGGCTTTTTGGCCAACAACTTGCGTTCCTGATAAAAGCGACATCCACGCAATTTCGGATACGAGGGAGTCATCGTCGGAGCCCGTCGGCATCGCGCGCCAGCCATGGAAGGCAGTTCTCGTGCCTGCGCGGTATGCATACTCCCATTCGGCCTCCGTCGGTAGCCGCAAGCCGGTGGCGGCTCGGAAGCCCGTGATGTCATCCCAACTCACCCATTCTACCGGTCTGTTGTCAGATCCCGGGAAGCCATTGCGAGCGACGCAGAATGACGGATTGGATCCCATGACCGATTGCCACTCGGCTTGCGTCACTTCAAAGCGACCCATGTAAAAGGCACGGGTGAGGAGAACTTGAGGCCCCTGATGCTCCTTGGACCAGCAGGGCGACTGGATGGAGGGGCTGCAGCCCATTGAGAAGGAACCTGGGGGGATGAGCAGCATCTCGATTCCTGTTCGATTGTCGCGCACACGCCATGGCAGCCCGGCGGCTTCAATCGCAGTCCTCAGGTTTGCGTCATAGACAATGGCTGGATCCGGCTTAGTTTCGAGAGTGGTGTACCAACTGGGGCACGGGCCGAAATCAATAAGTATCAGCGCAATGTCGCCAAAGTCGACCGAAGAGTTGCCATCGATATCGCTTTGACAACCGGCGCACGGTCCGAAGTCAAGCAGGGACAACGCGACATCGCCGAAGTCAATGTGGCCAGAACCATCCGTGTCGGAAGGACAGCTGGGGCTGGCGCTAGCGATCATCGACAAAGTCAAACCAGCAGTGGCAACGAACTCTTGTGTCGAGCGAATCATTCAATCGTCTCCCGGAGCCCCGGCTTGGGGTCGCGTGTGAAATTATGCCACGGAATTCGGCCGCGCCAAAGGGTGGAGTGAAGGATTTCTCGCCCACTGGGTTGCCTGCCGGAGGAATCAGGGCGGTCAACATCGCAACAGATTACGCGCGGTGACCGATGCCATGCGCGCGCCTGCAACCTCGCCCCCGTGCGCCACCTACCGCGCCTTCAACCCACCAAACGTCCGCTGCCTTCCCGCGAAGTCGCGGAACGCCCGCTCCAGGTCCTCGACTCCGAAATCGGGCCACAGCGTCTCGGTCACATGCAGCTCCGCGTAGCTGATCTGCCACAGCAGGAAGTTGCTCACGCGCATCTGGCCCGCCGTGCGGATGAGCAGGTCAGGGTCAGGCAGGCCCGACGTGCCGAGATGCGCGCTGATGGTCGCCTCGTCGATCGCGGCCGGGTCAAGTGCGCCTTGCTTCGCCTTCGCCGCGATCGCGCGCACCGCATCCACGATCTCGGCCCGCGCCCCGTAGTTCAGCGCCAGCGACAGCGTCATTCCCGTGCCGTGCGCTGTGGCGCGCTCGGTCTCGTCGAGCAGCGCCAGCACCTCGGCGGGCATGCCTTCACGGCGACCGATGCGCCG
>JBIIOC010000073.1:0-11420 GCA_044337135.1 Phycisphaerales bacterium | reverse complement strand
AGCGCGGATAGAAGGGCGTGGTCTCGCGCTGCGGCACTTCCTGCACCAGTCCGAACATCTCGCTGGAACTCGCCTGATAGAAGCGGATGGCGCGACCGCTGATCTCCTGGAAGGTGTGGCAGGCCTCCAGCAGACGCAACGTGCCGGTCGCCACGATGTCGGAGGTGTAGGTGGGCTGGTCAAAGCTCACGCGCACATGGCTCTGCGCGCCGAGGTTGTAGACCTCATCGGGCTCGACCTTGCGCAGCACCTCCAGAAGACCGTTGCCGTCAGACAGGTCGCCGTAGTGCAGCTTCAGACGTGCTCCCGACTCGTGCGGATCCTTGTAGATGTGGTCGATCCGGTCCGTGTTGAAGGTGCTGCTTCGGCGGACCACGCCGTGGACCTCGTACCGCTTCGAGAGCAGCAATTCCGCCAGATAGCTGCCGTCCTGTCCGGTGATGCCGGTGATCAGTGCCTTCTTCATCGGGGTGGATTCCTCGGGTTCCGCAAGCGTAGCCGAACCGCCGAGCCATCCCGCGCTACCTTCCATGGCAGCGATGAGTTCTCCCCTCTCCGGCAAACGGATCGTGGTGACCGGTGGCGCAGGATTCCTGGGCCAGGCCGTCTGCGAACGCCTGCACAGGCTCGGCGCAGGTGACGTGATCGTGCCGCGGCGAGCCCAGTACGACCTGACCACCGAGCAGGCGGCGGAGCGCCTCTACCGCGACTTCAAGCCGCAGGTCGTCATGCATCTCGCCGCCGAGGTCGGCGGGATCGGCGCCAACATGGCGAATCCCGGTCGCTATTTCTTCGCCAACATGGCGATGGCCCTTCACCTGATCGAGGGAGCGCGCCGTCACGGCATCGAACGATTCGTCCAGACCGGCACCATCTGCGCCTACCCGAAGTTCACGCCCGTTCCGTTCCGCGAGGACGACCTCTGGAACGGCTATCCCGAGGAGACCAACGCCCCCTACGGCGTGGCCAAGAAGGCGGCGCTGGTGATGCTTGACGCCTATCGACGCCAGTACGGGCTGAAGAGCGCGTACCTGCTGCCCGTGAACCTGTACGGGCCGCGCGACAACTTCGACCTGCAGAGTTCGCACGTGATTCCGGCACTGATCCGCAAGTGCGTGGAGGCCCGGCGCGCGAATGCGGCCCACATCGTGTGCTGGGGAACCGGCGCGGCGAGCCGCGAGTTCCTCTACGTGGACGATGCCGCCGATGGCCTGATCCGGGCCGCCGAGACGATGGATGAGCCCACCCCGATCAACCTGGGAACCGGCATGGAGATCACGATCCGCGACCTTGTGACGCTGGTCGCCAAGCTCTGCGGATTCAAGGGCGAGATCCGGTGGGATGCGAGCAGGCCCGATGGCCAGCCGCGACGATGCCTGGACACGGCCCGCGCCGAGCGACTTCTTGGCTGGAAGGCCAAGGTCGGATTCGAGGAGGGCCTTCGGCGCACGATCGAATGGTTCGAGGCGCGGGGGTCGTAGTGGCATCTGCCCGGACCGGCGCGATGCATGACCGCATTCTGGTGACGGGCGGCGCCGGCTTCGTTGGAAGCCACGTCTGCGTTGCGTTGATGGAAGCGGGCCTGCGACCCGTCATCCTCGACAACTTCAGCAACAGCCGCGTCGAGGTCGTGGATCGGATCGCGACCATCACCGGATCCGCGCCATCGTGCGAGACCGGCGATGTGCGCGACGAGGCGCGCATCCGCGAGGTGATCGAGAATCATGGAATCACCTCCGTGATCCATCTTGCGGCACTGAAGTCCGTCGGGGAGTCGATCCGAGAGCCACAGCGGTACCAGGCATGCAATGTGGGTGGCAGCCGGGCCCTCATCGATGCGATGCAGGCGACCGGTGTCCGGCGTCTGGTGTTCAGTTCCTCGGCAGCGGTGTACGGCACCCCGGTCCGGGTGCCCGTGTCCGAGGATCACCCGCTTTCACCGATGCATCCGTACGGCGCGACCAAGCTTGCCGTCGAGCGGATGCTTCAGGAGCGAGCGGCGTCCGACGCGACATGGCACATCGCGATGCTTCGCTACTTCAATCCGGTCGGCGCGCATCCAAGTGGATGCCTGGGCGAGGACCCCAGCAATCCGCCGGACAACCTGATGCCGCTGGTCGTTTCGGCCGCGTCCGGTGATTCAGCGCTCCAGATCTGGGGAACGGACTATCCCACACCCGACGGAACCGGCGTGCGCGACTTCATCCATGTGTGCGATCTTGCCGAGGGTCATGTCGCCGCACTGCAACGGCTCGATGGCATGCGTTGCGAGGCGATCAATCTGGGCACGGGACACGGCAGCACCGTGATGGAACTGGTGCGCGCCTTCGAGCGCGCCAACGATGTTCGTGTGCCCCACGTGCTGCGGGAGCGCCGAAGCGGCGATGTCGCGACCTCCTGGGCCGACGCGCACAAGGCGCTCACGATGCTCGGTTGGCGCACCAGGCGCACGCTTGAGGACATGTGCCGGGACGCATGGCGCTGGAAGAATTCGCCGGCCGCCCGGCGAGCCGGGGCCTGACTCCCTCCGCGGTATTCCGGGTCCGAGCCCGCTTATTCGGAAGTGATTCCAACTTTCGGGTTGGAGCTGGCCCGCATCCGGGGTACGGTTCGAATCCCATGCTGGCCGTTTCCGCCCTGCCGCTGCTCGTCGCCGCTTCCGTGGCCCAGACGGTTTCGCCGCCGGTCGAGCGGCTCGTGGACCGGCCTTCCATCGACGCGAGCCTGGTCACCATGACTGGCGCCCCGCTGCCGGCACCTCTGACCCCGCCGGGCTGCGAGCGTCTGTTGCTGACGGATCTTCAGGAAGATGCCAGCGGCTGGACCACGGCGCGCTTCGCCGGCGATGCCCCCGAAGCCGGGTCCGGTGTTCTGGTCTGGCGTGGCCTTGGCGAGGATGTCGGAGGCATGCTCCTCGGAGACGATGGCCGCCGCTGGCGGATCGTCTCCATGGAGGACGGCGCGTCTCGGCTCGAGATCGTCGACACGGACCGATTGCCTCCCTGCGCAGACCTGCCTGCGCCGCCCGCGCTGCGGGCCAACGGCCCCGCGCAATTGGCGGCTTGCGATGACGGCAAGCCAATCGACGTGCTCGTGATCTACACGGCCGCGGCCCGCGCGCAGGCCGGCAGCAAGACCGCCATCGAGGGCCAGATCGCCGCCGCGATCGGTGCCGCGAACTCGGCCTACGCCAACAGCCGAATCACGACGCGCCTGAACCTGGTGCTGCAGATGGAGACCGACTACACGAGCAGCGACTTCGGTACGGACCTGGGTCGCCTTGCCAACCCCAACGATGGATTCATCGACTGGGCGCACCAGCTGCGCGACACGGCCGGCGCCGACATGGTCGCCCTGATTCGCAACGACGGCGAGTACTGCGGCATCGCCTACCTGATGTACAGCAATGGACCGGAATCCGAAGGCATCCCGTTCAGCGTGACCGCGTACTCGTGCCTTGCGAACCAGACGCTGGCGCACGAGCTTGGGCACAACATGGGGTGCTGCCACGCGGTGGGTGATGGCGGTGGCTGCACCAGCGGTGGCATCTGGCCTTGGAGCGTGGGCTGGCGCTTCAACGGCAGCAGCGGCTCGCAGTTCCGCACCGTGATGGCCTATGCGCCGGGCAACCGCATCGATCACTTCAGCAACCCAGCCGTGAACTTCGACAGTCGACCGACCGGCGTGGCCATCGGTCAGGGGAACCAGGCGGACAACGCCTCCACGATCAACGCCACCGCGCCAACCATCACGAACTTCCGCTGCTCGCGCGGCCCGCTGGTGCAGGCGGACTGCGACGCCAGCGGCACGCTGGACATCCTCGACGTGGCGCTGGGGGTCGGAAGCGACTGCGACTCGGACGGACGGCTCGACCAGTGCACGCTTTCGGCGACCACCGCATGCTCCACGCCCGCCGCGAACGCCTTCTCGGCCTCGGGGCTCGTGGTGTCGCAGCGCAACACGCAGCCTGCCACGCTCGACTTCGCCGGGCTGGCGGTGGACATCGGTCCTGACCTGGCCGTCGTTGGTGCGCCGGGCGATGACGATCGCGCGAGTTTCGCTGGCCGAGTGACGGTGATGCAGCGTTCCGCCGACACCTGGACGCCAGCCGCGACGCTCTATTCACCCACGCCCGTGGCGAGCGGCCAGTTCGGTGACGCGATCGCGGTGGACCGTGATCTCGTCATCATCGGCGAACCTGGCGCGAAGGTGGGCACCCAGGTGATCGGTCGCGCACATGTCTTCCAGCGCGATGGCAGCGGCTGGTCTCTCCTGCAGACGCTCGAATGCCCGGAGCCCACCGTCGGAGACCTGTTCGGTGACCGCGTCGCGGCGCGCAATGGCGTGCTGATCGTGGGTGCCCGTGGTCATCGGCCGGGTGGTGTCGCAAGTGCCGGCGCCGTCTTCGTGTACCGCCGTGCAGCCGGCGGCTACGAGTACGTGCAGAAGCTGACGGCCACCACCCCGCAGACGCAGGCGCTGTTCGGGGTCATCCTGGCCATGGATGACCAGCGGATCGTCGTCGGAAGCTCGTTCGAGACCGTCAACGGCGCCTCGTTGGGTGCCGTGTACGTGTTCACAAGACAGGACGGCGTGTGGGCGCTCGAGACGCGCCTGCAGGGAACGGCCGCGGCAGCGCGATTCGGTGGCAGCGTGGCGGTGTCTGGGGATTGGATGGCCGTGGGTGCGCCATCCGATTCGATCGCCGGATACGAGGCTGGTGCCTTCAGCATCTATCGCCAACTCGACGGTCAATGGATTCTTCAGACGACCATCCGGCCCGAGACTGGCGTGCAGAACACGCGGCTCGGCTTCGGTCTTGCGCTCGAGGGCTCCCGCATGCTGGTGAGCACTCGACCGGATTCCTCGGGAACGGGATCCACGGAACTCTGGACCGAGTCGAATGGATCCTGGACCCGTCAGGGAACGATCTACTCGGGCAACGTGCCGGCGATTCGTCCAGACCGGGCGATCGTGGGCGCCCCCTACGCCGACGAGGGTGCGGTGGATTCCGGGGCCGCGCGCCTGGTCACGTGGAACGCGGACTGCAACGCCAATGGCGTGCCGGATCGCTGCGACATCGATGCCGGAACCGAAAGTGACGTGAATTCGGACGGCATTCCGGACTCGTGTGGGGGCCTGGTGTACGACCTCGACGGAAGCGGCACGGTCGACTTCGGCGACGTGAGCATGATGCTGCTGGACACCGGCACCTGTCCCGCACCCTGCCCCGCCGATCTCTCGGGAGATGGCGTGGTTGACGCCGCCGACATCGCGCTGCTGCTTCTGCAGTTTGGGTAAAACCAGCGCATGCTGCGGCTTGCGCTGGCTGCCATCATCTCCTCCACGCCACTGCAGGCCCCCGACGAGGCGCAGGAGCCCCCGCACGATCCCGAGGGCATCGTGCTGCCGGATGGTTTCCGCTGGGACGAGTGGGCGCGCGAACCGCTGGTGCCGGATCCCGTGGCCTTCACCGTGCTGCCGGACGGTTCGTTGCTGGTGTGCGAGAGCGAACGTCAGGAGCGCGGCGTCGAGGACAACCGCTACAACGCCTGGTGGCTGCTCGAGGATCTTGCTGCGCGCACCACCGAGGACCGTCTCGCGATCTATCGCGGATGGGAGAGCAAGAAGGAAGGCGGCATGGCCTGGTACTCGCGCTGGGCCGACCGTGTGCGCCGCCTGCGCGACACCGATGGTGATGGCAAGGCGGACCAGTCGACCAACCTGTCCGGCGATCTGCGCGAGCCGCTCGATGGCACCGTGGCTGGCGTGCTTGCGGTGGATGACTCGATCTGGGTGACCTGCATCCCGCATGTGTGGCGCTTCGTGGACCGCGACGGCGATGGCGTGGCCGAGGTGCGTGAAAGGCTCTTCAGTGGATTCGGTGTTCGAACGAGCCTGCGCGGTCATGACATGCATGGGCTCGTGCAGGGCCCCGATGGGCGCATCTACTGGTCGATCGGCGATCGCGGCTATTCGGTGCGCACGCGCGAAGGCGCGCTGCTCGAGGATCCCGGATCGGGCGCGGTGTTCCGCTGCGAGCCAGACGGATCCGACCTGGAGGTATTCCATCGCGGCCTCCGCAACCCGCAGGAGCTCGCGTTCAACGACCTTGGCGACCTGTTCACCGTCGACAACAACTCCGATGGCGGCGACAAGGCCCGCGTGGTGTTCGTGGCCGATGGTGGCGAGTCGGGCTGGGAGATGCCCTTCCAGACGCTCGAGGATCCGAACAAGCTTGGCCCCTGGGAGCAGGAGCACCTGTGGCATGTGCATGATGCGAGCGACCTTGTCCAGGCCGCGTGGATCACCCCACCGGTTGCGCATCTGACCGATGGGCCCTCGGGGCTTGCCGCCTATCCGGGCACGGGCTTCCCGAAGGAGTTCGACGGCACGTTCCTGATCTGCGACTTCCTGGGCGGCGACGCCTACAGCCAGGTCTGGCGATTCGGGGTGCGTCCGATGGGTGCCAGCTACGAGCTCGTGGACCCGCAGGTCTTCATCAGGTCGATCCTGCCGACCGACGTCGAGTTCGCGCCCGATGGCCACCTCTACGCCAGCGACTGGTGGAACGGGTGGCAGAGCGATGGCAAGGGTCGCATCTATCGCGTGTGGCATCCCGAGTCGCTCTTCAAGCCCACGGCGCAGGAGGCGATCCGCGTGCTGCGCGAGGGATTCCGGCAGCGGACCAACGAGTCACTGCTCGCGATGCTCGACCATGACGACCGCCGGCTTCGTCAGGGTGCGCACCTGGAGCTGGCGGCGCGTGGAAACCGAAGCGTGGAATCGCTCGCGGCGCTCGTGCGCGATCCGGCGGCACGGCAGCGGCCTCAACTGCATGCCCTCTGGGCGCTGCAGGTCATCGCGCGGCGTCAGGTCGGATCGGCCGCGGCCAGGACGGCCTGCGAAGCGCTGGCCGGGCTGTGCGCATGCGTGGACGAGGAGATCCGGGCGCAGGCGGCACGCGCGATCGGCGACGCTGGATGCAAGGCTGGCCTGGAAGCCGTTCGTGGCCTGATGACCGACGCATCGCCTCGCGTGCGGGCATTCGCCTGTGGCGCGCTCGGGCAACTGCGTGACACGGGCTCGCTGGCGGAACTCACTGCCGTGCTGTGGGAGAACGAGAACGCCGATTCCTGGTTGCGCCATGCCGCCGCCACCGCGCTGGCTCGGATCGGTGACCGCGCAAAGCTGCAGGCACTCGCGGCGGACAACTTCCAGCAGGTGCGCCTGGGCGCGGCGATCGCCATGCGCCAGCTTCGCGATCCCGCGATCGAGCGATTGCTGTTCGATCCGGATCCAACCGTGGCGCTCGAGGCCGCTCGCGCCATCCATGACCAGCCCGTTCCGGAGGCCATGCCGGCGCTCGCGCTGCTCGGGGATCGTTTCGTGGACACCGCGTCGGTCGCCGAGGCTGGCGCGTTCACCGCCGAGGATGTGCGCACGCTTCCGCTGCTGCGGCGCGTGATCTCGGCGAATCTGGCCTCGAGCGATGCGGCGGCGCCCTCGCGTCTGGCTGGTCTCGCGCAGAGCCAGCGCATTCCGCCGGCAGCCCGCCTGCTCGCCATGCAGGCGCTTCAGGCCTGGGCGGCGCCAGGGCCTCGTGATCCGGTGCTGGGGCGAATCCGTGCCACCGACGCGACCACGCGTGACATCGATGTCTGGAAGCGAACGCTGGCCACGCGCCTGCCGGCACTCGCGCAACGCGCACCCGACGAGGCCGTGCGGGCGCTGGCTCGCGAACTGGCCGTGAAGGCCGGCGTCGCGCTGGATCCTGCCGCCGCCCTGCGCACGGCACTGGATCCCACCGCACCCCCGAGCGAGCGAATTGCCTGCCTGGCACAACTCGAAGCCGATGGGGGATCGGCGCTCCAGCAGGCGATCGAAGGCCTGCTGAGGGCGCCTGAGCCCGAGGTCCGCGCGGCGGCCACGTCGGCGCTGGCTCGCTCGAATGCGGATGCCGCGCTGCCGATCTTGCTTGTGGCCGTGACGTCGAGCGACCGGATCGAGCGACAGTCCGCCGTTGCCGCCCTTGCGACGCTTCGATCGCCGCAGGCGGAGGCGGAGATGATCCGTCTTGCCTCGGCCTTGCGCGACGGAACGCTGGAGCCCGCGCTGCAACTCGATGTCGCCGAGGCGGCGGCGACAGTGGCCGCATGTCAACCGATCCTCGCGGCCTGGCGCGCCAAGTTCGCCTCCGCGGATCCGCTCGCCGCCTCGCTCATCTCGCTCGAGGGTGGCGATGTCGATCGGGGTCGCCGAATCGTCACCGGTCATGTCGGCGCGCAATGCCTGCGCTGCCATGCCTTGGGCGGTGGTGGCGGTCACGCTGGTCCGAGCCTTGAGGGTGTCGCGGCCCGCCATGACCGCCGCGGACTTCTGGAAAGCCTGGTGAATCCCAACGCCAAGCTCGCGCCGGGATTCGGGCCAACCAGCGCCATGCCCGCCATGAACACGCTCCTCACTCCAGGTGAGATTCGCGACGTGGTGGCCTACCTCTCCACCCTGCGCTAGGGTCGGAGGTCGTTATCAGAACCCGGGAGACGCCGCAGAATGACGGTGATGGTCCGGCCCGGATCCGTCACGCCTCCGGGCGGCGCGACATCGAGCCGCATATCGCCGGACGCGTTGGATCCAAGTTGGCCAACCAGGTTCCACCCCGCGCGCCCCGAGCTCCATGAGATCGATCCAAGGAAGGAGCCATCCCTCTCCACGCGTCCCTTCAGGAATGCGCCGACGGCCTGGTTCCACTCCGCCGAGTTGTACGCATCATCTCGCAGCAAGCCGTCCACGGCACCGTCGGCCCCGATTCGCACGGTGCCGACACCGCGATCCACGCCACCGTCGTACCACTCCGCGGACCAGCTGCCTGCACACGCATCAAGTTCCACGGGATTCATGCGCGTGAAGGCGGTTCCGCCGCAAGCCTGCGACAGCATCACGCACGCAAGCGCGAAGGTCCGCCACATCGGCCTCATCCCTGGACCGCCATCTGGCCACCATCGACCGGAATCATCGCGCCGTTCACGAAGGCCGCTGCCGGCGAACACAGGAACGCGACGACCGCGGCGATCTCCTCCGGCTGGCCAAGTCGCCCTGCGGGAATGCGTGCGATCGCATCGCGTTCCACGTCGGCGAAGGTCGTGCCCGCACGCGCAGCGCGGCCGTGAAAGATCGCGTCCAGCCGACCGGTCTTGGTGGATCCCGGCATGACCATGTTGGCCGTGATGCCGAAGCGGCCGAGTTCACCGGCGATCGTCCGAATCCAGTTGGTCATCGCCGCTCGCACCACGTTGCTCACGCCAAGCCCGCGAATCGGCGTGATCACGCTGGTGCTCGTCACCGCCACCACGCGACCGAATCCGGCGGCGCGCATGCCGGGCGCGAGAGCCTGCAGAACGCCATGCGCACTCGAAACGTGCTGTCGGATCGCCTTCTCGATGTCGGTGGCCGGGGCATCGACCAGGAAACCGGGCGCCGGCCCGCCGGAGTTGGCGACGAGCACATGGATCGCGCCCAGGCGCGCCACCAACGCGTCCGCCGCACGCTCCATCGCCGAGGCATCGGCATGATCCTGCAGCAGCGTCTCATGCGGACCGTGCGCCGCGGCGGGAAGTTCGCCCAGAACCTTCGCCAGACCCTCGTCATTCCGACCTGACAGGATCACGCGCGCACCGCGAGCGGCCAGCGCGATCGCGATCGCGCGTCCAATGCCCTGCGAGGCGCCACCGACGAGCGCGAGACGTCCCGACAATGATGGATCACGCTGCATGCACCAAAAATAGCCCGACGGCCGCGTACCATGCGAGCATGAAGGGCAGCCCCATCCGACCTCAGGAAGCCGTGCGTCGGGTGCTGCCCCTGCCGCCCGAGCGTCGCTCCGAGGCCCTTCGACGCCTGCTCAGCAGCGACCCCGAGGGACTCAAGCGTGCGCTCGACCTGCTGCCCACGGCGGGCATTGCGCCCATCGGGGCATTCGCATCCGTCGAACCGAAGCCCGTCCCGATCCGCATCGGCGAATACGAGCTTCGGAGCGTGCTGGGCGAGGGCGCCTTCGGCGTCGTGTGGCTGGCGACGCAGGCACGACCCCTGGAGCGATCGGTGGCGCTCAAGGTTCTGCGACCGGACCGTCTGGACCCGACGAGTCGCGCACGCTTCGACGCCGAGCGTCGTCTGCTGGCGCTGCTGAACCACCCCTCGCTGGTGAAGGTGTTCGATGCCGGCGAGACCGAGGACGGCCGCCCCTGGTTCACGATGGAACTCGCGCAGGGCGCGCCGATCACCGATTCCGCCGATGCGGCCCGCCTTGATCTCGATGAGCGCCTGCGCCTGATCGCGCAGGTCGCGCGCGCGGTGCATCACGCGCATCAGCACGGACTCGTGCACCGCGATCTGAAGCCGTCGAACGTCCTGCTCTCGATCGAGGGGGACCAGTTGCAGGTGAAGGTGATCGACTTCGGCGTGGCACACACCACCTTCGAGCCGATCGACCCGGACCAGCAGTCGGGCGCCATGATCGGGACGCCCGACTACCTGCCCCCCGAGCTGTCGCGGCTGCACACGGTCGCTCCGGATGTCCGGGCCGACGTCTTCGCGATTGGCGTGCTGATGCGAAGGCTCCTCTCGGGCAACGATCCGTCGGACCGCCGTGCCACGCCGAGCGCTTCGCTCGCGCTGCTCGACTCGCCACATCAGCGCCGTGCCGCCGAGGAGCGCCGCGAGACACCGGCCTCGCTGGGCCACCGCCTCGAGGGCGACCTCGACGCCATCGTGGCGCGCTGCATCGCCGACGATCCGCGCTCGCGCTACATCAGCGCGCTCGAAGTTGCGCAGGACATCGACCGACACCTGCGGGGCGAGGCGGTGCAGGCACGTGGCCCATCACTCGCGTACCACGGACTCATTGCCGCGCGTCAGGGTGCAAGATCCATCGCGGTCTCCTCCCTCATCCTGATGGTCGCCGCGATCGGATTCGCATGGGCGATGCATGAGCGCAACCTGGCCTTCCGCGCTCGCGACGAGGCGGAGGTGTACGCCCAGCGCGCCCGCGATGCGCACGAGCTCATCGATGGTCTGCTTCACGACATCGCGGTCGCCGAGGGGGTGACGGACGCCTCCGCGATCCACCTGCTCGACAAGGTCAGCAATCGGGCGACGATGCTGCTCGCCAACGATCCGGCCCAGGAAGCGCAGGTGCGGGAGGCTCTAGCGCAGCGCTACATCGAGCGCGGCGCTCGCGATGCCGCCATGCGCGAATTCTTGCGCGCCGGGGCCCTGCTCGATCGATCCCGGTCCGCAGGGCAGGACCCAAGCCTGCGCATCGAGCTCGCGGCGGGACTGCTCGAGCTGCATCAGATGCCTGAGGCCCTCGCGGAAGCCGTGGATGCCGTGACCGAGGCGCGGCAACAGCTGCCCGAGGA
>JBIIOC010000072.1:0-11436 GCA_044337135.1 Phycisphaerales bacterium | reverse complement strand
TGGAGAGGATCAGGCCGCCACGCGGACCGCGCAGCGTCTTGTGCGTGGTGGTCGTGACGACATGCGCGTGCGGGAACGGGCTCGGGTGCACGCCGGTGGCCACCAGGCCCGCGATGTGCGCGATGTCGGCCATCAGGAACGCACCCACCTTGTCGGCGATCGCGCGGAAGCGCGCGAAGTCGATCACGCGGGAATACGCGCTGTAACCGCAGATGATGAGCCTCGGCTTCGTCTCGACCGCGATCCGCTCGATGACGTCGTAGTCGAGCAGCTCGGTCTTCGGATCCAGGCCGTACTCCACGATGTCGTAGAAGGTGCCGCTGAAATTGGGCTTCAGGCCATGGCTCAGGTGGCCACCGCTCTTGATGGGCAGGCTCAGCACGCGCTCACCCGGATTCAGCAGCGCCATGAACGCGGCGATGTTGGCATTGGCGCCACAGTGCGGCTGCACGTTGGCGAAGCGGCAACCAAAGAGCTTCTTGGCGCGCTCGCGGGCCAGATCCTCGACCTGGTCATGGAACTCGCAACCGCCGTAGTAGCGCTTGCCGGGATAGCCCTCGGCGTACTTGTTGGTCATCCAGCTGCCCACGACATGCATGACGGCCGCGCTGACATGGTTCTCGCTGGCGATCAGCTCGAGCGTGGTGGCCTGCCGGTCGGCCTCGGCGGCCAGAATGCGCTCGACCTCGGGATCGGCCTGATGCAGCATGGCCAGAAGGCCATGAGAAATCTCGTCGAGCGGGGTCGCGTGCGCTGCGGTGGCTGGCGTCATGCATTCGATGGTAGCGACGCGGCGATCGCGTTCCACCCGCGCAAATCGGCCCGTACGCTGCCTGACACATGCTCGCGCTGCCCACGCCCCACGGACGCGTCACGCTGCGACTGCCCCATGACCCCGCCGAGGCGCGACGTGTCACGATGGCGGCCCGCCGGTGTCTTCGATGCGGCAAGACCGACGCGCGACTGCCCCTTCCTGCCGGCACCCCATTCCAGCAGGCATGCTGGCGCGCGGCGCTGCGGATTCCTCGCGGCCAGACCCGCACCTATGCCTGGCTCGCGCAGCAGGCGGGCAGCCCGGCCGCGGCGCGTGCGGCGGCCCAGGCCATGCGCCGCAACCCGTGGCCTCTGGCGATCCCCTGCCATCGGGTGGTCGGCACGCGCGATCTGGGCGGTTACGCCGGAAGCCGCAACCCCAGGAGCAGCCGCTTGATGCTGAAGAAATGGCTGCTTGCACGCGAATCGAACGCCTGAACCGGCCGATGCACTGGGGTAGCATCCTTGACCCTTCACACAGGAGATTCGCCGCATGAAGCTCACCATGGTCGGAACCGGATACGTCGGACTCGTCACGGGCGCCTGCTTTGCCGCCATGGGCAACGACGTGGTCTGCCTGGACGTGGACCAGCGCAAGATCGACATGCTGCGCCGCGGCGAGAGCCCGATCTACGAACCCGGCCTGAGCGAGATGCTCAAGGCGAACATCGCCGCGGGCCGCATCCGCTTCACGCTGGACAAGGCCGAGGCCTACCGCCATGCCGAGGCGATCTTCATCTGCGTGGGCACGCCCAGCGACGAGGACGGAAGCGCCGACCTGCAGTACGTGCTTGCGGTGGCGAAGGACATCGCGGACGAGCTCGAGCGCATCGGGCCCGGCGGCAAGCCCAAGACCGTGGTGGTGAAGAGCACCGTGCCGGTGGGCACCAGCCACAAGGTGCGCGACCTGATCAAGGGCCGCACGAAGGTGCCCTTCCACATCGCCGACAACCCGGAGTTCCTGAAGGAAGGCGACGCGATCATCGACTTCAACAAGCCCGATCGCGTGGTCTGCGGCGTGGAGAGCGAGGAGGCCGGCAACGTGATGCGCGAGCTCTACGAGCCCTTCGTGCGCCAGGGCCACCCCATCCTGGTGATGGACGTGCGCAGCGCCGAGATGGTGAAGTACGCGAGCAACGCCATGCTGGCCTGCAAGATCAGCTTCATCAACGAGATGGCGAACCTGTGCGAGAAGTACGGCGCCGACGTGAACAGCGTGCGCGCCGGCATGTGCGCGGACCGGCGCATCGGCGACCAGTTCCTCTACCCGGGCCTGGGCTACGGAGGCAGCTGCTTCCCGAAGGACACGCTGGCCGTGGTGGGCATGGGCAAGGCGGTCGGCTTCGACGCCAAGCTGAACGCCGCGGTGCACGAGGTGAACCAGGATCAGCGAGGACACTTCTGGAGCAAGCTTCTCGCGGAGTTCCCGAAGGGCCTGAAGGGAGCCACGCTCGCCTTCTGGGGCGTGGCCTTCAAGCCGCGCACGGACGACATCCGCGAGGCTCCCAGCATGACGCTGATGAAGCGCGCGCTCGATGCAGGCGCGAAGGTGAAGGCCTTCGACCCCGTGGCGCTGGAGAACCTCGCCAAGGAGATGCCGCAGGTCGAGCGCTCCGCCGACATGTACGCGTGCGTGCAGGGGGCCGACGCGCTGGTGATCTGCACCGAGTGGCGCGAGTTCCGATCGCCCGATCTTGATCGCGTGAAGGCGTCGCTCAAGCGGCCGCTCATCGTGGACGGGCGCAACCTGTATCGCTGCGAAACCATGCAGGAACACGGCTTCGACTACGCGAGCGTGGGTCGCGCCACGGTGCGCGGCGGCGCGCGCTGAGGCGCGTGGAGCAAGCGCACGAGCGCCCGTCAAGGGCGGCAAACCACAATTCCGCCGGGTTTTCCAGCGGTTTCAGGCAGGCCCATCCGTTTGGATCGGGAAAAACCGCCACTTTTGCCATCGCAACCGCTTGAGGCCTGAAAATGGCTTGGTTACAGTGCGTTCTTCGACCGGCTGGGGAGCCGGCGAACACGCAAATCAGTTCGCACGGCGGACGCCGAGCGACAAACCAAATCGGAAAGGATTCCCCACCATGGCAAAGACCGCCACCAAGAAGAAGCCCTTCAAGGCCACTCCCGCCAGCAAGCGTCGCAGCAAGGGTGACACCTTCAAGACGATCGCCGCCTACACCGAGCTGAAGAACAGCAAGGTGAAGGAGGTCTTCGAGACCCTGACCAGCATCATGGTCGCTGACCTCAGCAAGGGCTGCGGCGAGTTCAACTTCAACGGCCTCATCAAGCTGAAGACCGTGAAGAAGCCCGCCACCCCCTCTCGCAAGGGTCGCAACCCCTTCACCGGCGAGGAGATCACGATCAAGGCCAAGCCGGCCAGCCGCAAGGTGCGCGCCCGCGCCCTGCGCGCCCTGAACGGCCAGATCTGAGTCCGCTCAGGTCGGCAACGATCGACACACGGCCCCGCCTCGCGCGGGGCCGTGTTCGTTTTGGCGCGAGCTTCAGCCGATGAGCGCGCGCAGCGAGCCGTGCGCCTGCGCAAGCCGTCGCTCCGCCTCGTCGCGCGCGATCGCGCATCGCTGCATCGCGATGGCCGTCTTGAGCCGCATGCCCGCGGCCTCCAGCGCGACCAACGCCTGCTCGCGCGAGAGCTCCGGACAGAAACGCCGAAGGATTCTCGCCGCGCGGTCGACGAGCTTGTCGTTCGTGGCGGCCAGATCCACCATGAACGCGCCGTGGGTCTTGCCCAGCCGCACGAAGGTCGCGGTGGTGATCGCGTTCAGCGCGAGCTTGGTTGCGGAGCCGGCCTTCAGCCTGGTGCTGCCGATCAGGATCTCGGGGCCGGTGTCGAGCGTGATGAGCCGGTCGCAGTGTTCGGGCACGTCGCGCGGCGCGCAGACGAGCATGGCCGTGGCAGCCCCCCGCTGCTTCGCGAGTCGAAGGCCACCGAGCACCCACGGCGTGGTGCCGCCGGCCGCGATGCCCAGGAACGTGTCGCCTGCACGCAGGCCGATCGCCTCGAAATCCGCCGCGGCGCCATCGAGCTCGTCCTCGCGGCGCTCGCTGCTGCGGCGCAGCGCGGCGTCCCCGCCCGCGATGAGCCCCACCACCGTGCCTGGATCGCTCTGGAAGGTCGGCGGACACTCGCTGGCATCCAGCACGCCCAGGCGACCACTGGTGCCCGCGCCTCCGTAGACCAGCCGGCCGCCGACACGCAGCCGCGGCACGAGCTCCGACACGAAGGCGCCGATCGACGAGGCAGCCAGCTCGACCGAACGCGTGACCGCGTGGTGATCCTTGGCCATCAGGCGCACGATCGCCTCGGGATCCAGCTGGTCCAGCTCCGCGGACTCCGGATGCTCCTGCTCGGTGCGCACGTGGCCGCGATCCGGAACGGATCGCGTCATGGCCCGACCTCGCGGCCGCCCGCCGGGGCCACCTCCGCCTCGGCGGCCGGCGCGTCGAGCGGCCCGAGCCCCTGGACCAGGAAGCTCCACTTCGCGCTGCGATAGGCGGGCGAACCGATGCCGTGATCGGCGCTCGGGAAGATCTGCATCTCGAAGGGCACGTCGGCGTCCTGGAGCGCCTTCGCCAGCTGGAACGTGTTCGAAGGATGCACGTTGTCGTCGACCATGCCATGCAGCAGGAGAAGCGAGGCCTGCAGGTCACGTGCACGTGCAGTCAGGTCGGCGGCGGCATAGCCCTCCGGATTCTCCGCCGGCGTGCGCATCCAGCGCTCGGTGTAGATGGTGTCGTAGTTGCGCCAGTCGGTCACGGGAGCGCCCGCCACCGCCACATGGAAGAGCTCGGGAAAGCGCAGCGCGCAGGTCGCCGCCATGGTGCCGCCGTAGGAGTGGCCGTGAATGCCCACGCGATGCCGATCCACGTAGGGGCGCTCCGAAAGCGCCCGCACGGCGGCGGCCTGGTCGTCGGCATCGGGACCCCCGAGCTTCATGTAGGTGGCGCTCTCGAACGCCTTGCCACGCCCCTTGGTGCCGCGGTTGTCGACCTTCGCAACGATCACGCCGAAGGCGCGCTCGGCGGGCCCCGGATCGAAGCGGCCCAGCACGGCCTGGGAATGCGGGCCGCCGTAGACGTCCATCACGAGCGGGTAGCGCTGTGCGGGGTTGAAGTCGGGCGGAAAGTGCAGGATGCCCCAGAGTTGCGTGACCCCGTCGGCCGCCGTGCAGGTGAAGAGTTCCGAGGGCGGAATGCCCGCGTTGCGCAGATCGTCCGCAGGCGACTCGGCAAGCGTGGCGATGGGGCGCGGCGAGTCCTCGAGCGAGAAGAGCACCGTTCGTGGCGGGTCGACGGGCGTCTCGCCGCGCGCGATCAGGCGCTTGCCGTCGGGCGAGAAGTCGAAGCGCGACCAGTGACGATCGGTCGGCGTGACTCGCGTCTCGCCAGCGCCATCCAGTCCCACGCGATGAAGCTGCGCCAGCATGGGCCGATCCGCGCTGAAGGCGGTGTACCAAAGCGTGTTGGCCTCCTCATCGACGCGGACCACCTCGTCCACCGGAAAGGCGTGGCCCGTGAGCGGCACCACGAACGACGGATCCGAGAGCCGTCGAAGCTCCAGGTTCCTGAACCCGCTGCGCTCGCTTCCCCAGACGAAGCGGTCACCGTCGGCAAGGAACCGCAGCAACGGACGGTTCTCCTGGAAGGTCGGCTGCACCTCCTCCACCACCACGCGGGAGCGGCCGGTGGAGGGATCGGCGAGCACGAGCTGCAGTCGATCCTGCCGGCGATTCGTCCGGTGGAAGAGCAGGCCCGCATTGCCCGGCGCGAAACGGACGCCGTAGACGTACTGCTCGGGGTCCTCGCCCACGTCGATCGTGGCGATGCGGCCACTGCGGCGGTCAAGCGCCAGGATGCCCGCGATCGGATTGGGGTCGCCCGCCTTCGGATAGCGGCGCGGAGCGGCGCGCGTGCGAAGGCGGTCCCATCCGGTCGGCAGCTCGTAGGTGGGCACGCGCGACACGTCGAACACGTAGAAGCCGAGCCAGCGCCCGTCCGGGCTCCACCACATCGCGTCGTCCTGATCGAGTTCCTCGCCGTAGACCCAGTCGGCGGTGCCGTACACGATGCCGGGCTCGTCGGGATTCGGCGAGATGACGGGCGTGACCGTGCCGGTGCCGATCTCGACGATGCGCACGCCGCCATCGCGGTGCTCGGCACGCCAGAGGCCGTCAGGGCTGGTTGACTGCGTGCGCTGCCTGGCGCGTCCTGCCGCAGGATCCACCGGCGCACGCGGCGGTTCGCGCAAGGGCGGCTCCTCGGCCGGACGCTCGTTCGCGCCGTCGAGGTCTGTCTTCACCCACGAGCCACCGCGGCGAAAGACGATGCCGTCGGTGTCCCATCGGATGTCGGAGATTCGGCCGGACTGCCCGAGCCCGCGAAGGTCGGACTGGAGCTGTCGCACGCGATCCGCGCCGGGCAGGTCCTCGAAGCGGTCATAGGCGAGCGCCGCGGTCGCGAGGATCGCCGAGGCGATCGCGGCGAAGACCTGACGGGCTCGCATGCGCACGCTCATCCCACCCGCGCCGCGGTCTGGAATCGCTTCATGCGCTCGGCGATCTGCGCGGAATCCAGCTTGCGAAGACGATCGAGTCCGAAGGCCTCGATCGTGAAACTGGCCATCACGGTGCCCCAGGCCATGCCCTCCTGCACCGTGGCCAGATCACCCTTGCCGGTGCGTGCCACATGCGCCATCAGGCCACCCGCGAACGTGTCGCCGGCGCCGGTTGGGTCCACGACGTGCGAGGCATCGGCGGGGTACGCCGGCAGCGTGGCCACGCCGTCGCGGTGGGCCAGGATCGCGCCATGCTCGCCCTTCTTCACCACGACGAACCTGGGGCCCAGATCCAGGATCGCGCGACCCGCGGAGACGGCGTTGCGAGCCTCGGTCAGCTGCATCGCCTCCTGGTCGTTCAGCACCACGCCGTCGACCTCGCGGAAGAGCGCCAGCAGTTCCGGACGCGCGACGTTGATCCACAGGTCCATGGTGTCGCACACGGCGAGCGTGCGCCTGGGGAACTGCCGCAGCAGGTCCATCTGCACCGAGGGGTGGGTGTTGCCGAGGAAGACGAACTGGCTGTCCTGGTACGCCACGGGCACCTTGGGCGGCGCCTCCTCCAGCACGCCCAGCTCGGTGAAGAGCGTCTCGCGGCGGTTCATGTCGTCGAGGTAGCGGCCGCCCCACGCGAACGTGCGGCTCGCGGGACGTCGCTCGAGTCCCTTCAGGCAGACGCCCTTGAAGGACTCGAGGATCGCCGAATGCTCGGGTGGAAAGTCGCCGCCGACCGCGCCGACCACGCGGACCGGCGTCAGGTGACTCGCCGCGGCCGCGAAGTAGCTGCAACTGCCGCCGAGCACACGCTCCGCGCTGCCGGTGGGTGCATGAAGGGTGTCGATGCCGATCGTGCCGGTGACGATGAGAGCCATGCGGGCGAGTGTAGCGGTGCGCGCGCGGCGTTCAGCCGTCCGCGTCGCGCTTGACCAGACCGCGTGACCAGCCCAGGCCGATCGCGACGCCACACATGCTTCCTGCGGCCACATCGGCCGGCATGGCGCAGAGGATCGGGTTCAGCGAGCCGCTGGCGAAGCGCGCGTCGAGCGCGCCCATCACGGGGCCGGCCAGAAGGAGCTGCGCCAGCCCCACCACGATGCACGGCGCGGCGAACAGCAGGATCGGCTGCTCGTGCGCCGCGATGAGTCGAGCGCCGAACGCGGTGGCGACGCCCGCGAGCGTGCAGGCGCCGATCGCCTGCCCCTTCGAGGCACCGACCATTGTGAAGGCGAGCACGGCGGGCGCCGCAAGGGCGGCGGCGAGCGACACGAGCGCGCGTGGCCGCAGCAGGCCGGCCGTGAACGACTGGTCTGGATCGGGATTCGGAACGTCGGGCAGCGGTCCGCCCACGCGGAAGATCGCCGTCGAGACGATCGCGATGAAAACGCCCCAGACGATCGTCTCGCCGCCGAGCCATCGGAACATGCCCCCCTGGAAGACCGCATCGGCCACGGTCCCGCCACGCATGGCGAAGGCTGCCACGCCGCAGCCGACGCAGAAGAGCGCCACCGCGGCGTTGATGGGACGCGCGATGGCGCAGGCGAGCGCGGTTCCCACGGACAGGCAGCCGTACGCGAGCAGCGTGGCCAGAACGGGGAACGAGGCATCCAGCAGCGCTGGCGCCACGACGCCGCGTGACCCCACCGCGAAACGCGAGGCCAGCAATCCCAGCAGCGCACAGGTGACGATGCAGAGTCCCGTGAGCACGGTGCGAGGCCAGCCGTTGTCCATGGTGGCGATGATGGGGCCGCGCGCCCGGGGGCGCAAGCCGAGGTCCAGCTATCTTGCGGCGCATGGCAGCGACCCGCACGATCACGCTGGATGGCAAGCCCCTCTCGATCGAGCAGGTGCGACTGGTCGCCTGTGAAGGCACGCACGTGGCGCTGGCCGCCGAGGCACGCGCGCGCATCGATGCCGCGCGTGCGGCGATCGAGGGCGTGGCCTCGTCCGGCGCGGCGGTCTATGGCGTGAACACGGGATTCGGCTCGCTCGCGCATCAGCGGGTCGGCGCGAGCGAACTGGCGGCGTTGCAGGCCAACCTGGTGCGGTCGCACGCCGCGGGCGTCGGCGATCCCCTTCCCGAGCGCGTGGTGCGAGCCATGCTGCTGCTGCTGGCGGCGAGCCTGTCGCGGGGCGCAAGCGGCGTGCGTTGCGTGCTTGTGGAGCGGATCCTGGACCTGCTGAATCACGGACTGGTGCCGGTGGTGCCCGAGCGCGGCAGCGTGGGCGCGAGCGGCGATCTGGCCCCGCTGGCGCACGCCAGCCTTGCGCTGCTCGGCGAGGGCGAGGTCTGGCAGTCGGGCCGCCGCGTGCCAGCGGGCGAGGCGCTCGCCGGCAAGGGCCTGAAGCCGGTCACGCTGGAGGCGAAGGAAGGACTCGCGTTGCTGAACGGGACGCACCTGATGGCGGCGCTTGGCGCGCTGGCATTCGCGGAACTCGAGCCCGTGCTCGAGTCCGCGATCGGCGCCACGGCCATGGCGATCGACGCCTGCCTGGCAAGCACCGCACCGCTGGATGGTCGCATTCACGCGGCGCGGCGCCAGCCCGGACAGATCGTGGTCGCCGAGCGCATCGCGCACCTGCTGCACGGCTCGCAGATCGGGCCGTCGCACGCCGAGAACGATCCGCGCGTGCAGGATCCCTACGCGCTGCGATGCTCGCCGCAGGTTCTCGGCGCCGCGATGGACCAGCTGCGCGCGCAACGTTGCGTGATCGAGCATGAACTGGGCGCCGTGACGGACAACCCGCTGGTGGTGCCTGCCGCGGGGGGCGGCTTCGATGTGGTGAGCGGCGGCAACTTCCACGGCATGCCGCTGGCGATCGCGATGGACGCGGCGAAGGTCGCGCTGTGCCATGTCGCGGCCGTGAGCGAACGGCGCGTGTTCTGGGTGCTCGGCGGATTCGATCGCGTGAATCCGGCGAAGCCGCATCTGGCCGGAAATCCCGGCGTGGAGAGCGGCCTGATGATCACGCAGTACGCGGCCGCGGCGTGCGTGAACGAACTGCAGTCGCTGGCCCATCCCGCGAGCGTGGGCAATGTGGGCACCTGCGGCGGCATCGAGGACTACAACAGCTTCGGCCCGCTGGCGGGTCGCCAGTTGCTGCGCGCGGTTCGACTGGCGCGCGAGGTGATCGCGATCGAGTTGCTGGTGATGGCGCAGGCGATCGAGGCGCACCGCCCCATGCGCTCGGGTGCCGGCGTGGAGCGGCTGCACGCCGCCGTGCGCAGGGTGGTCAAGCCCCTGCAGGGCGACCGGAGCCCGTCGCCGGACATGGCGGCGCTCGCGGCGGCCATCGAGAATGGCTCGCTGCTGCAGTGAGGCGCTCGATCGAGCCGGAGGCCGCGGCTACAGTGTGCCGATGAGCCACGCCGCCGAAGCCGTCCGGACCGTGCGCGCCCCCCGCGGCGCCCAGCGCACATGCAAGAGCTGGGCCGCCGAGGCCGCGATGCGCATGATCATGAACAACCTCGACCCCGAGGTGGCGGAGCGCCCGGGCGACCTGGTGGTCTATGGCGGCCGCGGGCGCGCGGCGCGCGACTGGGCGTGCTTCGACGCGATCGTGAAGAGCCTGCAGTCGATCGCGGTGGACGAGACGCTGCTTGTCCAGAGCGGCAAGCCGGTGGGAATCGTGCGAACGCACCCCGACGCCCCACGCGTGCTGATCGCCAACTCGAATCTGGTGCCCCACTGGGCCACGCAGCAGCACTTCGACGACCTCGAGGCGCGGGGCCTGATGATGTTCGGGCAGATGACCGCGGGAAGCTGGATCTACATCGGCACGCAGGGCATCGTGCAGGGCACCTACGAGACCTACGCGGAGTGCGCGCGGCAGCACTTCGGCGGCACGCTCAAGGGCACCCTGAACGTGACGGCGGGCTGCGGCGGCATGGGCGGCGCGCAGCCGCTCGCGATCACCATGAACGAGGGCACCTGCCTGATCGCGGACGTGTGCATGGAGCGCCTGAACAAGCGCGTGCATGACCGCTACCTCGACGAGGTGCACGAGGATCTCGACGCGGCCATCGACCGCGCGGTGGAACTGAAGAAGCGCGGCGAGGCGATCAGCGTGGGGGTGCTGGCGAATGCGGTCGACCTGCTGGCGCGGCTAAGGGCGCGGAAGATCGTGCCCGAGACGCTCACGGATCAGACGAGCGCGCACGATCCGCTGGAGGGCTACTACCCGCAGGGACTCTCGCGCGAGGCGGCCGACGCGCTGCGCGCGAGCGACCCGGCCGAGTACCAGCGACTGAGCAGCGCGAGCATGGAGGCGCACGTGCGCCTGATGGTCGACTTCATGAAGGCCGGATCCAGGGTGTTCGACTACGGCAACAACATCCGCCAGCGCGCGCTGGATCATGGATTCAAGGAAGCGTTCGCCTTCCCGGGGTTCGTGCCGGCCTACATCCGCCCGCAGTTCTGCACGGGGCGCGGGCCGTTCCGATGGGTCGCGCTTTCGGGCGATCCCGCCGACATCCGCGCGACCGACGAGGCGGTGCTGAAGCTGTTCCCGAATGACAAGGGCCTGGAGCGGTGGATCCGCATGGCGCAGAAGCGCATCGCGTTCCAGGGGTTGCCGGCGCGCATCTGCTGGCTGGGTCTGGGCGAGCGACACAAGGCGGGCCTGCGCTTCAACGAGATGGTGGCGAGCGGCGAGGTGAAGGCGCCGATCGTGATCGGTCGGGATCACCTGGACTGCGGCAGCGTGGCAAGCCCCAATCGAGAGACCGAGGGCATGCTGGACGGCACCGATGCGGTGAGCGACTGGCCGCTGCTGAACTTCGCTGTGAACATCGCCAGTGGAGCCAGCTGGACGAGCTTCCATCATGGCGGCGGCGTGGGCATCGGCTTCAGTCAGCACGCGGGGCAGGTCGTCGTTGCGGACGGCTCGCCCGAGGCTGCCGCGCGCGTGGAGCGTGTGCTCACGAACGATCCGATGATGGGCGTGTTCCGCCACGCGGATGCTGGCTACGAGCTCGCGAAGGACTGCGCACAGCGCCTCGGCGTGCGCATTCCGCTCCCCTCGTGAGTGAGAGGAGCGAGGGTCGGAGG
>JBIIOC010000159.1:0-3560 GCA_044337135.1 Phycisphaerales bacterium | reverse complement strand
GCGAGGCATGGCTGCGCGGCGCGGACATCGCATGCGAGCAGCTGAGCCTGCCCGAGACGCGCGAACTGAACGCGCCCTTCGTCAAGCGCGTGACCACCGCGCTGCCCTGGGTGATCGCCAAGTGGGCGCAGACCGTCGACGGCCGCATCGCGACAAGGAGCCATGACAGCAAGTGGATCAGCTGCGAGCGAAGCCGCGCCATGGTGCATCGCGAGCGCGGCCGCGTGGACGCGATCCTGACGGGCATCGGCACGGTGATGCGCGACGATCCCCTGCTGACATGCCGCAGCGGCCGGCCGCGCCGCAACGCCGTGCGCGTGATCGTGGACCCCGAACTCTCGCTGCCGATCGACCGCCAGGTGGTGCGCACGGCGCGCGAGCACCGCACCGTCGTGACCACGCTTCCGAAGGCCTTCGGCCAGATGAGCGAGCACCGCCGCGCGCTTGGCGACCTGGGCGTGGGATGCATGAAGCAGCACAGCGACTTCCGCGGCCTGCTGGAATCGCTTCGGCGAGAGTTCGACGTGAGCAACGTGCTGGTCGAGGCAGGCGGCGGGTTGACGGGTGCGCTGCTCCGCGAAGGGCTGATCGACGAGGCCTGGGTCTTCGTGGGCCCCCGGCTGCTGGCGGACGAGGAAGCCTTCGGACCTGCTCGAGGATTCACGACCGAGCGCATCGTGGACGGGCACCCGATGCGGCTGCTCTCGGCGCGCCGCCGCGGCCCCGACGCGCTGCTGCACTACCGCTTCGGCGGATGATCGCCCGGCTCGATCGGCATCGGCAGGCTTGCGGGGAACACGCGCGCAGGGCCCTGACCCTCCCGGATCGCCCAGCCTCCATCGGGAAGTCGCCACAACGTGACCTGGCGCTGCGAGCCGTCGGTGCATGACACCTCGATGCTTCCGATGCGCCACTCGTCTCGTGGCAGGTCGCCCGCGACCGCGTTGGCACGAACCTCGCACAGGGAGCGCAGGAGCTCGCGCACCGCGCCATCCTGGATCACCTCCGGATCGCCGCGCTCCGGCACGCGCGACCAGATTCCCAGATCTCGACGCAGGTGCAATCGCTGCCGGCCCTCGGTGTCCAGCACGCGCAGCGCCACCATGTCCTCGGCGGGCACCTCGCTCACGCGCGGATCGACGAACGCGCCAGGCGGAAGCAGCACGCCGGCAAGCTGACGTGCGTCGACCGAGACCACCGGTGGACGGCCCACCTGACGCGCGAAGATCGCGCCCGCACCCGAATCGGCGCCGAACTGCACGGCCTCCTCGCGTGCCGCACCCTGCGCGGGATCCATCGTGCGGATCATCACCTGGGCCGATGGCGTGGCGAGGCCATGCACGGAACCGTCACCCGCGTCGGCCTGCACCTGGCCCGCGTGTCGCAGGCGCGCCGCGGCCTGCAGGAACGAGCCGACCGCGGCCTCGTCGGCGCGGCATGCGAACGGCTCGGCCATGCGCCAACCCCCTGCGCCACGCTCGAGCAGAACAGCGCCGCCCTGCGGGCCGGGCGTCACGATGCGAACGCGATCGCTGTCGGCACCAGCGAGCTCGAACAGGCGGTCGTCGCGAAGCGCCCCGCCAGCGGCAGCCATCGACAACTGACGCAGGTCCGGCGGACAGGGGCCGGCGAGTCCCGTCTGCTCCTCGCCGATCCACGCAAGACCCGCAGGATGGTCCGACCCGACGCGGAAACGGGCAAGGACATCCTTGCCAGCGCCAAGTTCCAGCACGAGGTCTGACTTCGCGAGCCCGGAGTTCTCCGGCGCCTGGTCGAGCCGCACGCGATAGGCAGGCGCCACGTCGGTGGCGGTGGCCAACAGCATGCGAATGGCCGCGGGATCGGTCGGGTGCTCGTAGGGCGCGACTTGCCTCCAGGCATCACCGCGCCGCTCGTATCGAAGCGTGGCACTCGGTGACACGACGGAGATCACGCTCACCCGATCCGGCTGGAGCGACTGGAAGGGTTCGCGGAACGCGAGCTCCCGCGATGCGCGCCACCATGTGCCCAGCGCCAGGCTCACGGCGATCATGAAGAATGGCAGCGACCATCGCTTCCAGGCACTCATGCGCGCCTCCGCAGGACACGGGCGAGCGACGGGACGAGCAGCATCAGCAGCGCCGGCAGCCACGCCACCGCGTGCGCGCGACGCACCAGGCTGGGAGCCTCGGCCTCGCCCGTCCCGCTCGCGGGATCCTCGCCACCCAGCCAGCGAACCACCGAGACGAACAGGTCGCGATTGCCGGGGTGGAGCAGCGCGCCCCGGGCATCCGCCACGCCGGCGCTTGCGCTGAGTGCCCACGCGACACCGCCGGCGAGCGCCACGCGACGACCGTCGCCCTGCGCCAGCGCCACGATCGGAACCCGCTGGTCCGGACGCAGCGCCTTGTCGGCAGGCACGCGATCCGTGCCCTTTGAGATCACGCGAGGATCCTCCTCGATCCACATGGCCGCCCCAGGCTCGATGCACGCGACGGTGGACGCCTGCCACGCACCGACGGAGCGAACCTCGAGCGGCACCGGCGTTGGCCACGAGACACGCCCACGAAGCGCCCGCGAGGCGCCATGCTCGCCCCGCACCACGCTGTCGAGCGTGGTGCGGAGCTGCCGATCGGTCTCGGATCGCGCTGCGAGCTCCACCACCATCGCGCCGGAGCGCGCCTGCAGACCCTGCGCGCGGAGCACGTCCGCCCACGGGTCCTGCATTCCCATCGCGGCCGCCACGCTTGGGGCGGCCAGCACGAACACGGGTTCACCCTCGCGAAGCAGCCGCTGCATCGCATCCAGCAGCGCCTTCTCGGCGGCATCGGGTTCGAGCGAGCGTCGCTCAAGCGGCGGAACGATGATCCAGACGCGGGCGCGCGCCTCACGAACCGAGGGTCGCGGTGCCTGCGCGGGATTCCATGCCTCCACGCGCATGCGGGCCCCCCGAAGGGCATCCGCGACCAGCGCAAAGTCGCCGCCCGAAGCCGTCGCATCGAGCGGCGATCGCTGTCCCGCATGCACGAAGACCGCCGCAGCTCGCGGCGCACCCTGCGCAGCGGCCAGCGTGGCCGCCAGCGCCTCGTCGGCCGCCGCCGCCCCCTCGACGAGTCGCCATGCCGGCACCGCCGCGCAACCGCTGGCCGTCGTCACCACCACCACCGGCGGCGCGCGCAGCGCGGCGGCGACTTCGGTCAATCGAAGGGGCGCAAGCCGGTCGATCTGATCCTGCGAGGTGCGACAGGCGTCGGCAAGCGCACCCATGCGACGCGCCGCATCGCGAAGTTCACGGGTGCTGCCAGGTCCACCGACCGCATCGGCGCCTTGACGGAGCAGCTTGGCCCACACGCCAAGTTCGCCAGCCAGTGCGCGTCCGGCACCCTCGATGTCGCCAATCGGACGCTCGGGTGACGCCGCTGCCGCCGCCTGGAATGCCTGGATCCACGAGTTCCCCTCCGCCCCGGCGCGCTGAAGCGCTGCAGCAAGCGCTCCCAGGTTGTTGGCGGCGAGATCGCCCGGAACCCGGCGAGCCGCCGCCTGCTGGCACGCTCCCGCGAGTTCCGCGGCGGCGCAGACAC
>JBIIOC010000158.1:0-3613 GCA_044337135.1 Phycisphaerales bacterium | reverse complement strand
GCAGCAGCACCACGATGATCGGAAGCAGCATCCAGGCCTTGTGGGCCAGCACGAAGGCGAAGAGCTCGGCGATGAATCCTCGGCGCGCCATTGCGATTCAGTCTAGCCGGAACGAGCGCTTGTACGCGTCGGCACCATCCATCGGCGGCTGCTCCGACTTGCGCATGAGGCGGTTGCCGACCACCAGCGTGTCCATGTCGGTGAACATGAAGCATCGGTAGGCGTCGGCGGCGTCGTTCACGATCGGCTCGCCCCGGATGTTGAAGCTGGTGTTCACGAGCACCGGGCAGCCCGTGCGACGCTCGAAGGCCTGAAGGATCGCGGCAAACCTCGGCGAGGTGCGCGCATCCACGGTCTGCACGCGCGCGGAGCGATCCACGTGGGTGATCGCGGGCACCGTGCTGCGCACCTGGTTCAACAGCGCGATGCCGCGTGCGGATGGATCCGTCGGTTCGCGCCAGTGCGCCTTCGCCACCGGCGCCACCAGCAGCATGTACGGGCTCTCCGACTGCAGATCGAACCACTCCGACTGCTTGCCCGCCAGCACCGCCGGCGCGAAGGGGCGGAACGACTCCCGGAACTTGATCGCCACGTTCATGCGCCGCTGCATCGAGGCGTCGCGCGGATCTCCCAGGATCGAGCGATGCCCCAGCGCGCGCGGACCGAACTCGGCGCGGCCCCAGACATGCCCCACGATCCGGCCGGCGGCCAGTTCCTTCGAGATCTCCTCGCAGAGTTCGGGCTCCTGCATCGGGTGATGCACGGCGCCCATGCGGTCAAGCTGCGCCACGATCTCGGCATCACCCTGCAACGCGCCCAGATAGGACCCCTGCTGGCTGTCGCCCTGCTGCGGCGTGCGCGCGTTGCCCAGGTGCCCGTGCCAGTGCGCCAGCGCCGCGCCCAGCGCGCCACCGGCATCACCCGCAGCGGGCTGGATCCACAGGCGCTCGAAGGGCCCCTCGCGCAGCACGCGGCCGTTGGCCACGCAGTTCAGCGCCACGCCACCGGCCAGGCACAGGTTGCGCTGCCCGGTCTTCGCGTGCACGTGTCGCGCCATGCGCAGCACGGCCTCCTCGGTGACGGCCTGGATGCTGGCGGCGATGTCCATCTCGCGCTGCGTGAGCGGGCTCTCGGGGTCGCGTGGAGGCGCACCGAACAACGCATGGAACGCGCCACTGGTCATGTGCAGGCCGGCGCAGTAGTCGAAGTATCGCTGGTCAAGCCACATCGAGCCGTCCTCGTGCAGTCGCACGATGCGATCCAGGATCAGGTCGCGGAAGCGTGGCTCGCCGTAGGGCGCCAGGCCCATCAGCTTGTACTCGCCGGAGTTCACCCGGAAGCCGCAGTACAGCGTGAATGCGCTGTACAGAAGCCCCAGCGAGTGGGGAAAGCGCATCTCCTCGTGCAGACGGATCCGGTTGCCGCTGCCCACCCCCCAGCTGGCCGTGGTCCACTCCCCCACGCCGTCGATCGTCAGGATCGCGGCTTCCTCGAAGGGACTCGGAAAGAACGCGCTGGCCGCATGCGACTCGTGATGCCCGGCAAACAGGATCGGACCGCCGTAGACCCCGCCGAGCCCGCGATCGATCTCGCGCGGCAGGTGCAGCTTTCGCTGAAGCCACGGCGGCATGGCCTTCAGGAACGAGCGGAAGCCGCGCGGCGCGAACGCGAGCGCCGTCTCGAGCAGCCGCTCGAATTTCAGCAGCGGCTTCTCGTAGAACACGACCGCGTCGAGCTGTTCCGCGCCGATGCCGGCCTGACGCAGGCAGCAGGCCACCGCGTTGACCGGGAATCGCTCGTCATGCTTGCAACGGCTGAAGCGCTCTTCCTGCGCCGCCGCAACGATGCGGCCATCCTCGACCAGAGCGGCCGAGCTGTCGTGGAAGAAGGCCGAGATGCCGAGGATTCGCATGCGGGGCCTGCCCGGAAAGAATAACCCCGGTGCGGGGGATGCCCGCACCGGGGTTCAGGTCACTTTCAGGTCGCCAGGCTCAGGCCTTGCGACGACGGGCCACCAGGCCCGCGAGTCCAACCAGCGCCAGCGCGCCAGGCGCCGGGATCGCGTAGCTGAGGGCGTTCGTGGTGGTGAAGCTGTCACCCCAGTTCGCCATGGACACGGAGTTGGTCGAGAGCGCGTCGATCGCGCCGTCGCCGCCGCCGCCACCCGAGGTGTACACGTCGAACAGGAAGGTGCCGTCACCAGACATGCCGATCGCCGCGCGGCTCACCGTCAGGGTGACGTTGTTGCCGGAGAAGCTGATCGAGGCGCCGGGGCCGGGGCCAGCCCAACCCGAAGCGCTGTTGCTCCAGGCCTGCGCGCCGCCACCCCAATCCACCCACGAACCAACCCAGTAGTTCATGCCGCCGTTGCTGGCGAAGTTGATCGGGCGACCCCAACCGTTGCCGGAGGTGGTCTTCGGGGCCGAGTCCGGCGAGGAGATGGCGATCATGAACTTCGCCCAATCGGTCGCGGGCACGTTGCCGCCGACGGTGAGCGAGAACTGGATGTCGGTCGCGGTGTGCGAGACCTCGCAGCTCAGAATGTTCGCGGTGCCGCCAGCGTCGGCGATGCCGGCGCCGATGTCGCTCGCGGAGTCGTTGTACACAACGCCGGGGGTCGCGTTCAGCGAGCCAGCGACGAGAGCGACCACGCCGGTCGCAGCAAGAGCAGAAATCTTCATGAGGTGAACTCCTTCGGGAAACCCAGTTTCACTGGGAAGCGCGTGATCAATGCGCTTGAGGGGACTGAAATCTGGCGGGGAAGCCAGCGGGGAAAGTGACCTGTTGCCGTCAGAGGGAGCCGACAGCCGGCAAATAATGCCACGGATCGGCACGGGGGCAAACCGAATGTTCTTCGTTTATTCAACGTTTCGGTGAACGAAAGCGGACGCCCGCTGCCCCCTGAAGACGACAGCGAAGGCCGTGACATCAAGAGTGTCCTATAACTGATTGCGCATCAATGCGGCAGCGGGAATCGGCCGCAGAAGTCGCGAATCTCTTCGCGGACTGCCGCGGTGACCGCGGCATCTCCCTTGCCCACCATCACCCGGTCGAGCCACCCCGCCACCAGCTTCATCTCAGCCTCCTTCAGGCCGCGGGTGGTCAGGGCCGGTGTACCCAGGCGCAGGCCGCTGGTGACCATCGGGGGGCGCGGGTCGTTCGGGATGCCGTTCTTGTTCACGATGATGCCCGCCGCCTCGAGCCACTTCTCGGCATCGGCACCGGTCAGGTTCGGGTCGCGCGGACGCAGATCGACCAGCATCAGGTGGTTGTCGGTGCCGCCGGTGCACAGGCGGTAGCCGTGGCCCTGCATCGCCGCGGCAAGCGCCCTGGCATTGGCGACGACCTGCTGGCTGTAGGTCTTGAACGAGGGCTGCAGCGCCTCGCCGAAAGCCACGGCCTTGCCCGCGATCACGTGCATGAGTGGACCGCCCTGGCTGCCCGGGAAGACCTTGCGATCGATCTTCGTCGCGATCTCCTCGTCGTTGGAGAGGATCAGGCCGCCACGCGGACCGCGCAGCGTCTTGTGCGTGGTGGTCGTGACGACATGCGCGTGCGGGAACGGGCTCGGGTGCACGCCGGTGGCCACCAGGCCCGCGATGTGCGCGATGTC
>JBIIOC010000071.1:0-11698 GCA_044337135.1 Phycisphaerales bacterium | reverse complement strand
CGCATACTCCAGGCTGACCACGGCACGCATGGTCTTCTGGATGGCGGTCGTGTCGTAGTCGCGCCCGTATTCGTTGTTGTCGATCTCGCCACGCGCGAGGATCTTGATCACGCCCTGCGATGCGCTCTGCAGCGCCCCCACGCGCGAACCGCTGCCCTTGGCCAGGGTCTCCGCGCGCTCGAAGGCGTTCCGGGTCGCCTCGGCCAGAAGGTCCGACTTCACCGCATCGGGATTGGCGATCAGGAAGGCGGGGTCGTTCGAGCGCACCTCGACGCCCTCCTTGATGAGCTCCGTCGCCTTCTCCGAGAGTTGCTTCACCTTCTCGACCTTGTCGCTGAGCACCGCCACGGACTGGCTGAGCGTGTAGCTCTCGATGCGCGGAAGCTCGTTGCCCTTGGTGTCGCGCGCGTGAGTCATGCCCGTCTCGACGGCCTCGGGACGGATCTCCTCGGCGGCGAACCCGCTCTCGGTGACGAAGCGCTTGAGTCGCTCCACGCCCGTGTTCAGGCGGCCATAGGCCTCCGGCAGCGTGGCGCCGCGCGCGGTGACCACGGCCTTCCAGACGGCGCGATCGCTGGCCAGGTCGATGCTTGCGGTGCCCTTCACCTTGATGGTGCTGGCAGTCCGCATGGCGATCATGGCGCGGGAAACGCTCTGGGCGGCATAGGCGAAGCCCATCGCGAGGGCGGCACCAAGGGCCAGCATGCCGAAGCCGCTCGAACTGAGCCAGCGACGGCGGACGGGCACGATTGTCTGTTCGGACATGACGGGCTCCAGGCCCACGGCATGTCCACGGGACATCCGAAGGCGCTTGGTCGGAGGTGCGAATTGTGGACGGGCTTGCCGAACGAAAGGCAAGCGGGGCGTCATCGACCGAGGGCGATCCGCTCCTTGAATCCGCTTGAAAGTTTTTCTGGCGCCTCGCGCGCGTGTTCAGGTTCGCAGGTCCCGACCTGTCGTGTCGCGCATGCCGAGCAGCACGCCGGTGGCCAGCACCCCCAGGCCACCGATCCAGATCATGGTCGCGCTGGGCATCTTGAGCTCCGTGGTGAACCAGCTGTCCAGTCCGGGCATGATTCCGCCCGAAAGCGCCATGGCCACGCTGTAGGCGAAGCTCATGCTCACCACGCGGTTGGCCACGGGGAACATCTCGACCAGCATGGCCCCCTGCATGCCAAGTGACATCGCGATCGGAATGCCCATCAGCAGCTGCGAAGCCAGGAAGGCGTGCGGCTCGATGGGCATGCGGGTCATCGCGAGCCATCCGGGCACCATGACCGCAAGGCCCCAGACGGTGAACAGGATCGCGCTGCCTCGCCGGCCCATGCGATCGCTCATCCAGCCCCCCAGCACCTTGCCAACGGCCACGAACATCAGCGCCACGGTGTTCGCGGTCTGGAAACGCGCCGCGTTGGCCGGGTCCGCCACCTTGGCCGAGATCACCGACGCGTTGAACACGTAGTAATAAAGGGCGTTCGAGAAGGCCACGATGGCGAAAAGCTGCAGCGAGGGCTTCCAGTCGGCGGCAATGGCCGAGAACACCGGAGGCCGGCGTTCGATCCGCCGGGCCGCTTCGCCCGCCTCGCTCTCGTGAAGCGACCGCCGCAACCACCAGCCGAACATCGCCAGAAGCACGCTGAACAGGAACGGCACCCGCCAGCCCCAGGCCGCGATCTGTTCCTTGGTCAGCACCTGGTCCAGCACCATCACGGCGGCCGAGCCGGTCAGGAAGCCCAGACTCGTCCCAAGGGCGGTGCTGCTCGAGATCAGGCCGCGCATGAACGGCTTGGCATGCTCGGTGGTGTAGGCCATGCTGCCGGTGAACTCGCCACCCAGCGAGAAACCCTGTGTCAGGCGACAAAGCACCAGGATCGCGGGGGCCAGCCAGCCGATCGTCGCGTGGGTCGGCAGGCACCCGATCACCAGCGTGCTCACCGCGATCAGGGTCACCGAGACCGTCAGGAGCCAGCGACGGCCCTTCGTGTCACCCAACCGTCCCAGGATGATTCCGCCGATCGGTCGGGCGAAGAACCCCACCGCGAACAGGCCCCAGGCCTTCAGGGTCTGCACCTGCGGGTTGTCCGCCGGGAAGAACGCCGCGCCGATCGGCGTCACCAGAAAGCCGAACACCGCGTAGTCGAACCACTCCAGAAGGTTGCCGAACAGGCCGGCGAACACGGTGCGAAAGGTCGATTGTGCGGGGGCCGTGGCGGACGTTGCCTGCATGGGAAGCCAAGGTAACGGTGGGGCACCGACCGGTCGCCGCGCGGACCTTCCAAGGTCAGATATTCCGCCGCCCACCTTCTCAAATCCGCCGACCGATGGTTCTCGGAGTCTGGGATTGCACCTTCCGCAAACGGCCCCTCTCACACCCCCGAAAACCCCACGTTTCCCTTGGAAACGGTATCGAGGGTTGTACTGTTCCACCGCCGGTTATTCAGGGAGATCCGATGTCCGTACGCCCGCTCCACATCCTGCTTGCGCAGGGCGCCGTGCTGATTTGCTCGGCGGCTGTGGCCTTGGGCGCGCCGCCATCCCGATCCGCGCTGGGCCATGGTGCTCGCAGGACACCGCTGGCCGAGTCGCACGCCGTCCAGAGCCGCACCGAACGCCTTGGACTCGAGTTCCTGGAGCCCCCGGCCACGCTGCTTGGCCCGATCGATGAAGCCGAGCTGATGTTCGAGGACGAGGCCGACGCGGCAAACGAGCCCATGCGCTTCGGTATCCAGAGGCGCGTGTCGCTCGCGCTTGATGACGGCCAGTGGGTCGATGTCGCGGGCGGGCGCCTGTGGCGCTGCCGGGTCGAGGCCATCGGCTCGATGAACACCCGCCTTCATCTTCAGGGTGTTGTGCTTGAGTCGGGACAGGAGCTCTTCGTGCGATCACCGGGCGACGCGGCCAGCGTGGTGGGACCGATCACGGATCGTGGCGAACGCGGTGACGGCGAGGTCTGGGGCGTCTTCTCGGCGGGGCCCATCGCCGAGATCGAGTGGTTCGTGCCCGATGGGCACGTCGCGTCCCGCCTGCCCTTCAGCGACGTGGAATACGCGCACGGCTACCGGGACGTCTTCGCCAGCGAGGCGGTGCAGTCGCTCACGGGTTGCCGCAACGACCCTGCGTGCTTCCCGGATTGGGCTGATCTCTCCAACGCGACCGGTCGCATCCTGTACACGCGCAACGGCGCCAACCGCGCCTGCTCAGGACAGCTGCTCGCCACCACCGCCGCCGACGAGACACCGTACTTCAGCACCGCCCATCACTGCATCAGCACGCAGGCCGAGGCCAACAGCGCGAACGTGCACTTCTTCTTCCGCGTGGAGGGCTGCGCGGGCACGCTCAGCATCGGGCAGGCCGCGATCGGCACCGACCTGATGGCCACACACCCCTCGAGCGACTCCACACTGCTCATGATCCGTGGCGCGCTGCCATCGGGCGTGCACTGGATGGGATGGAAGTCCAGCATGCCCGCCAACGGCACGCCGATCGTCGCCATCCATCATCCGCAGTCGTTCCAGCAGGCGATCAGCTTCGGAACCAAGACCGCCAACGGCACGGCGTGCAACCCGGTCGTGAGTTCGTCCACCGTGCTGTGGAACCTGGGCGTGACCGAGGGCGGCTCGAGCGGCAGCGCGCTGGTCGAGCAATCCACGCGCCAGATGTTCGGCGTGCTCTCGTGCGGCATCAGCAGCTGCGCCAACACGACCGGATGGGATGCCTTCGGTCGATGGGATCTGGCCGTGAACAGCGGCGGCTTCGGCGCGCTGCTTGCGGCCGGCAGCGACGATGCCTACGAGCCCAACGACGCCTGCGCGGTCGCCGTGCCGCTGATCGATGGCTCGCACGCGGGCCTGGTTGTCAAGCGCCTGAGCTCGGACTGGTACGCGGTCGAAGTGCCCGTTGGCGGAAAGCTCTCGCTGCAGTCCACCTACACGCACGCCAACGGCGATGTCGACTTCCGCGTGTGGGATGCCTGCGGCGGCACGCTGCTCGCGGAGTCCCTGGATGACGCGAACAACGAGGCCTTCCTGTGCACGAACACCTCGAACTCCACCACGCTGCTGCTGGAGGTGTTCCTTTCCAGCGACACGCGCGCGGACTATTCGCTGACCATCGCCGCCCTCCCGGCCTGCGCCGAGGATCTTGATGGCGATGGCGAGGTCGGTGGCGGCGATGTCTCGCTGATGCTGCTCTCGTTCGGTGCGTGCACCGGCTGCATCGAGGACTTCGATGGCGACGGCACCGTTGGAACCGCCGATCTCTCGCTGCTCCTGCTGAGCTTTGGCGTCTGTCCCTGAATTCGGACGAATCGTCGGGCTTCGTGGCTCCTCCAAGCATGACAAGGATCGGTTGATTCGCCATTTTTCGCTTTGCCGCGGTGCGTGCCGTGCTAGGTTGGGGGGCCGCCCCCCTTTCCCGACGAGGCCCCGTGAACCACGCTCTTGCGGCCAGCTCGCTCACCGCATGCATCGCCTCGATCGCTCTGGCCAACGTGCCACCGCAAGGGGTGCTCGGACATGGGCCACGGGCCGAGGCGGTACCCGTGCAGAAGGCTCCGGTGCCCTGCTTCACCGAGCGCTTCGGTCTCGAGTTCATCGCGCCTCCCGTGCGGCTGCTGGGGCCTGTCGACGACGCCGGACTGCTGATGGAGGACGACGTCGCGGATCGAACCAAGCCCCTGCGATTCGCGGTGCAGCGATCCGTGGCGCTCACGATGGACGACGGCCAGTGGATTCCGGTTCCTGGCGGCCGGGTGTGGCGCTGCGATGTCGAGGGCATCGGCTCGCTGAACGCGCGCCTGCATCTCTCGGGCATCCAGCTTGGCGCGGGACAGGAACTCTTCCTTGCCGATCCGGCGGGCGGAATGGGCACGGTGGGCCCGGTCACCGATCGCAGCCTTCGAGAGGATGGCGAGCTCTGGGGGGTCTTCACGCCTGGCGCGGGCGCCCGCATCGAGTGGTTCGTGCCCGAGGGGGTGAACCCGGCAGAGCTTCCGTTCTCCGGCGTCGAGTACTCGCACGGCTATCGCGACGTGTTCGACGTGATCGCGCAGGAACTTGCCGCGCAGTGCCACTATGACCCGGTCTGCTACCCGGCATGGGCGAACCAGTCGAACGCCACGGGTCGCATGACCTTCACGAGCGCAGGCGCCAGCTACCTGTGCTCGGGTCAGCTCATGGCCACCACCGCGGCCGACGAGACCCCCTACTTCAGCACTGCCAACCACTGCATCAGCACGCAGTCCGAGGCAGCCAGCCTGGTGGTCCAGTTCTTCTATCGCGCGGCCACGTGCAATGGTGGAAACAACGCCGGCGTTTCGGTCAGCGGCGCGGACCTGGTGAAGACCTACGCCACCAGCGACTGCACCCTGCTCATGCTGAAGGGCACGCTGCCCGCCAACGTGTACTGGGCCGGATGGACCGCCACGAATCCCGCCAACGGCACCGCAAGCGTGAGCATTCACCACCCGGGCGGCGCCGAGCAGGACATCAGCTTCTGCAGCAAGACCGCGACCAACAACTTCTGCGGCAGCGGAAACAACTGGTCCGAGGTCGCCTGGACGCTGGGCATCACCGAGGGTGGCAGCAGCGGAAGCGCGCTTTACATCGAGAGCACGCAGCAGATGTACGGCGTGCTGACCTGCGGCGAGAGCAGCTGCACGTTCACCACCGGCGCGGATGCGTATGGTCGCTGGGACGTGGCCATGAGCGCGGGCGGCTTCGCGGCCTCGTTGACTGCGGGAAGCGATGACGCGTTGGAACCCAACGACTCCTGCGCGGCGGCGCGCGTGCTGTCGGCGGGCAACCAGAGCGGGTTGGTGCTGAAGCGCGTGAACTCCGACTGGTACGCGATCGATGTCGCGCCCGGAGCCACCCTGACCGCCACGGCGACCTTCACGCACGCCTTCGGTGACATCGACTTCCGCCTGCGAGATGCGTGCGGTGGAACCGTGCTGGTCGACGCGGCCGGCAACGTGAACAACGAGACGATCACGTGGACCAACGCCGCAGCGGACTCGGTGCGGGTCTACCTGGAGGCCTATCTGGCCACGAACACCCGCAACACGTACGCCCTGAATGTCGCGCTTTCCGGTGGTGGTGGTGGTGGCGGCGGTGGCGGTGGTGGTGGTAGCGGCAGCGTCCGCATCAGCCAGGTCTATGGCGGTGGCGGTTCCACATCTGGTGGCCCCACCTACAACCGCGACTACGTGGAGATCTTCAATGCCGGCGACGCTCCGGTGGATCTGACCGGCTGGGCCATCGAGTACGGCTCGGCCACCGGCGTCTGGGGCAGCAGCACCACGAACATCTTCACGTTCCCGGCCGGTGCAACGATCCAACCTTGCCAGTACCTGCTGGTCGCCAGCACCTCAGCGAGTTCCGCTGGCGCCGCCCTGCCGGTGTCTCCGGACTACAACTTCACGCTGACGCTTTCGGCGACCAGCGGCAAGGTTGGCCTGTTCAACGCCGTGAACCTGAACAAGGCCTGCGGTGCCGAAACCGCGGGCACGCTGGTGGACAAGGTTTCCTATGGCACCGCGAACTGCGCCGAGGGCTCGGCCACGCCCGCACTCAGCGTGACCACGGGGGCGGTCCGCAAGGATGATGGCCTTCTGGACACCGAATCGAACGCCACGGACTTCGAGGTGGTCACGGCGCCAACGCCGCGAAATTCCGCCTCGGCTTCGCCCGCCGGATGTGGTGGATCGACCTGCCCCGAGGATCTCGATGGCGATGCAAGCATCAGCACGAGCGATGTGGCACTCCTGCTGCTCGACTTCGGTCCTTGCGCAGGATGCGCCGCGGACCTCGACGGAGACGGCGAGGTCACGAACTCGGACATCGGGGTGATCCTGCTCGGATTCGGTGACTGTCCCTGATCAGGCCACGCGTGTCGGGGTGCCGGGAAGCGCGAACTCCTCAAGGTTCCTGCGCGCGGGCCGGGTCCGGAGAACATCCTCCCACTCGGCGTTCCGGAACCCGTCCAGGCACGAGGCCCGACCAACCCGTGCCAGCGCCTCTCGGGTGCCAGCTCCGAGCGCCCGATGCAGGTGGCGGATGTGCCACTCCACGGCTCGCTTGGAGCGATGCATGACGTTGGCGATCTGCTGATTCGCCAACCCCAGCGTGATGTGACGGAGCGTGTCGAGCTGGCACCGGCTCAACAGGTCCAGCGAGCCCCATTCGTGATGCTGAAGCGTTCGACGGCGTTCCCTTGAGCCGCTTGCGGAGTCCGGCGTGGCGCGCAGCAGGGTGATCCAGACGGTTCGCGACGGATCATTCGCCTGCGCCGGCGAACAGTTGAACTCCAGGCCCACGCCGTCGAGCACCACGACCGCATCGACCATGCCGCTGGAGCAGATGACATCGCGGATGATGCCCACCCACTCATCGCGCACGGTCCGCGACAGGCACGCATCCAGCCCATCGGCGGTCGCGATGTCGGCGGAAACGGGTGACTCGGGATGGCGAAGCCGGGAAACAATCCGGCCATTCCCATCACAACGCAACAGACACGGTCGCGAACGCATCGCGATGAATTCAAGCACATCGGCTGGAATCTGATCCACCAGTGGGGCCTCCGGACAGACTCGGGTTTCGACCAACCAGACACTGGGCCGGTTACTCACCGGCCCGAACCGCGCGCTCCGTCCTTACATACGTCGTGAGGCGCCAACAGTGAGATCGGTTTCAGGCAGCAATTCGCAAACACAAAGCGTGGAATACTCGCACAAACTCAAGTTTGTCTGCTTCGTGCCGACTCACTGCAATGGTTCGTCTTGAGTCCCTTGCGCAAGACACGAGTTCTTGCGAATCCCGGCAACAAAGCTGATGGCTTCGATCAACGCGCAACGGCGTTTTCGGTGAAGCGTCGCTGCACGGAATCCTTCAGCACTTCCGGAGCGCGGTCGATGTCGACCACCACCATGCCAAGGATGGCGCACGCGTCCTGGCCCGCCTCGGACCAGGCGAAGCGCAGGAAGTCCAGGCTCATCGCAGGCACCTGATCGGCATCCTTGGCCAGAACCACCAGATTCAACGGTCGCCACATCGGGTACGAGCGGTCGCGAATGCTTCGGAAGCTCGGGGCCACGGAAGGCTTGCCTGCGCCCTCGGCAACCGGAACGGCCCGCGCACGCGGCTGCCGGTTGGAATATCCCGAGATGCCAAGGGCTGTCGGGTATGCGCAGCACGCGTTCACCACGGACGAGGCCCCTGGCTCGGTGAAGCGCATGATCGTGGTCAATTGCTCGCCAGGCATGGCGAAATCGAACAGTGTCCGCATGGTGCCGTGACTGTCAGGCAGCACGTAGATCGGCATGAACTGTTCGCCCAAGGGCGACTTCTTGTCCAGATCATTCCAGCGGATGATCGGGTCCTTCGTCAGGCTGTGGGTGATCGAGAAGATGCCATTGAGCTGCTCGCGGTTGATGCCGGGCAGCGGGTTGTCCACGTTCACGTAGACGCAGGTCGCGTCGAGCGCGATGGGAACCTGAAAGACCTTCATCCCGGTGGCGGTCTCGATTTCACTCACCTCGGACTCGGTCAGGGCACGCGACACCGACGCCATGTCGCACTCGCCCGACTTCAGGGCCTGAATTCCCTTGGCGCTGCCACCAGCCTTCACCGCGATCTTCACGCCCGGGTAGATGCTCTCGTAGGCGCGGCCAAGATTGGTGAGCAGGCTTGCCATCGAGTTGGAGCCGACGATTCGGAGCGTGCCCTCGAAGGGCGGCGTCTTCGCCAGGTACTCGGGAAAGCGCGCGATCGCGTCGGAGATCTCGGGCGTGTACCACCCCTGCAGCGCGGCGGAACCGGTGATGCCCGGGGTGATCGCGGCGGGCGGTGCGGCTGGCGCTTGCGCAGGCTGCGAAGCCGTGCCTGACGCGGGAGCCGTAGGCGAAGCCTGCGGTGCAAGGGCCACGCATGCCAGAGCGAGCGTGGCCAGCGAAATCCGGATCGGGTTCATGAGGCCTGCCTCCTTCGCCAGAGATGGAACGCGAAGAGCGCCGCCAGCACGCCGGCGACAAGCATCGCGATGCGCCACACGAGCTTGCCGGTCACCTCGTCGGTCGCGCTCTGCACCTCGCGGATGCGCATCTGGATCAGCGCCTCGATGGGCTTCAGGCGCTCGGCGAGCTGCTTCTGGTCCGTCAGGTCGGTGGTGGTGGTCAGCAGCTTGTTCGCCTCCACCAGGTTGCGGTGCACTTCCTGCAGCAGCGCCTCGTATTCCTTCACGTCGACGGGCTTGGCGGGAGGTGCGCCGGCGTTCGCGGCGGCCGACGCCTGCTGCATGGACTGCACGATGCGCAGCGCCTCCGTCACGCTCTTCATGGCCGTGTCGGATTCGCGCAGGATGGCCTGGGTGTTCGTGGTGAGCGGTGCGACCTTGTCCAGCAGCGCGCCGGTGGCAAGGATCGAGTCCTTGTACTGCGTCAGCAGTTCCTTGCCCAGCTCGCCCTTGGAGGCGAGCAGTTCGGGCAACGCGGCCGTGGTGTCGCTGACGGCATTGATGTTCTTCAGCAGCCGCTGCGACTCCGGCATCACCAGGAAGTCGTAGGTGATCGCCTGGATGTTCCAGCCCGCGAACAGCGGCACACGCTTGGCCCAGAAGAACGAGCGCTCCAGCGCGAAGTTGGCCTGCGCCACCTGCTCGGTCGCACGGTCGAGCGGCTCCAGAAGGCCTCCGCCGCCCTTGACCTCCTCGATCAGCGCGCTGCCGCGACCGGCCGCCACGTCGCTGAACCGCACATAGGCCACGAATTCGGTGCCGCCGTTGGTCGCCCACCAGTTCGAGATGAGCAGGTCAAGTTCGTCGAGCTGGTCGCGAGTGAAGACTCGCTCGCCGATCTGCCAGATGTCCTCGCGCGCGCGCCGCAGGTTCTGCACCAGGTACTGCGCGCGGTCACCCCAGATCAACTGCGAGCGCCCTGAGTCCACCCAGAAGTAGTTCTGCAGGGTGACCACCACCAGCTGGTCGATCAGCTGCGTGACCGTGTCCGGACTGGTGGCGATGTCGTACATGCTGCTCACGCCCAGCACGCGCAGGCCATTCATGATGCGGCGCTGCTGCAGGTCGGGGTTGTCGCGCATCACCTTCTCGCTGGCGGCCAGCATCAGGGTGAAGTAGCGGTCCGAGAAGGCGTTCGAGAGCTGGTCGAGCTGCTTTTCGGTGATGGTCTGGTCGAGCAGCTTCGCCTTTTCGGCAACGGTCTGCTTCTTCTGCGCCGAGCCGCACGCGGCCAGGAGCAGGCAGGCAAGGCCCAGCAAGCGAGCCACTCGGTGGTTGCCGCGACGCATCTGTCGAAGGATACAACCGCCGGAGGGTCGGACCCCGTTATAGGACTCCTGTAGTGTGGTCAATCGTGGAAGAAAAGAGGGTCTGACCCTGTTATGCGGACCTTTCAGCCGGTCCAGGCGAACTCGATCGGGCACTCGATCTCAGCCAGCAAGCTCTTGTGCACCGGGCAGGTGTGAGCCGCGTTCACCAGCGCCTCGCAGCGCGGATGGTTCGCCGGCAGCGGCACTTCGATCCGCGTGACCAGCCGCGCGATCCGACGCGCGGGCGCCGCGGCCATCTCCTTCGTGACCGTGGCCTTCATGCCGCGAAGGTCCAGTCCATCACGCTTCGCCACGATGCCCATGATGGTCATCATGCAGGTGGGAAGCGCCGCAGCCACCAGATCGGTGGGCGAAAATGCCTCTCCCTTGCCGTGGTTGTCCACGGGCGCATCGGTGGTGATGGTGGCTCCACTGGGGCCATGAACTGCGGTGCAACGCAGGTCGCCTTCATAACGTGCGGTGATCTGGACCATGGGTTGGTTCTCCTGTGTGAACACTGGAAGGTATCGCGTCCCGCGCGTGCGACCGTAGCATCCCCGCCGTCATGAAAGCCGGTTCGGCCGACGCGCGAGTGCTGCGACTTCTCTGGGTGGCGGCCCTGCTGGCGATGGGTTTCGTGGCGCTCTGGCCCGCCCTCGCCGGCATGATCGCCGTGAACGACGACATCAAGTTCGTGCGCGTTCCGTCGCATCAGCTGCCGCTGGCTCGACAGATCGCCGATATGTGGTCGGGGTCGCCCTCGTTCAGGCCCGTCGAACTGGTCGTCTCGGCTTCGTGCGACGAGCGCACGCTGCGTGCACCGCTCGCACTGCCGCTTCACCTCGCAGGCCTGGTGGGCCTGTGCCTGGCGCTGGTCAAGCTGGCGCATCGAGTCCTGCCGGGGCGTGGGTGGGTCGCCCCCATGGCGATCCTCTGGGTCGCGCTCTCACCGGGCACATCGTGCTCGGTGTGGCAGATCGACACCGTGTCGCAGACATGGTCCGCGGCGCTCGGCTTGTGGGCCGTCGAGGTCGCCTGGCACGCCCTCGATGCGGCGCGGAATGGCCGTTCCACGCTTGTCTCCTGCACGATCCTTGGCTGCATCTTCGCGCTGGGCGTGAACGTGAAGGAAACCTTCTATGGCTGGAGCGCGGGCGTCGGACTGGCCCTGATCGGCGCAACGGCGTGGCTTCTCGTGCGTGATCGCCGCGCTGCGCTGCGTCTTGGGTGGACCCTGTTTCCGGTGGTCGCACTGCCGGTCGCGCACCTCGCGCTGCGATGGATGACCGGCTCCATGAGCCGATCGCTCGAACTCAAGCAGGAGAATCGATACCAGCTTGAGTTCGGCATGAACCTGCTGATCAACGCCGCGCAATCGA
>JBIIOC010000070.1:0-11736 GCA_044337135.1 Phycisphaerales bacterium | reverse complement strand
CGCTTCGTGGGGCAGTTGTTCACTGACACCGGCAGCGACAAGAACGACTGCCGCAGCAGCGTCACGCGCCAGATCACGCTGTCACGCGCATTCTACAACGAGATGATCGACCAGGGCGGCGGCGCAACCGCTGCGGCGTTCGAGTTCGTGCCCTCGATTGCCGTGAACGCCAACCAGTGCCCGACAGGATCTTGGATCCGCTGTGACCTGAGTTACACCGCTGCCATCACCGGCGACTGCAACGCCAACGGCCTGCTGGACGCGTGCGAGACCCGCGACTTCCCCGACACCGACACCAATGGCAATGGCATCGTGGATACCTGCGAGAACTACGCGCTTGTGTTCCTCTGCCCCGGCGACCTTGATGGCGGTGGATCGGTCGACACAGCCGACCTGTCGCTACTGCTCATGAGTTTCGGCGCGGCGATGCCCGGCGACCCGGCGGATCTTGATGGCGACCAGAACATCAACACCGCCGACCTGAGCCTGATGCTGCTCTCCTTCGGGCCGTGCGGGTAATCCGCACTTCGGTGCCCTCTCGCAAGGCGGCTTCGACACGCGCTCGCGGGCGGACCCCGTATGCGGGGCTGAAATCGCGGTTTCCGGCGAATGAGTGGCCTGCATTGGCTGCGCGCTCGTGCATGAATATCGCGTCAACGGGGCGGATTCGCCTTGATGGGCGGCTTCGGGCCGGGCAGACTCTCCAAGGTCGAGCCGGGCACGCCGAGCATCAAAGGAGAAAGATCATGACCCGCAGCAGCATCCTGTCCGGTGGTTGGTCGTGCTGGAACGTCTCGCGCCATCTGCTTGCGCGCGCCACGGCGCTCGCGGCGCTGGCGCTGAGCGCGGGTCAGGCGGGCGCTGAGGGGTTGCGGGTGTGGGGAAGCAACAGCAGAGGACAACTCGAAGCGCCAGATCTCTATCCTCGCTTCCTGCAGGTCGCGGCTGGTGAGAACTTCACCGTGGGCGTGACGCAGACCGGGACCGTGCTTGCCTGGGGATCGGGCGCGTACAACCGCACGGTCGTTCCAACCGGCTTGTCAGGCGTCACGCAGGTCGCAGCTGGCTTGGGTCACGTGCTGGCACGGAAGAGCGACGGCTTGGTGGTTGGATGGGGCCTGAACAACTATGGTCAAGCAACGATCCCCACCGATCTCAGCAGTGTGAGCGGCGTCAGCGGGGGCACCTTCCACTCCGTCGCCCTCAAGAGTGACCAGACCGTGATCGCCTGGGGCTACAACAACCTGGGCCAGGCTTTCGTTCCCGCGGGCCTGACGGGTGTGACGCAGATCGCCGCAGGCGACATGCACACTGTCGCACTGCGGAGCACCGGCTCCGTGGTTGGCTGGGGCAGCAACTTTTTTGGCGAGATCAGCGTTCCGGCGGGTCTTTCCGACGTCACGCGGATCGCCGCGGGTGCTGCACACACGGTGGCCCTCAGGAGCACCGGCACGGTGGTCGCATGGGGATGGAACGAGGATGGGCAGACGAGCATTCCTGCAGGCGTCACGGGCATCAGCGGCATCTCGGCCGGCGCATTCCACACCATCGCGCGACGATCCGATGGCACTCTGGTCGCGTGGGGAAGGAATGTGGAGGGACAGAGCGCCGTGCCCGCAGGTCTGTCGGATGTCGCCAGCGCGGCGGGCGGTGTCGATCACACGGTCGCACTGAAGTCTGATGGCTCGCTTGTCTCCTGGGGAAGCGACCAGTTCGGACAGTCCTCGGTGCCATCGGCCGTGCAGGACATCTCGGCGGGAACGGAATTCTCGGTCGCTCTCCGCAACAACGGAACGGTGGTCGCCTGGGGACGCAACGACTTTGGACAGTGCACCGTGCCGAGTGAACTCGCGGGCGTGCAGTCGATCAGTTGCGGAGCTTGGCACACGCTGGCGGTCAAGGCTGACGGCACGGTGGCAGCATGGGGCCTGAACAACAGCGGGCAGTCCAGCGTTCCACCCGCGCTGGCATCGGTTTCTGCGGTCTCCGCCGGCGGTGAATTCTCGGTGGCACTTCGCGAGGACAGCACGCTCACGCTCTGGGGCGCGGACGACTTCGGCCAGATCGCGTTCCAGCCGGCTGAATTGAACAACGTGAAGCAGGTCGCGGCCGGAGGGTGGCACGTGGTCGCGCTGCGATACGGAGGTACCGTGGTCTGTTGGGGAGCCAATTTCAACGGCCAGGTCGGCAACCAGCCTCCTCTCCTTTCGAACGTCGTGCAGGTCGCCGCGGGCAGCACCTTCTCCCTGGCCCTCCAGGAGTGGGGGACCGTGGTCCGATGGGGCTTCATCGCTGGAACGGCTCCCGAACCCTGGTATGCGACGGACATCGTCTCCGGTTCCGCCGCGAATCACGCATTGGCCCGGCTTCCGGATGGAAGCGTGGCGGCATGGGGTGACAACTCCGGCGGCCAGTGCGAGGTGTTCCCGTGGCTCAGGAATGTCAGTCGCCTTGCCGCAGGCTCGTCTCATTCGATGGTCATCGGTGACTTCGACTGCAACGGCAACAGTGTGGACGACCTGGTCGAGATCGCCAACGGAACAGTCCTTGATCTCAACGGCAATCAGCGACCGGACAGCTGCGACATCGCCGATGGCGTCGAGTTCGACTGCAATGGTGATGGCCGAATCGATTCCTACCAGTTGTCCGAGGGCGAGGTGTATGACTTCAACTTCAACTGGGTGCCCGACGAGTGCGATATCGCGCTCGGCATGGAGGAGGACTGCGACCGCAACGACATCATCGACAGCTACCAGCAGTTGCTGAATGACGAGATCCTCGTCGAGAGCGCGCAGATGGGGCCGATCGGCTACGGATCGCCCCAGACCGCCACGCTGTTCGCGCCACCCTTCGCGATCTCGGATCCGGTGCTGTGGGTGAGCTTCAGGGGCGACTTCTCCTCGGCAGCGGAGCACCTCACCGTGTACCTGAACGGCCGGTACGTGGGTCGGCTGCTCGACCGGAACTTCGGGTACTCGGATTGCACGGTGTTCAATTCCCAATCGAATGACGTGCCCTACGGATCCCCCACCACGATCGAGATTCCTCGTGAATTCTTCAACGACGCGATCTGGAGCGGCAGCGGACCTCTGGACGCGAACTTCGAGTTCGTCGCGAGCATCGCGGTGAATCCCAACCAGTGCCCGGGCGGCTCATGGGTCAAGGCGCACCTCGCCTACACCGCTGCCATCACCGAGGACTGCAACGCCAATGGCCTGCTGGACGTGTGCGAGACCCGTGATTACCCCGAGACCGACCTCGACGGCAACGGCATCGTGGATGCCTGCCAGAACTACACGCTCTCCTTCGAGTGCCCCGGCGACCTTGATGCAAGCGGCAGCGTGGATCCCGGCGACCTGTCGCTGCTGCTGCTGAATTTCGGCCTCGCCATGCCCGGCGATCCGAACGACATCGACGGCAGCGGCATCATCGACAACGCCGACATCGGATTCATGCTGCTCTTCTTCGGGCCGTGCAATTGAGCCGGAATGCACCCGCGACACACGGCGTTGCCATGCGCCGCGAGTGCCTGGGATCCACCGTCACTTCCTGACCGCGTCGTCGTACACCGGCACCGCGTCCGCCCATTCCTTGCGCCACAGGCGGAAGCCGCCCTCGAAGGCGTTGGCGTTGTCGCCGGCGCGGCAATGCTCGGGCATGCGCTTCAGGTTCTTCACGTTGCCGCCGCCGATCACGATCTCGTCGGGCAGCAGCGCGTTGAACAGGATGCCGCACACGCTCTCGACATGCGAGCGCCAGCGCTTCTTGCCCAGACGCTTCAGGCCACGCAGGCCGACGTAGTCCTCGAACGTGCGGTCCTTGCGATACGGCATGTGCGCAAGCTCGGTCGGCACCACCTTGTAGTCCACGATCATGCACGAGCCGAGACCCGTGCCGAGGCCGAGGAACAGCATGCGGCCACCGCTGTAGCTGCCCACCGCCTGCATGGCCGCATCGTTGATCAGCTTCACGGGCACGCCGAAGTCGGCGTCGTAGTCGAAGCGCGTCCATCCCTTGCCCAGGTTCACCGGATCCTTCAGCGGCCTGTTGTTGCGGATCGGCGCAGGCACCCCGATCGAGACCGAGTCGAACTTCCAGCCCGCGGCCGCCTGCTTCACGCCCTTGACCATCTGCTGCGGGGTGAGCGTGGGGCCGCTGTCGAACTCGCGCTTCTCGGGAACGCCGGGAATGCGAACCTTCACGTGCGTGCCGCCGATGTCGATCGCAAGCGTGCTCTTCATGGGCGCACAGGCTACCGCGGGCCTGTGGATGCTCGGCTCACCGATTGCCGACGATCATGCGCGCCGGCACCAGCCACTCGCGACGGAACAGGTGCTCCTGCACGCGGCCGGTGGCCATCTCGAGGATCTGCTGGCGCGTGTGCCGACCCGTGAGTTCGATGCGCCCGCCGAGCGCGCCGTCAGGTGCGGGCGCGTCGATCGGTCGCTCCACCACCAGAAGATCGTGCGGCCCCACTTGCTCCGCTGGTGGCGCCTGTTGATCGGACGGATAGCCGCGCACCACGGCGCCCGGCAACAGGAAGCGATCCAGTTCCGCGACGGAGCGGAAGTTCTCCGGCACCCAGACCACGCGGCCCTGCGCCGCCTGCTGCGCCTGCGCATCGAAGGTGCCCAGCGGCACATCGAACACCGACAGGAACGCCGAGAGCGCAAGGAACACGCCAAGCGCGGCGGGTGCAGCGCAGTTGGCAGTCCATCCGGGTCGGACAAGGCCGATCACGCAGATCGCCATGCCGCCCACCACCAGCGGCCAGATCCACCACGGCAGATGCTCGGCTCCCACCTGCCATGAGAGCGCGACCGAGAGCCAGCCGATCGGCACCAGCACCACGATCGCGCCGATCAGCGACAGCATGAACGCGTTGCGACCCACATGGTGGCCGCGCAACGCCAGCAGCACCGCCACCGCCGGCAGTGACTCGAGCAGGTAGCGCTCCGATCGCTGCGACGGAATGCAGAACACCACGAAGATCGCCACCACCCACGCCCACAGCATGCGTTCCTCGGTGGAAAGATCGCGGCGACGCTTCCAGCACTCCACGCACACGCCGAACACCGGGAAGGCAAGCAAGCCCGCGTTCACGAACCAGCCCACACCAAGCGTCCACAGGCTGCTGGAGCCCCACAGCAGATCCTGCAGCCAGCCCGCGAAACCGCGCGAGCCCATCTTTCCGACGTTCTCGCCCATCACGAACTCGCGCCAGATCGCGCGAGGATCCGGATCGAGCACGAACCACAGGCTGAAGATCGCGAGCGAGAGAATCGCGGTCCATGCCAGGCCGGGCATCGATCGGCGGAGGAATTCGCCCACGCGCCACTGCCGCTGGATCATGTGCCACCACGCCAGACCCACACCGATCGGCACCAGCTGCGCGAAACTCTTGGTCAGCAACGCAAGGCCGGCCAGCACGCCCACCACGGTTGGAAACAGGAACCGGCTGTCGAACGCGCGGTCTCTCCACCACAGCATGGTGAAGAAGCAGGCGAACACCCAGAAGGTTTCCGGAGGGTTCGTGAGATACGGTCGCCCGTAGCGAAGCGTGCCAAGAAAGGCCAGATAGAAGAGCCCCGCAAGCACGCCACGCAGTGGATCACGCCCGGAGAGCCGCCAGCCGAGCAGGCCCGCCATCAGTGCGGTCAGGAACGTCCACACCACGCTGGGCCAACGAAGCGCCAGCAGCGACCAGTGTGCACCCCAATCGGTCGAAAGCAGTCCCTGCCAGAACAGGAGTGGCGGCTTCGTGTTCCGCATCTCCTCCATGCCGCTCTGCAGCGGCAGCCAGTGACCCGACGCGGCCGTTTCGCGCGCGATCTGCATGTACACCAGCTCGTCGCCGTTGCGCGGAATGTGGATCGAGTTGATGCCGTAGAGATAGGTGCAGAGCGCCAGCACACCACCGGTCACGGCAAGCGGAATCGCCTGACGGATCCGCTCCAGTCGATCCGCCTCGGGATCGATGCCCTCGATGCGGACATGCCGGTAGGCCCAGAGATCATTGAGCAGGAAGTTCACCACGCAAGCCACGCCGATCGCGAGCGCATTGGCGACGAGCAACGGCAACGCCAGGGCGAGCAGGTTCGTCAGCGTGGCCTGGATCACGATGCCGGGCCAGTTCGCGCCCCAGTAGTCCAGATACTGGCTCCACAGCGGCGTCTGCTGCGTGCGATCGCGGTCCTTCCAGGTCCACCTGCGGTTCCAGTAGAAGTTGTTCGTCAGGCCCAGCGAGATGCCGAGCATCAGCGCCAGGTTGATGCGCAGCCCCGGATTGGGCACCCACGCGAACACCGTGAGAGGCGCCACCACCAGCGTGGTCATGTTGATCGCCACGCCACTCACGCCCACGATCCCGAAGCGCAGGAAGCGCTGACGCTGGCGCCACGACCATGCCAGCACGCTGTGGATCGGCTTGGGCAGGCCCGGCATGCTCAGCCCTGCACCTCGACCGCCCGTGGTCGTGCCGCGCGCAGCATCTCGCGAGCCTTGGTGATCACATCGGCGGGCTGGATCCGCTTCAGGCACTGGTTGTCGCCGTCGCACGGGCTGCTGCGATGGTTGTACGCCGTCAGGCACGGCGCGCAGGGCAGCTGCGTGAAGAACGCGTGCGCATTCGGGCTCCAGCTGCGGTAGAGCGCAGGCGTCTCGGGACCGAAGAACACGATGGTGTGCAGCGGCGTCATCGCCGCGAACTGCCCCGGGCCGCCGTCGTTGGTGATCAGCAGGCTGGCACGATGGAAGAGCGTCATCAGATGGCGCACCGAGCGCGTGTATCCGGCGAGATTGAGCAGGTTCGGATCGTTGCCGCACATGGCGCGAAGGCGATCCGCCAGCGCACGATCATCGGGCATGCCGATCACGACGACCACGTGACCTTCGGCAAGTAGCGCCTTCGCCACCCGTGCGTAATGCTCGATCGGCCATGCGCGGATCGGAAGCAGACCGCCGCTTGGATAGAGCATCACGATGGAGCGGCCCGCAGCCACCGGGTGATCGCGATGCAGGGCCCCCACTTCGCGCTCGAGCTCGCCCGGCTCCGGCTCGAACACCGGCGGCACGTATGCGTCGCGCGGGCTTCCATCCTTGCCGCGCGGGTGCGCCGGACTGTCGATCGCGTCGACCAGCGTGACGAGCTGGTGCGAGAGATGCCGGTACGGGTTGTACGGCACCGGCGAGGTCATGAAGGATCCGCGGTACAGCCCCTCCTGCGTGTGCCGGTGAAAGCCCGTCATCGACCGCGCCCCCGACAGCCCGCTCAGGATCGCGCTGATGCGCGAGAAGAGCTCGCAGTCGACCACGGCGTCGAATCGAACCGTCCACATGCGCTGGATCGCCTGCCACAGGTCCCGAATCAGGTTTCCAAGCGAGTCGTCGCGGATGGTGATCACATGCTCCGGCTGAACGACCCCCAGCAGGTCCAGCAGCTGCCGGTTGCGCTTGAAGAGCATCATGTGGATCTCGGCGGCGGGGTAGCGGTCGCGCAGCCGACGGAACATGGGCTCCGCCAGCACCAGGCTTCCCATCTCGCTCAGCAGGATCACCAGGATGCGCCGCGGCGGCGGCGCAGGCATGCCGCCGCGAATGAATCGCCGCACCGCATGACCCACGGACAGCGCCGCACAGAGCGGGATGCCCGCCCATCGATCGACCATCTTCTGGAATCGGACATCCATGCGTGCGTTCGCGGGTCTGCGCGAAACCCGATGCTATCGTTTCGGGCGTTCCGAAGGCCACACAGCATCCGGAACGAGACCTCATGAACCGGCGATTCACCATCACGCTGCGATTGCCGACCCTGCTGATTGTGGGTGGACTCGTGGCGGCCGCGTGGCGCGGGCCAAAGGCCCCACCGGCCCAGTTCGTGGTGCCGCCGGAGATGACGGCCACCGAGCGGCCGAAGCTGCCGATCGACATGTTCGCGTGGCGTCGGATTCCGCAGGACGCGCCCTCGGCGCATGCTTCCAGCCTGGCGATGGCGCCGGATGGCTCGCTGCTGATGGCATGGTTCGCCGGCGAACGTGAAGGCGCGCGCGATGTCGCGATCCAGATGGCAAGGCTCCCGCGCTCCGTCTTCGGCGCACCGTGGCGTGCGGATGGATTCCATGCCCCTTCCGAGGACTCGAATGCTTCACCGGCGGAATACTGGGTCTCCCTCACCCGTGAGCAGCTGCAAGCGTTGACCAGCCGCGTGATCCGCAAGATCGGCAATCCGGTGCTCTGGTTCGACGGCAAGGGCCGACTGCACATGGATGTGGTGAGCGTGAGCTACGGCGGCTGGTCGGGCAGCGCGATCAACCAGCTGGTTTCGGATGATGAGGGGCGCACGTGGAGTTCCGCGAAGCGACTGATCCTCTCTCCCTTCTTCAACCTGAGCACGCTGGTGCGCACGCAGCCGCAGATCCTGCAGGATGGCTCGGTCGGACTGCCCGCCTACCACGAGTTCGTGCAGAAGTGGGGCCTGTGGGTGCGACTCGACGCGGATGGTGCATTGCTGCAGTCGGTGCCGATGCAGCGTTACGAGGGGAACTGGCTGCAGCCGGCGGTGGTTGCCACGTCGCCCACCGAGGCCGTGGCCGCGCTGCGTGCAGGCAGCCATGCGCCGCGCGTGGTGGGCCGGAGCGCGACTTCGGATGGAGGTCGAACTTGGCCACTGAACCCGAGCGACTCCACGATCGACATTCCGAATCCAGATTCGAGCATGGCGATGATCCGTCTGTCGGATGGCTCGCTGCTGATGGCGTGCAATCCGCTGGAGCAGGGCCGAAACCGCCTTCAGCTGTTCCACTCGGAGGATGGAGGATCCAAGTGGAAGCCTTCGCGTCTGATCGAGGCGAGTGATGGTGGTGACGAGTTCTCCTATCCCGCTCTGGTGCAGGATCGCGACGGTCGCATCCATCTCTCCTACACCTGGAAGAGACAGGCGATCTGTCTCTGCACCTTCTCGCCCGAATGGCTGGACCAGCCGGCACCCGACGATGCGCCTGCCGTGCGGCGAGATTCCGCGCAGGCCGCCGATGCGGCGTCCAGCAGCAAGGCCGCTGCATCGAGCCAGGGGGCCACGCCATGAATCTGCAGGCGGCCTACGGACTCTTCGCGCAGGGCGTGATGGTGGCGGCTCTGATCCGCCTCGTTCGGGTGCTGCTTGGCAATGCGCGGACCAGACCACATGGCGCTGAACTGTGGCTGCCGGTCATGGCGCTGCTCGCCGGAAGCGCCGATGGCATCACGCTGGCGGCGCATGTGCGCGGTCTCTGGGGTGATCCAAGCATCACCTCTCTGGTCATCCTCTTCCTGTTCACGCTGCAGCCAAGCTGGCTGCCGCCCGTGCCTCGCGCTGGCTCGTGTCTGGTGCTTGTCGCGCTGGTGGCTGTTCCGCTCTACGCGCCGCTGTTCATCCCGATTCCCACGGTGCAGGGTGGCTTCTACGCGCTTGGGTTCGAGCCAACGCGACTCCTGGGCCTGATCGGCATGGCCGCGACGGGCCTGTGGATCGCGCGGAAACTCGATCCGCGCTGGACCACCATCGTGGCGCTGGCGCTCTTCGCCTACGCGGGCCGCCTGATGGAGAGCGACAACCTGTTCGACTACCTGGTCGATCCGGGGCTGATGCTCGCGATGGCGTTCCTGGGCTTCACCGGGATCTGCACCTCGCTCCATCGCCGCCTGAAGGGAATCTGAGGTCCGTTGTAGCTGAGCGATCGCGGATCGCCAGCAACGACCCAGCGATCCTGCTTCGCGAGCACGTCCTGCAGCTTGGCGAGTCCCTGGTTCACGCGGTTCATGCCGTAACCGCCCATCAGGCCGATCGAGATCACGGTGATCTCGGGGTTGTCCTCCACCTTCACGCCACGCTCGGCGGCGCCGGTGGGGCCCTGCTCGACCTGTCGGTACAGGAAGCTCATCGTCCATGAGCCCTTCTCGTCGGTCAGCTTGCCATCCTCACCCAGCATGCCGTCGTAGTCCATCTCGACGGGGCTGGTCATGGCGATGTCGCGCTTCTTGATGTGATTGAAGAGCGGCCAGAAGCCGTTGCCCATGCCGATGCTCGTGGGGCCCTGGCTGCTGAACTCGGCGCGGCGCACCACGGGATAGGTCTTGATCTCGACGCACTCGGGCGGCGTGGGCGCGGGATAGCCCTGTGGCAGCGGTGCCTCGATCTCGCAGTCACCGGCGAACCAGTTCTCGCCTTCCAGCACCGGCGCCGGCGCGTCGCCCAGCACACGCACCACCGAGCCTGCCTTCGGAGCGGTCATGGGCCACGGCGTGGTTGCGGTCGGCACGGGCACCACGGGATCGGGCTCGGGGCCACCGGTCATGGCACAACCACCCAGGATGAAGAGGGCGAGCTGAGGAATCGAGCGCAGGTTTCGAAGGATGCGATGCATGGCCACCGGACTTCGCCGGCCCGAGCGGGACGGATGCCCTTCGGGCAGAATGCCGGCATGCACATGCGCCAACCCCCGTTCTTCGCGCGTTTCGGCCGGTTCCAGACCTTCGGCCGCCTGGTCTGGCCGCTGCTGGTGGCGCTGGCGCTGCTACCGATGGGCTGCAAGAGCATGCCCTACGAGGGTCCGGGCGAGTGGTACGTGGGCAAGGCCAACGTCACCGGCGACGCCGCCATGTTCGGCGCGGGCGGTCAGACCAGCATCATGTGGCAGTTGCCGCAGGGCACCACGGACTGGATCTGGCGCGTGAGCACAGGGCCGGTGACGCGCGAGTGGGCCGTGGAGCGCCGATACCCGCACGCCAGCGACGACCCCAATCAGGGCGAGGTGTGGTGGATGGGCGACAGCACCGGCAGCTGGAGCGGCACCATGAGGAACAGCCTGACCTCAAACCTGCCACAGATGAGCATCGGCACGCACAACTCCGCCGCGCCCCCCTTCCGCGCGTTCACCATCGATGGTGTTCCAGCCAACGGCGACGGGCGCATCGAGGGCAAGGGCGAGAAGGTCAGCGACGAGATCTTCGTGACGCTGCAGTGGATCAAGGGCGATGGAAGCATCGGCGCACAGTGGAAGTACAACGGCCTCGGACAGAACGAGGAGGAGTACCTGCGCTCGCTCGCGAAGATGGGTGCGCAGCCGCCGGCGACGCCTTCGGGCGGACGATGATGATCCGCGGATTCACCCGCGGCAATCTTCAGGGCTCCCATCCAAGCAACTGCTGAACGCTCAGCCCGACATCCTTGGCAATCTTGCGCAGCAAGGTGGGGGCGATGTCTCGCGCGTGGAACGGAACCGTGGTGCTTCGACCATCGGCATGCCGATACTGTCGGTGCGATCCTCGGCTTCGCACGACAGCGAAGCCGCGACGTGCCAACAGCACATCCACTTCCCTCGGTTTCAGGACCGGAATATCGCCCACGTCAGGCGACCTTCAGCTGTTCCGTTCCAACGAAGTGAGCCTCGAGCCTCGGTTCCCCATCCTGGAGCAGCAACTGCACGACTTCAGCCAGATTGGCCCGGAGTTCCTCGAGCGTTTCGCCCTGCGAATGGGCGCCCGGCCAACCCGGCACCGTCCCGACGAAGAGCCCGGTCTGGGCGTCGCGCTCAATGACCACGGGATAGGTCTTCATGCGAAGAATCGTAACTCCCGAATCGGTCGCTTCCAGACAACATGCCGAAATTCCTGCGATAACCTGACATCGTGGCCATCAGCAATCCCCCATCGACCGTCGTCTGGGACTACGCGCCCGCCCCCGAGAGCTTCCGCCCCGAG
>JBIIOC010000069.1:0-11941 GCA_044337135.1 Phycisphaerales bacterium | reverse complement strand
AGCAGCGCGACCGCACCTGGCGCCGGCAGCTGGTTCGCGGGCACCTTGTCGGAGCCCTCGCCGCCATCCACGCCATCCATGCCGCGGAATCGGACGATGAACGCATAGGGGTCGGAGACCAGATCGCCCGACACGAACGAGTCGGAGGTCAGCATCGATGCGTTGGCGCCCGAGATGGTGAAGCTCCAGTGGCCGGTCTGGCCAACGGCCACGCCGCCAGACGGCGCGCCGCCCGCGAGCCAGGATCCTCCAGTGCCTGCGCCACCGAGCCACGTTCCTGTTCCGTTCCAGGGCGAACCACTGGTGCCGGCCGGAATGTTGGTCATGCCGGCGAAGTCCGAGCTGGTGAGTGAGCAGGTGAAGGTGCCGAGCTCCGGCGGCGGCCGGAACATGAAGGCGGTCAGGTATCCGCCGATCGAGGCGGCGGTGGTGTTGGTGAGCGTCACGTTCAAGGTGCCGCTTCCGGAGCCGGCGTAGACGTAATCCAGCGTCCCGGTGAAGGCTCCAAGGCCTTCGGTGCTCAGGGCGGAGTTGCTGGTGATCGGAACGACGGCGGCGGACACGGGAAGCGCCATGCAGGCGCTCGTGAGACATGCAAGGAGGACGGGGCGATGGAGCGTCGAGGCGGTCATGTGTGGGTCCTTTCAAGGAGCGAGGAACGGGAGAGGCACGAAGCGAACCGGACCCACCGTAGATGCGCATGTCGTGAATTCCAGAGGCGTCAACGCGATTGGGCGCTCTCCTGTGGTGCGGCGATGGATGCGCGGCGCGTGCGCTCGGGGCGACCGCCGGCGGTGCGCGCAACGCCTTGCGCAATCACGAAGGCGCGGTCACCATGTCGGCATGAAGACCTTCGCCTTGCACGTGGCCGTCACCGCGTTCGTGCTGCTCGCCTGTCAGGGAACGGGCGGATCCGCGCCGGCTGCGTCGGGCGGATCGCTTTCGTCCGGCGCGCCCGACGCGGCGTGGGTCACGCTCTTCGATGGCAAGGACCTCGCCAGGTTCCGCGGCTTCAGGAAGGATTCGATCCCGGCGGCGTGGGTCGTGAGGGACGGCTGCCTGGTGCACCTGAAGAGCGCCGGTGATCACACCGCAGCCGGCGATCTGGTCACGCGCGAGCAGTACGGCAGCTTCGAGCTGGAACTCGAGTGGAAGGTGACGCCGGGTGGCAACAGCGGCATCTTCTATCATGCCGCCGAGGACACGAACAACATCTGGGAGAACGCGCCCGAGATGCAGATCCTTGACGACAGCACCCACAACGACGGCAAGGACCGGCTCACCAGTGCAGGTGCGGACTATGCGCTCTATCCGGCGCCGGTGGGGGCGGTGAAGCCGGTGGGTCAGTGGAACCAGGTGCGGATCGTGGCGGACAAGGGCCACATCCAGTACTTCCTCAACGGCGTGAAGATGTGCGATTTCACGCGTGGCAGCGACGACTGGAAGGGTCGCGTGGCGCGCAGCAAGTTCAGCAAGATGCCGCGTTACGCCACGAACGCCCGCGGCCACATCGGCCTGCAGGACCATGGCGACGAGGTCTGGTTCCGCAACATCCGGGTGCGGACGCTGGACTGAGCGGACGAATCAGGCGCGCCACTTGATGCTGCAGCCGATGCTCGGGTGCTGCGTCTGTGCGGGCGAGCGCCCGCCAAGCACGGCGTCGATGGCTTCGCGCAGCTCCGCGCCCGTCACCGGGTCGGTGCTTCGCGGTCGGCTTCCATCGAGTCGGCCACGGTAGGCAAGCCGGTGTGACGCGTCGTACAGGAAGAAGTCCGGCGTGCAGGCGGCGTCGAATGCCCTTGCCACATCCTGTGACGCGTCGAAGCAGTAGGGGAAGGTGTAGCCCGCCTCGCGAGCCTCGTCGGTCATGCGCTCGGGGGCGTCGTCGGGATAGGCCGCCGGGTCGTTGCTGCTGATCGCGACCAGGTGGATGGGCTTGCCCTGCAGGTCGCGTCCGAGCGTGGCGAGCGCGGATCGAATGTGCTTCACGTAGGGACAGTGGTTGCAGAGGAACATCACCAGGACGGGCGTGCCGGCAAGTTTCCGGCTCTCCACCCGGCCACCGCCGTTCTGGTTCGGAAGATCGAACGTCGGCATCGGCGTTCCAAGGGGTCGCATCACGCTCTCGAGGGGGGGCATGGGTCTGTTCTCCTTTGGCCAGGTCGTTCCGGATCGAGCGTGGGCAATCGTAGACTGCGGGCATGCCGCGGGTTCGCGATGAAGGCCCGAGCGACGAGGACTTGCGCCGGTACGGTCACGAGGCTGACCCAGACGGCGCAACCATCTTCTGTCACGACTGCGGCGCGCCGATGCATCATGATGCGGAGATCTGCCCGAAGTGCTTCTGCTACACCGGGGCCGATGCGCTGCGGCGCCCGCCTGCCCGGGAACGCCTGCGGCGGGCGGCGATCGTGGGGGTGATCGCGCTCCTGGTGCTCGCGCTGCTGCTGCCCTTGATCACCGGGCGTTGGTGGCTCTGAAAACGCGAACGGGCCACCCGAAGGTGGCCCGCTGCAGTGCCCCGTGTAGGACTCGAACCTACGACCCGCTGATTAAGAGTCAGCTGCTCTACCAACTGAGCTAACGAGGCATGAGGGGGGAGAGGGTACTGACGCGCCGCCTCGGCGGCAAGCGGCTCAGGCCTTCGCTTCCTGTTCCTTCAGGCCGTGGCAATGCTTGAACTTCTTGCCACTGCCGCATGGACAGGGTTCGTTCCGACCCACGACGGCGGGCGGTTGACGCGTTGCGGGCTCGGCGTTCGCGGGCGCCGCACCAGCCTGTTCGCCGGCCGAGAGGGCCGCCTGCTGGGCTGCACTGGGTTGCGGATCCGCCGATGGAATCTCGCCACCGGCCGCTGCGGCAGGTCGTGGCTGAACCTGTGGAACCAGCCGGCCCTTGAATGCGACCTCGGCCACGCGATCGCGCACGCCCTGCAGCATCTCCTCGTACAGGCGGGCGGCCTCCTTCTTGAACTCGATGCGCGGGTCCTTCTGGCTGAAGGCCCGGAAGCCGATCGCGTCCCGGATCTGGTCCATCGCGCGAAGGTGATCCTTCCAGGCGTTGTCCAGGGTCTGCAGGGTCACCCAGCGCTCGAAGTGCGTCAGTTCGGCCCGATGCACCTCGCGCAGCCGAGCCTTCACGAAGCCATCGGGGTCCGTGGCCGCGTCCTCGAGATCCCGTTCGGAGAGACGCGCCATGCCCTGCGCCTCGAACCACGCGGCGATCGCCGATGGCTCGCGGCCGGCCGTCAGGCACTCCCTCGCGCGAGCCTCGAACCGCGCGTCGTCCCAGGCAAGGGCCGCCTCGATCACGAGCTTCCGGATCTCGCGAGGGTCGGTGCTTGGCATCGCCTCCGGCTTCCAGTACAGGGCATAGCGCGTGCTTGCCCAGTGGCAGAACTGCGCCAGTGCCTGTGGATTCTGTGCCTGAATCTGCGCGGCGGTGAACTCGATCGCGAAGTCGATGCCGTAGCAGAGCTCGCGCTCGGCATAGGCCTTTCGTGCCTCGGCGACCAGCAGTTCGGCGGCCTGCTCCGGTCCGTCCACGCCCTGGAAGCGCGCTGGATCGAGCTGCGCACCGACGATGCGCTCCATCCATGTGGCGAGCTCGCGCACGCTGAAGTCCGGAATCAGGAAGGACTTCACGGGGGACATGTCGATGGCCTCGAACTTCGTCGCGGCGGCGGCCTCGATGGCGCGACGCACGGCATCGCGGTCACCCGCGCGCACAAGGTCCACGTCGAGTTCGCACCCGTAGCTCTCGCGCGCCCACTTGGACATGCCCGAGGCATCGAAGTCGGCGGCATCGCCCTCGGAGGGCATGAACTCGGCGACCGCGATCTCGATGCGGCCCTGCGCCTCCTCCTTGGCGTCGTTCAGGATCATGCGCTCGGCCTCGGCCGCCTCCTTGCGACGGAAGCGGGTGGGCTCGATCGTCACGCTGAAGTGCTCGCGCGCCCACTCCGCAAGGCACTTGCCCGCGTGGTCGGGACCCATGTAGAGCTGGGCCGCATCGCGGCAGCAGTCCTCGGCGAAGCGGAGGATCAGTTCCCGCACCCCGCGGCTCTCGAGCACCGGCTGGCGCAGGCCGTAGAAGCCGCGACGCTGGAACTCCATGGGCTCGTCGTACTCGAGGATGTTCTTGCGCATCGTGAAGTTGCGCTCCTCGACCTTCCGCTGCGCCTTCTCGACGGCTCGGCTGAGCATGGGTGCCTCGATGTGCATGCCTTCCTTCATGCCGAGTCGCGAGAGCAGGCCGAGGGTGGCCTTGCCCGCGAACATCTTCATCAGGTCGTCCTCGAGGCTCAGGAAGAAGCGGCTGCTGCCCTGATCGCCCTGTCGTCCGCTGCGGCCGCGCAGCTGGTTGTCGATGCGGCGGCTCTCGTGGCGCTCGGTGCCCACGATGTGCAGGCCTCCCATCGACTCGACGCTGGGCCACAGCGCCAGCCGATGCAGGCGGAATCCGCCGTGCATGTCGAGCTCCTTCAGCAGGTCCGACTCCTTCATGGCGGCCACGCGCTTCTCGCTCAGCTCGGTGTGCTCGAGTGTCCAGTGGCGAAGCAGCGCCACGCGGGCGGCCGCGTCGTCCATCGAGGCCACCTCCTTGCGGTCCAGCTTCGCGCGGTTCACCAGCAGGTGGCGGTGCACCGCGGCCAGGATCGCCTCGTCGGACATCGAGGCGTCGACCTCGCGTGGGGCGAGGTTGCGGCGCTTCCAGTGCTCGACCAGCGCGGGGCGGTCGATGCGCCCCAGCTTGATGTCCGTGCCGCGGCCCGCCATGTTCGTCGCGATCATCACGGCACCGAGCTGGCCGGCGCCGGCCACGATCTCGGCCTCGCGCTCGTGCTGCTTGGCGTTCAGGACCTCGTGCTTGATGCCGTGCCGCTTGGAGAGCATGCTGCTGAGCAGTTCGCTCTTCTCGACGCTGGTCGTGCCCACCAGCACGGGTCGGCCGGCGTCGTGCATGCGGGCGATCTCGTCGAGGATCGCGTTCCACTTGTCCTTCTCGCTCAGGTAGACCTGGTCCTCGCGGTCCTGCCGGCGCACGGGCTTGTTGGTGGGAATGCTCACCACGTCGAGCCGGTAGATCTCGTGGAACTCCGTCGCCTCGGTGTCGGCCGTGCCGGTCATGCCGGCCAGGCGCTTGTAGAGCTTGAAGTAGTTCTGGATGGTGATCGTGGCCATCGTCTGCGTCTCTTCCTTGATCCGCACGCCTTCCTTGGCCTCGACCGCCTGATGCAGGCCGTCCGACCACTGCCGGCCGACCATCTTGCGGCCCGTGTTCTGATCGACGATCACCACGCCCAGCTGTCCGTCCTCGTCCGAAGCGATCACGTAGTCGCGATCGCGCTGGTAGACCACGTGCGCGCGGATCGACTGCTCCAGCAGGTGAGGCATGTCGATGTTCTCGCCCACGTAGAAGCTGCCCACCCCGGCGATCTTCTGCGCCTCGCCGATTCCGTCATGCGTGAGCACGGCCTTCTTCTTGTCGAGCTCGACCTCGAAGAACTGCGTGTGGCCGTCGCGCTGCTTCTCGAGCTGCGGCAGCCGCTCCCGCGCGGCCTGCATCGCCTTCTTGAGCTCGGGCACCCTGGCGCGGTCGCGCGCGTTGCGGATGTCGCCCTCGAGGCCGCTCAGCTCGACGCGGCAGGCCTGCACGGCCTCGTCGGCGGCGGTCCAGGGCTTCTGGCGCTCCACGAGCTCGCGCGCGATGCGGTCGGCCAGCTCGTAGCGTGGCGTCTGGCGTTCGGCCAGGCCGCTGATGATGAGCGGCGTGCGGGCCTCGTCGATCAGGATGCTGTCGACCTCGTCCACGATCGCGAAGTCGCGCCGACGCTGCACCTGGTCCTCGGGACGCAGCTTCATGTTGTCGCGCAGGTAGTCGAATCCGAACTCGGCGGTCGTGCCGTAGACGACGTCGCACCGGTACGCCGCACGCTTGCCTTCGTGTCCCTGCATGTGCATGGGGTGGATCGCGCCGACCGTCAGTCCCAGCGCATGGAAGAATGGGAAGGTCCAGTCGCGGTCGCGCTGCACCAGGTAGTCGTTCACGGTGACGACGTGAACCTGCTTGCCCTCGCAGCAGGCCAGGTAGCAGGCGAGCGGGCCCACGATCGTCTTGCCCTCGCCGGTCTTCATCTCGGCGATGCGGCCCTCGCTCAGCACCACGCCGCCGATGATCTGCACGTCGAACGGGCGCGCACGGAAGGGCGGGCGGCTCTCGGGGTGCAGTGCGCGGACGGCCTCGTACAGCGCGGGCGGAATGTCGACCAGCTGCCAGCCCGGAATCGGATGGCTGCAGCCAAGCAGCGCCTCCACCGGCTCGGCGGCTGGCGTGGCGTCCATCTGGGCCTTCGTGGCGTCGTAGAGCGCGCGAGCGTCGGCGGGCAGGGTGGTGGGGTCGAATCCGGCCTCGGGATTGAAGATGTTGCGGATGCCGACCGCGCGATCCATCGCCTCGCGCGCGACGGCGAAGATCTCGGGCATCAGGTCAAAGGGCTTCTCGCCGGCCTTCACGCGCTTGCGGAACTCGTCCGTCTTCGCGCGCAGCTGCGTGTCGGTCAGCGGACGGATGCCGGCCTCGAGCTTTCCGACCGAGGCCACCACGCGCAGGTAACGCTTGACCATGCGCTGGTTGCGGGTGCCGAAGAGCTTGCGAGCGAGTGAGCCGAAGATGGGGACGCCCATGGGGAATGCTCCGAAAGGCGACGCGGCAATGGCCGCGCGGCCGAGGTGTGTCTGGATCAGGACGGAACGGGGACGGACGCGAACCAGCGGTTCAGCGCACCGGCGGGGGCAGATCGAGCGTGCGCCATCCGGCGGGTGCCGAGACGCATGCGATCGCTCCGGGGGAGACAAGTCCAAGCTTTCCGGCCGAGACCGGCGCGGGGCTCGACGCCTCGGCGGCATCCATCGAGCAGGTCACGATGGAGCCCGAGACGCAGCGAAGCGCCGGGCAGGCCGCGACGCAGGACGACGGGGCGCTTCCGGCCGTCGCGGCCGCAAGCGTGATGGTCAGCAGCATGGCCGCGGCGACAAGCGCTGCGGCACGAAGCGGCTGGATGCCGGGGGTCGTCTGCATCGGGAGAAGGATATCGGCAATTCGGTCCTGGTTAGGCGAAACCCTACGATGAGCTCGTGGAAACGGCCGGATCGACCCGAACGCTTCGCGTGGAAGGCATGGACTGTGCCGGCTGTGCGGTGGCGGTCCGCACCGCTCTGGAACGCGTTTCCGGCGTGAAAAGGGCCGAGGTCGACTTCGCGGCTGGCCTGGCTTCGATCACGGGTGACGCGTCGAGCGACGCCATGCTGCATGCGGTGGAGCAGGCGGGTTACCGGGCGACGGAGGTCGAATCGTTCGAGGACCCTGAAGTGCTGCGCGCTTCGGTCGAGGCCCGGCAGGCGCACGCCGAGCGCGCGTGGAAGCGGCGCGCACTGATGGGTGCCTGCATCTGGGTGCCGATGGAGACGCTGCACTGGATCGGCGCAGGCTCGCATGCGCACGCGGGCTGGCTGTCTCCCGCGTTGCTGGTGGGGGGCACCCTGTCGATGGCCCTGGTCGGTTCCGGCTTCTGGAGCAGCGCATGGAGCGTGCTCCGCAAGGGCCGATCGAACATGGATGTGCTGATCGCGCTGGGTGCGACCACCGCGTACCTGGCCAGCGTCATCACGTGGCTCGCGCAACGCTCCGGCCGGCTCGAGGATCATCCGCTCTGGTTCAGCGAATCCGCGGCGCTTCTAGCGATCATCTCCATTGGCCACTGGCTCGAGGCCAAGACCACGCGCCGCGCCGGCGAGGCGGTGCGTGAACTGCTTCAGCTGCAGCCGGACGAAGTGGAGCGCATGGGCTCCGACGGTGAGGCGCAGCGCGTGCCGATGGAGCAGGTGCGCGCCGGCGATCTGGTGCGGGTTCGCCCAGGTGGCCGCGTGCCGGTGGATGGATCCATCGAGTCGGGCACGGCGGATCTGGACGAGTCGGTGATCTCGGGCGAATCGCTTCCAGTCACGCGTCGCGAGGGAGACAAGGTCGCGGCCGGCACGTTGAACCTGACGGGCATGATTCTGGTTCGCGTGAGCGCGGGCGGTCGCGTGACCAGCCTGATGCGCGTGGCCCTGATGGTGCAACGCGCGCAGGCCAGCCGTGCTCCCATCCAGACGCTCGCGGACCGCGTGGCTGGCGTGTTCGTGCCGGTGGTGCTGGGAATCGCGTGTCTCACGTTGCTGGGTTGGGGGATCGCCGGCGACTGGTCGACGGGCGTGCTCGCCGCGACTTCGGTGCTGATCATCTCGTGCCCGTGCGCACTGGGGCTGGCCACGCCAATGGCCATCATGGCGGGTGCCGGCGAAGCGAGCCTTCGTGGCGTGCTGGTGAAGGAGGCGGCGGCGCTCGAGCGCGCCGGCCGCGTGCGGCGCGTGCTGTTCGACAAGACCGGCACCCTGACGCAGGGGACGCCCTCGATCGAGCGCGTGGAGTGCGCGGGTGACGAGCTTCGGGCCCTCACGCTCGCGGCGGCGGCGGAGGTTGGCAGCGAGCATCCGATCGGTCGTGCAATCGTGGCGCTGGCGCGGGCGCGCGGCCTGTCGGTGCCGCCCGCGAGCGACTTCGAGGCGGTTCCCGGTGTCGGCGTGCGCGCGACGGTGCAGGGTGTCCGTGTGGAGGTCGTTCGTGACGCGCAGGCCAGTTGCGTGGTGCGAGCGGATGGCGTGCAACTTGCGCGAATGCAGCTTCGGGACAGCGTGCGCACCGAGGCCGCGGAGGTGGTCGCGCGCCTGAAGGGCATGGGATTGCAGGTCGGCATGCTCACGGGCGATGCGGCGGCCGAGGCGGGTCGCGTGGCAGGTCTTGTGGGCGTGGATGAGGTGCGCGCCGGGCTCATGCCGGCCGACAAGGCGCGGATCCTTCGCGAGGCGGGCGACGTCGCCGCCATGGTGGGGGACGGCGTGAATGACGCGGGCGCGCTGGCCGAGAGCGCGCTTGGCATCGCCATGGGTTCGGGCGTGGCGATCGCCGGCGAGAGCGCCTCGGTGGTCCTGGTCGGTGGACGCCTGACCGCGTTGCCCGGCCTGTTCGAAGTCGGACGAGAGACGCTGCGCTGCGTGCGGCAGAACCTCGGCCTGGCGTTCGTCTACAACGCCGTGGCGATCCCCGCGGCCGCCTTCGCGCTGCTGGGCCCGCACGGGCCGATGGTCGCGGCCGTCGCGATGGCGCTGAGCGACCTCAGCGTGCTTGGGAACGCGGCGCGGTTGCGTTGGCGGCTGGCGCGTCGGCGCGGGCGCGCTGCCAGATCGCGGTCGCCTGCGGCATGAGCGCCTGCAGTCGCTCGATGCGCGTGCTTTCGCTGGGGTGGGTGCTCAGGAACTCGATCGAGCCGCCATTCTGCGACTGCATGCGACGCCAAAGGTCGATCGCGCTGCGCGGGTCGTAGCCTGCCTGGGCGGCCGTGAGAAGACCCATCTCGTCGGCCTCGATCTCCTGGTCACGGCTGTGGGGCAGTTGCAGAAGCAGGTGGGCTGCCATGGCGCTTCCCTGCGCAACCTCCGGGCTGCCGGCGGCGGCGCCCGCGATCTCGGTTCCCGTGCCGATCAGCGTGCCGTGCGAGACGCGCTCGGTGCCGTGGCGCGCGATGGCATGGCATGCCTCGTGGCCCATGACCACCGCCAGTTCGTCATCGCTGCGGGCGAAGTCGATCATGCCGGTGTACACGGCGGCGCGCCCGCCAGGCACCATCCAGGCGTTCACCATCTTCGGGTCATCGACCACCGTCCAGGTCCACACCATCTGATTGGCCATGCGCGGGTAGCGCTGGCGCGCCGCGTTCTCGATCCGCTTGCCGATCGAGCGAACGCGAAGCACGCGTGGGTCGCTCTCGGGGAGGATCTTCGCCCCCTTGAGTTCCTCGGCGTAGGCCTGCTGGCCCAAGGAGGCCTCATCGCGCTCCGAGTAGATGTTGAGCTGCTTTCGGCCCGTGCCCTCCACGGTCGTGCAGGCGATCAGGACGGGCAGGAGCAGGATCGAGCGCAGCCATTGCATGCGCGCATCGTAGTTGTGCGGCGACTAGCGCTTCAATGTCTCCACCGCGAACCGGCGGCGCGCCGCCAGCAGGATCATCCCGAACGGGACCCACCAGAGCAGGTCATTGGTCAGGATGGTGAATCCGAAGTGCCACGGAATCGCGCCGCGCGCCGCCGTCCAGGCGAAGCCGATCGGGCCGAAGATCTTGCCAAGAAAGCCGACCAGCACGATGGGCCAGTGGCGGATCGGATCGCGAGCCGCGCAGAGGTAGCCGACCCCGTACACCCCGATCACCATGCCAAGGCACTGCCAGATCGCGCGGCCCGGTTCCGTCAGCGGCTCCATCGAGGCCATCCGAAGCGGCCAATCCGGAAGCAGGATCACCACGGCCCCCCAGACGAGGTTGTAGATGCCCGCGGCCTGCAGCCAGAACCTCATCCATCGCGGCGAATGATCCATGCGCCCCTATTCGCCAATGGCCCGGCTCGGATTCGAACCGAGGTCTCTCCGATTATGAGTCGGACGCTCTATCCGCTGAGCTACCAGGCCGCTTCAGGCGGAAAGGCTACCGCGGGTCGCTACGATCGCGCCGATGTCGCGCATCGACCGCATCTTCGAGCAACTCCGCGCCGAGGGCCGCAAGGCTCTCATGCCTTTCGTGGTCGCGGGCGATCCGGCGCTCGATGCGCTTCCCGGAACGCTGGCCGCGCTGGAGCAGGCGGGTGCCTCGATCGCGGAGATCGGCATTCCCTTCTCCGATCCCATCGCGGACGGTCCGGTGATCGCGGAGGCGATGCACCGGGCATTGCAGCGCGGCGTGAGTCCCTCGGGCGTGCTGGCCAAGGTGCGTGATCTGCGCGCGAGCGTGCGGATGGGTCTTGTGGCGATGGTCAGCGTGAGCATCGTGGAACGCTCGGGAGGCGCCGCGTTCATCGCGGCGCTGGCTGATGCGGGCCTTGACGGCGTCATCGTCCCCGACGCGGATCTGGACGCCGTCGATCCGCTGCATGCCGAGGCTGAGCGTCGGGATCTCGCGTTCGCGATGCTGGTCGCGCCGACAAGCACCGATGCACGCATCGAGCGGCTGGTGAAGCGCTGCCGGGGGTTCGTCTACCTGCTCGCGCGTGCCGGCATCACCGGCGAACGCCAGGACGCCCCGGAGGTCGAGTCGCTGGTGCGCCGCGTGCGCGCGAGGACGAGCCTGCCGCTGGCGGTCGGATTCGGCATCGGCACCGCCGCGCACGTGCGCGCGGTCTGCCAGCACGCCGACGCGGCGATCGTCGGAAGCTCGCTTGTTCGACGAATGGCCGAGGGCGACCCTCAGACCGCCGCCGATCGCGCTGGCGCCTATGTGCGTGAACTGCTGAAGCGCTAGTTGCGCTCGTAGCGGCGCAGCACGCCGACCACCACGCCCTGGATCGCGCATTCCTTCACCCGGATCGGATCGAATTCGGGATTGGCCGGCTGCAGCCGGATGTGATCCTTCTCGCGGAAGTAGGTCTTCAGGGTGGTTTCGCCGTCTGGCAGCAGGGCAACCACGCGCTCCCCGTTGCGGGCCACGCTGCGCTGCTCGACGATCACGTAGTCGCCATCGAGAATGCCCTCGTCGCGCATGCTCATGCCATCCACCTGCAGCGCGAAGAGACTGCCTCGCTGGCCGCGTCGAGGCCCGAAGATCGACTCGAGCTGCAGCGTCTCCTGCTGCTCGTACTTCTCCACCGGATGGCCCGCGGCAATGCGGCCGACAAGCGGCAGCTCGCCGGACTTGGCGGTCTCGTCAGGCAGCGTCGCTTCTTCGGCAATCGCCAAAGAGCGAGCCTTGTTCGGCTGGCGCACCAGGGCGCCCTTGTCGACGAGCGCCTGCACGTGCTCGAACACGGTGACCTTGCTGATGCCGAGCGTGTCGGCGATCTCCTGCATCGTCGGGGAA
>JBIIOC010000068.1:0-12078 GCA_044337135.1 Phycisphaerales bacterium | reverse complement strand
CTTGGCGCGGCGCTGCAGTGGCGTCTGGCGCTCCTCAACGCGGCAAGCCAGGTGCAGAGCGCGCTCGACAACTACGCGGGCGCCCGGCTCCAGGTGAAGGCCTACACCGAGACGCTGAGCGACACGCGGAACGTGTACGACCTCGCCCTTTCCCGCTACAAGGCCGGCACGATCGATGTCACCAAGCTGCTGAGTCTGGCGCAGTACGTGCTCGAGGCCGAGAGCGGCTACGCCCAGGCGCGCGGCCTGACCTCGCAGAACCTGGTCGGCCTCTACCGAAGCCTCGGTGGCGGCTGGGAGAGTGCGAGCCTGCCTGCCGCGGGCGAGGACGCCTTCGACAAGGACGGTCCTGACATGTGGAAGACCCAGCCCAAGCTGCCTGACGAGAACCCGGCTGAGCCCGCCGAGCAACCGACCCAAGGATGAGTACCGACATGCGCCCGCACCATGCCATCGCCGCCATGATTCTCTGCACGCTCGTCGCATGCGGCGAGTCCGCGCCGCCGCCGGCACGCCCCGAGGGTGTTCCCGTCACCACCACGACGATCGTCAAGCGCGACGTGCCGATGCGCCAGACCTATCCCGGCATCGTGGCCTCGCCGCGCAGCATCGACCTGGTCGCGCGCGTGCCGGGGTTCCTGCTGAAGCAGGGGCTCGCCGACGGCGCCGTGACGAAGCCGGGCGACGTCGTCTACCGCATCGATCCACGCCAGTACGAGGCCGCGGTGCTGGCGGCCGAAGGCAAGCTGGCCGAGGCGATGGCGGAGCGCAACTATGCCAAGCTCGAGCGGGACCGCAACGAGCCGCTGGTGAAGCAGAACGCGATCAGCCAGCAGATGTTCGACGACCTGGTCACCAAGTACGAGTCGGCTCAGGGCCAGGTCGAGGTTGCGCAGGCGCAGCTCATCAACGCGAAGCTTGACCTCTCCTACTGCACCATCAGCAGCCCCTTCGCGGGCCTGCTGGGTGCCAGCGCGTACTTCGAGGGCGCCGTGGTCGGGGAGGCCAGCACCCGCAACCTGAACACGCTCGTGCAGGTCGATCCGATGTGGGTGCAGTTCAGTCCCTCGTCGAAGGACTGGCCGCGTTACCAGGAGCTCATGGCCAAGGGGCCCGTCACGGTCGAGATCGAGACGGACGGGCAGGATCCCGTGAAGGCGACCGGAAGGCTGGTGTTCGCCAACAACCAGGTCTCCACCGAGACCAGCACGCTCATGCTTCGTGCCGAGTTCCCGAACCCGACCGGCGTGTTCCGGGCCGGCGCCTACGTGGACGTCACGGTGGTGCTGGGCGACCTTGGCCAGGCGATGACGGTGCCCGAGCGTGCGGCCTTCGCGCGGCTCTCCGACATCTTCGTGTGGCGCGTGAAGCCCGATGGAACGGTGGAGTCGGTCTCCATCAAGCCCATCAAGTCCGAGGATGGACAGCTGGCCTTCACCGGCGACCTGAAGGAAGGCGACCGCATCGTGGTCGACGGCATCCAGCGCCTCAAGACCGGCAGCAAGATCATCGACACCTCGGCCGAGGCGCACGGCGCGCCAGCCAAGCCGACCACGGCAGGGGCCGCAAAGTAGGCCGCCGCGGCGGAATCCCACCATGGTGCGCTTCTTCATCCACCGTCCGATCTTCGCCAGCGTGATCGCCATCATCACGGCGCTCGCCGGCGCGATCGCCATGGTGGTGCTGCCGATCTCGCAGTTCCCCAACGTCGTTCCGCCCACGGTGCAGGTGAACAGCAACTACAACGGCGCGGACGCGCTCACGGTGGCCAGCGCGGTCACCATGCCGCTCGAGAACCAGATCAACGGCGTCGAGGGCATGCTGTACATGTCCTCCAACAGCACCAACAACGGCGCCTCGGTCATCACGGTCACCTTCGAGGTGGGCTACGACCTGAACATCGGCGCGGTCGACGTGCTGAATCGCGTCCAGTCGGCCATCCCGCAGCTCCCGAAGGCGGTGCAGGACCTTGGCGTGACGATCAACAAGCAGTCGACGAACCTGACGGTGGTCGTGTCGCTGCTCTCCACCGACGGCACGTACGACAGCACGTTCCTGTCGAACTACGCCAACGCGATCGTGCAGCCCGTGCTCGCCCGCGTGGACGGCGTCGGCAGCATCACCATCTTCGGCCTGCTGCAGTACAGCATGCGCGTCTGGCTCGACCCGGAGCGGCTGACCGCCATGAGCCTGTCGCCGCAGGATGTGGTCAGCGCGGTCTACGACCAGAACCAGCAGGCCGCGATCGGCAGCGTCGGCGCCACGCCGACGACCGGATCGCCGAGCTTCAACCTCACGCTCACCACGAAGGGCCGCCTCGTCTCCGCGAAGGACTTCGAGGACATCGTGGTGCGCACCGGCCCCGACGGCGCCGTCGTGCGCGTTCGCGACGTGGGGCGCGTGGAACTGGGTGCCTACCAGTACAGCAGCACGTCGAGCCTGAACGGAGGCAGCACGGGCACCATCGGCATCTACCAGCTCCCGACGGCCAACGCCTACGACGTGGTCGAGAAGGTGCAGGAGCAGATGCGCCGCATCGAGCCGCTGCTTCCGCCCGGCGTGAAGTGGCAGGTCACCTACGACAGCACGAAGTTCGTGTCGGCCTCGATCGAGGAGCTCATCAAGACGCTCGTCGAGGCGGGCCTGCTCGTGCTGGCCGTGATCTTCATCTTCCTGCAGAGCGGGCGTGCCACGCTGATCCCGATGATCGCGATCCCGGTGTCGATCGTGGGCACCTTCGCGATCATGGCGGCCGCGGGCTTCAGCATCAACACGCTGACGCTGCTGGGACTCGTCCTGGCCATCGGCCTGGTGGTCGACGACTCGATCATCGTGGTGGAGAACGTCTACCGGCAGCTTGAGCTCGGCGCTCCCAACGGCATCGTGGCCGCCGAGCGTGCGATGGACGAGGTCGCCGGACCCATCGTGGCCACCAGCAGCGTTCTGCTGGCGGTCTTCATCCCGGCATCGCTCATGCCCGGCATCACCGGCCAGCTGTACAACCAGTTCGCGCTCACCATCGCCTTCAGCATCGCGCTGAGCATGGTGAACTCGCTCACGCTCTCGCCCGCGCTGTGCGCGGTCTTCCTGGACAAGCCGCACGAGACCAGGTTCAAGCCCTTCGTGCTGTTCAACCGGGGCTTCGACTGGGCCACCCACAAGTACTCCGCGTTCGTGCGCTGGCTGGCGCACCGCTGGTGGATCATCGCCGCGGCGTTCCTGCTGGGCGCGGCCGGGGTGTTCCACCTGCTGGAGCGCACGCCGACCGCGTTCATCCCGAACGAGGATCAGGGCTACTACTTCGTCGGCGTGCAGATGCCCTCGGGCTGCAGCCTCGAGCGAACCGAGGCCGTCAGCAAGAAGGTGCTGGAGATCGTCCGGCAGGATCCGGCCGTGGTGAACGTGATCGAGATCAACGGCCTGAACCTGATGACGAACGTCACCACCACGAATTCGGCCTTCATCATCGTGGTGCTGAAGCCGTGGGATCAGCGCGACCCGTTCACCGAGAACGCGCGCGCGATCATCACGCGCGCGGCGCCCAAGCTGATGGCGATTCCCGAGGGCATCGCGATGCCGTTCCCGCCGCCACCCATCCCGGGCCTCGGCACCGTCGCCGGCTGGCAGCTGCAGCTGGAGGACGTGAACGGGCAGGGGTTCAGCTTCCTGGCCGGCGCCGCCAACGACATGATCGAGGCGCTGCAGAAGCGTCCCGAGGTGGCGGGCGTGACCACGCCGTTCCAGTCGCAGGTGCCGATCGTGCGGATCACGATCGACCGAGCCAAGGCGATCAACTACGGCCTGAACATGACCGACGTCTTCTCGGCCATGGGCCAGACGCTCGGCCAGTCGTTCATCAACAACTTCAACGAGTTCAACCAGGTCTACAACGTCATGGTGCAGGCCGACGCGGCCAGCCGCATGCGCATCCGCGACGTCTTCAACCTGTACGTGCGCAACAAGAACGGCGGCATGGTGCCGCTCAGCAGCTTCGCCGACTACGAGTTCATCGTGGGCACCGACAACGCCACGCGCTACAACCTCTACAACACCATCCAGCTCAACGGCTCCACCGGGCCCGGCCACGGCTCGGGCGACTCGATCAAGGCCGTTGAGGAGGTCGCCGCACAGGTGCTGCCTGACGGTGTCAGCTACGAGTGGACCGGCACCACCTACCAGCAGATCGAGGCCGGCAGCTACGCGCCCTTCGTCTTCATCATGGCGATCGTCGCCGTGTTCCTGCTGCTCGCGGCGCTCTACGAGAGCTGGATCCTGCCCCTCAACGTGCTGCTCGCCGTGACGTTCGCCGTGCTTGGCGCGCTGGTCCTCATGCACATCCGAGGACGGTCGCTGGACGTCTACGCCCAGATCGGCATGGTCATGCTGGTCGGTCTGGCCGCCAAGAACGCCATCCTCATCGTCGAGTTCGCGAAGGCGCGCTACGACCAGGGCGAGTCGGTCATCGACGCCGCCGTGAACGCCTCGCATCAGCGACTGCGGCCCATCATGATGACGGCCATCGCGTTCATCCTGGGCATCGCGCCGCTGGTGGTGGCGGTGGGCGCCGGCGCCAACAGCCGACAGTCGATCGGCACCACCGTCATGGGCGGCATGATCGGCTCGGCCACCTTCGACCAGCTCGTCGTGCCGGTGTTCTTCGTGATGATCGTGGGCTTCGCGGCCCGCTGGGGCCTGGTCAAGCGCATGCCGCACGGCGGGGCCAAGGTCCAGGAAGAGCCCGGCAAGAAGCCCGAGCCCGAGGCGCACTGAGTCCGGCAGCCGAGGGCGGACCGTTCACGGGCCGCCCGTGTCGTCCGGCCGTCAGCTGATGGTCAGCGTGGGCCGGTCGGCCGCGTTTCCGCCCATCGCCGCCAGGCTCGCCTGCGCCGCCACCTGCTGGCAGAGCGCGTCGAGCGACTTGCCCATCGCCGGCACCTCCCAGTTGCGCAGGGGCGTGCCCTCGTCGCCGTTTCGACGCAGGTCCACGTGAATGGGAAGCGAACCCAGGAACGGCAGCCCCATGGTCTGCGCCATGATCTCGGCGCCACCGCGGCCGAACAGGTCGTGCTCGGTCCCGTCCGGCGCCGCGAAGAAGCTCATGTTCTCCACCACGCCCAGCACGTCCACGCCCAGATTCTGGAACATGCGCACGGCCCGGCGGGCGTCGTCCTGCGCCACGCGCTGCGGGGTGCACACCACGACCGCACCCGTGACCGGCAGCAGCTGGCTCATCGTCAGCGCCACATCACCAGTGCCCGGCGGCAGGTCGATCACCAGGTAATCCAGCGCGCCCCAGTCGGTCTGCGTCGCGAGCTGCTTGAAGGCTCCGTGCGCCATCGGTCCGCGCCACACGAGCGCCTTGTCGGGATCGACCAGCTTGCCGATCGTCATCGCCTTGATGCCGTGCACCTCGAAGGGCAGCAGCATGTTGCCGCGCGCCTTCGTTCCCACCTGGTCCAGGCCCAGCATGGTGGGTGCGCTCGGGCCGTAGATGTCGGCATCGAGCAGGCCCACCTTGCTGCCGAAGCGCGCCAGGCCGACAGCCAGGTTCACCGCGACCGTGCTCTTGCCCACGCCACCCTTGCCTGCGCCCACGGCGATGACCTGCTTCACGAGCGGGAGCGGGTTGCCCTGATCCTGCACCTTCTCGTTGGCCTTGCGAACGTCGGCGGTGAACTCGATCTCGATCAACTCGATGGTGGTGCCGCAGGCCTTCGCCTTGGCGTGGACAGCGGCTTCCACATCGGCGCGGATCTTGTCCTTCATCGGGCAGGCGGGGGTGGTGAGCTCGATCACCAGCCGCACCGAATCGCCTCCGACGGCGATGTGCTTCACCATGCCCAGCGTCACAAGATCCTTGTGGATCTCGGGGTCCTGAACGGTGCGGAGGGCCTGTTCCACGGCGTCACGGTCGAATGGCATGGGAGGGAGATCCTAGAAGCCCTTGGAAACTTCCGCAGCGGCGATTTCCAGAGGAATTCGCCCGAGCCCGGCAATACCGCCGATGCAGGGTCCGTTCAACGCCCGGTGCGGGTTCCGGTCCGAGTGGATCCGGAGGCACCGACACCCGAAAGGAACGGACCCATGCGTCCAGCCAGCAACACCGACCGTCTCTTCAACCTTCGATGCCTCGCTTCGGCGATCGCCATCGGAACCGCCATCTTCGCGGCCAGCGCGCAGGGCCCCGGTCAGCCGCCGCCACCGCAGGGTGGTGGTGACACCGGCGGACCTCCAGTGCCTCCGGGCGCGCAGGAAGGCGATGGCGACTTCGGCGGAGCTGGCAAGCCGGGCCGTCGGCAGGGTGGTGCTGCGGGCGGAGCGCGCGAGCGCATGCAGGGCGGTCGCGCCTGGATGATGACGTGGAACGAGTTCAAGGGCACGCTGACCCCCGAGCAGTTGGGGCAGGCCGAGAAGATCCAGAAGGAGTTCGAGGGCAAGATGAAGGCTTGGCAGGAGGCCAACGCCGAGCAGCTCAAGTCGCTCCGCGAGCAGATCGAGAGCGCGATGCAGAGCGGCGGCCGTCCCGATCCTGCCGTCATGCAGGAAATGCAGAAGCTCAACGAGAGCCGGCCGAAGATCGAGGAAGGCCAGAAGCAGATGTTCGCGCTCCTGAGCGCCGACCAGCAGGGGGCGTTCAAGAAGAAGCTCGCCGAGACCGAGGCCAAGATGAAGGAGCGTGCCGGCAAGGGCGGTCCCGGCGGCGAGGGCGGCCCGGGCGGCAAGGGTGGCAACGGTGGCAAGGGCGGCAAGGGCGGCAAGCCCGGTGGTCCGCCACCGCCGCCGAAGGATGGCGATGGCGCTCCGCCGCCGCCGCCGATGGATCAGTGATCGATCCCGCGCCCTGCGCGCAAGTCAAACGAAGCAGGACGGCCGCCCTTCCGGGGCGGCCGTCTTCGTTTGCTCCTCGATGTTTCGGTCGACTCAGCCGCCGCCGAACACGCGAATGTCGTCGTAGTTGTCGATCGCGGCGAGCGCTTCCTTGGTCGCAAGATCGGTGACCGGCGCGCCCTTTCGGCCCGGACCGTCCTCGGTGCTGAAGAAGACGCCGTCCTTGCCGCTCGAGAGGATCACGAACCTGCCGCGCGGGCTCGACTGCAGTGGCTTGGTCGGCTCGCCGAAGGCCGGGTTGCGGATCAGCTGCGCGAAGTTCCGGATCTTGCCCTGGTCATCCGCGCCGTCGAGCACCGAGTACGCGGCGCCCGATGGCGCATTCGCCTTGGTCTGCTTGCTCATCATCGCCCCGAGGGAGGGGCTTCCGAGGTAGGGCTGCAGGCCCGCGAAGCGACCGCCCGAGTTGCTCAGCACGATGAACTGGGGGCGGTCCGAGGCGCGGCCACAGAGCGGACCCATGGTTCGGATGGAGCGCATGTAGAGCAGCGGATTGCCCCACGAATCGCGGAGGCCGGGAAGCTTGGCGATCTCGCCATCCGCGCCGCTGGTGACGATCGGGTTGCCCTGCTCATCGGTGAGGGGCTGATCGTTGCTTCCGAGCTTTCCGCCGATCGGCTGCAGGTCCGCTGCCTTGGGGGCGAAGAACGCGGGGTACTGCTTGCCGGCGATGCGAGGTCCCTCGCCGACCTTGCCCGGATTGATCTTCACCAGGTAGGGGGTGCCGCCGCTCACGGTGAAGCTCACCTCGGTCCAGCCATCGGCGGTCCTCAGCGCGTCGTAGGCGGTCTGCTCCATGTCGGCCTTGCGCACGCCGCCGCCCATCAGCTCGAGCAGGGCATTTTCGGTCGAGCTGAACTTCGGATCGCCGGCCAGGATGTCATCGGGAATCAGGCCGGGGTAGCGACCGATCTCCTGCTGGAAACTGTCGCACGCCTTCGAGAACTCCTCCATCAGGCCGCGCGTCTGGGTGGCCTTGGCTCGCTCCTGCACCTTGCCAAGCGCGGGCAGCAGGATGCCGACCAGCAGGGCGATGATGCCGACCGTGACAAGGAGTTCAACCAGGGTGAAGCCGCGTCGTGTTGTGGGGTGCATGGATCGGGTCTCGGGGCGTCGGGGGGCCAAATTCAATCCGAAGCGGACATGCTACGGGTTCCCGGGACCCGGCAGCAGCGCGGAAGGATCTGCCAGGCAGACCTGCCGAAGGCCCTCATAGACCCCGCAGGCGACGGCCGTGGCAAGGTTCAGGCTTCGGGCGTCGGGGTGGGGGCGCATGGGAAGGTTGACACGGTGCGCCTCGCCGAATCGCTGCGCGATCCAGTCGTGAACCGCCCTTGGGGCGCCATCGGTCTCGCTGCCGAACAGCAGGTGGTCGCCTCGCTGGAACCGTGCCTGCCAGTGAGGGTGGCTTGAGCCCGTGGTGTAGAGCCACGCGCGCGCCGGCTTCTCGGCCTCGAGATAGGCCTCCCAGCTGGCGTGTTCGCGGCAATCGACCAGGTGCCAGTAGTCGAGCCCTGCCCGGCGCCGCGCCTTCTCGCTCATGTCGAAGGCGATCGGATGCACGATGTGCAGACGGCATCCCGTGACGGCCGCCGTGCGACCAACGTTCCCGGTGTTGTTCGGGATCTGCGGGTGCAGCAGCACGATGTTCAGCAGCGGATCACGCATGGTTCAGCCTTGAGGTGCCGCGGCGGGAATCGGGGCAGGCGTCGGCGGAGGCGTCGGGGCGGGCGGAAGCTTCAGCGGCACACGGACGGTGTCCGCAAGAACGGTGCAGCTCGAGGCAGCCTTCGACAGCGCAAAATCGGCGTCCAGTTCGATGCGAAGCGTGGCGGGTCGCTGCCGGTCCAGCGCGTCAGGAAGAGCCACGGCCGAAAGCTCGATCGATGGCGCGGTCATGTCGATCCAGACCCGGCCGACCTCGACCTGCAGGCCATCCTGCTCGACCAGCACGCGTGAACCGATCACGGCATCGTCGCGTTGCAGCGGCGAGATGTCGCCCGGCAGCGAGACGATCAGCTTTCCCGACGCATCGCACGCACTCGTGGCTGCGCTCGCCCACGTCCGCAGCGCGCTCGCCAGGTCTGGCACGGGCACGATCTCGATCTTGATCTGCGATGGATCCACCACGCGCAACTTGAAGGGCGCCGTGCCGGTGGCGCGGAAGGGTCCATCCGGCTGCTGCATGGAAACGCTCAGGATTCCCTCGTAGTCACCGGGGGTGGTGGGTGCCTCGAAGGCCGCGCCATCGAATTCGCGTCGGGCACGTTGCTGGAACTGCGCGTTCTTCGTCAGGTCCCGCATCGAGCCGTCGGGGCCCTTCAGCGTCGCCCTCTCGATGATCAGGTTGAGTGTGGAGCGGTTGATCCACTCCGTCGTCTGCAGGTTCGGCAGGCGCGTGGTCACGATGAACAGGTTCCCCGCGCGCACTGGTCTGGGCTCTCCCGTGATCGGATTCACCCCTTGCAGGCAGGTCGTCAGCAGCTCGGTGGTGAGCGCGGGTGGCAGGCGGTGAAGATCGGCAAGACGGCTCAGGATCCGCCCGCCCTCGCCATTGCGCTGGACCGGCGTGGAGACCGCGGTCGCGGCGGCGGCGCGGGCGGCCATCTCCAGATCGCGGCCCTCCATGCTTCCATCCACCAGGCGCGTCTCGAGTTCCGGCATCGCCACGCGGGGCATGTTCTCGAACGCGACCAGCAGCAGGGAGTTCGGAAGCCACTGGCACAGGCTTCGGCCGCCGTTCAGCAGTCGCGCCGGATGTCCAAGCCACAGCAGGGCGACGCCCAGCGACGTCACCATGATCGCCACGGCCCAGCGCCACGGCACCGTCTCCGATGTCGCCGGTCGCAGGGACGCCTTCGCGAGGCTGTGCCCGCACTCGGGGCATGCGGTGCCGCCCGGGTTGAGTCCACGCAGTTCGAAGCCGCATCGCCCGCAACAGGTCTTCCAGCCCGTCACGCGGCCACGCCACGCGCGCATCCACAGGGCTCCGGCCACCAGAGTGGCGAGCACGCCCGATGCAAGCAGAAGCGAGGCTGCGGAGCTGAGGCTCATGGGGACGGCGTGGAAGGCCGCGGGGGCGAAGGGTACACTTTCGACCCATGATCCCCGTGCTGCTCGTCAATCTCGCCTGGGTCGTCCTGCTTGCCGCCTGGTGCATCGCCTACTTCGTGCAGGAGAAGTCGGATCGGGCCAAGGGTGGTCGCTACCTGGCGAATCTCGAGCCCGAGCCCAAGGACTGACGGCGCGTGTCGCGCGCAAGGGAACACGGGCGCATTCGGAACATCGCGCGGGGGTCGTTCGGACTGCATGCCCTCCTGGCGGGGGCGCTGTGCCTGTTGCTGAGCACGGCCGCGCTGGCCGGGCCCCCAGCTGCGGCGACCTCGGACGCGTCCGAGGCGCCGGAGCCGCTCGGATACGCGACGCCCATGGCGCTGCTGCGCCACTTCGAGCAGTCGATGCAGCGTGGCGACACCGAGTCGGCCATGCGCTGCATGGACCTGAGCACGATTCCGCCGGGCGTGCGCGAGGAGATCGGCGAGCGGCTGGCGCTGCAGCTGGCGTTGGCGCTCGAGCGCCTGCCGCCGGTGGCGCTCGAGGATCAGCCCAAGGAGGACTCGCTCACGCTGGCCACGATGAGCGTGGGAGATGTCACGATGCGACGCAGGTCGGCCATGGGTGGCGAGCGGCTGTGGCAGTTCGCCAGCCGCACCATCGAGGCGCTGCCCAGCATCTTCCGGCAGGTGATGCGGAATGGTCCGGTGAACCCGTCCCTTGCGTCGCTTGGCGAGGCGAAGAAGCCGATCGACGTGCTGCAGTGGCGCTCTCCGGAGGTCGCCCTCTGGGTGTCGCTGCCCGAGTCGTGGAAGCGCCACGCGCTGGGCCTGGAGCTCTACCAATGGCTCGGCCTGCCGATCGTGGTGCTGCTGGGGTGGCTGCTGAAGCTGCTGGTCGAGGTGCCGATCCAGGGTCTGCTGCGACGCGTGGCGGGTCGCGGCGCGGGCAGCACGGACTGGTCCACCATCATCGTGCGCTGCACGCACGCTGCGGGCTGGACCGTGGCACTGCAGTCGGCCGCGTGGCTGGTGCTGCTGCTGGGACTGCCGCTGGGTCCGCTGGATCTGGTGTTGCTTGCGGTGGAAGTGGTGAATGTGGCGCTGGTGGCGCGTCTGGCCATGCAGCTGGCGGATTTCGCCGGTGCGTGGGCCCGCTCACGCGAGCGGGATGGCGCCTCGCTGCGTGCCCTGAATGACCTCCTGATCATCATCCGGGTGCGGGTGGCGAAGATCCTCGTGCTCATCGGCGCGGTCGTCTGGATCGTGAGCATCCTGGGTGCCGAGAGCTCGGTGAACCGGTTGCTGGCGGGCCTTGGCATCGGTGGCATCGCGTTCGCGCTGGCGCTGCAGGAGCCGCTGCGCAACTTCTTCAGCTCGATCGTGCTTGCCGCCGAGCGGAACTTCGGCGTCGGCGACACGCTGAGCTTCGAGGGGGTGCAGGGCAAGGTCGAGCACGTCGGATTCCGCACCACCACGCTGCGCACCAAGCTCGAGACAAGGCTGCTGGTGCCGAACGCCACGATGGCGAACACGAAGCTCGACACGCATTCCGGCAACGCGCTGAAGGAATTCAAGGCGGTGCTTCCGGTCTCGTTCGATGCCGAACCAGCGAAGTTGCAGGCCTTCGGCGAGCGTGCCAGGGAACTGGTTCGCCAGGCATCGGGTGCGCGCGCCAAGAGCATCGAGGTCGGCGTGACGGCCCTTGGCGCCTATGGCATCGAGTACACCGTCACCGCGCTCTTCGAGAAGCGCGACACGCCGAGCTGGGAAACCTTCGACGGCCTGAACCGCGCGCTGCTGCAGACCGCGCACGAACTCGGCCTGCCACTGCGCGCCCGAGGCTGAGCTGCAAAGACCGCGCGATCCGGGGTCCCGGGCATGGTCCGCCTTGCTCGCGCCTGAACGCCCCGCGCGCGATTCGAACGCGCGACCTCCAGTTTAGGAAACCGGTGCTCTATCCAACTGAGCTAGCGGGGCTGCCGGGCAGCAAGGGTAGCGCGGACCGCGGCCTTCCGGCGTCGGCCCTGGGTGAGTCGCAGACAGTCGCGCGGTATTGATCGGGCATTCATGTCTTGCGCCTTCGCCGTGGGCCGCCGGCCGAGGACTTGCGGCGCGCGGGCTCCCATCCGGGCAG
>JBIIOC010000067.1:0-12123 GCA_044337135.1 Phycisphaerales bacterium | reverse complement strand
GGACCGCGAGGATGTTCTTGCGGTCGCGCTCGATGACGAAGAATTCCTCGAACGGACGCTCGTTCACGAGCATCTCGCCCTTGCCGGGCTTCACGCGCACGCGGCAGGTGCTGGTCTTGCGGCGACCGGTGGCCCACCACCAACCGAAGCGGTCGGCGGGCTGCTGGGCGCGCAGGGGGCGGGAGGCGGGAGTCGAAGCGGTGAAGGTGGTCATGCGTCAGCTCGTGATTCAGCGGGTGGTTCGGCGGGACTTCACTTCCAGCGCCTTGGGCGACTGGGCGGTGTGCGGGTGCTCGGCACCGGCGAACACCTTCAGGCGGCGGCGCATCTTGCTGCCAAGCGGGCCGCGGGGAAGCATGCGGATGATGGCCTGCTCGACCATCGAGCAGGGATCTTCCTTCTGCAGGGTGCGATAGGTGCGCACGCGCAGACCACCGGGGTAGCCGCTCCAGCGGCGCAGCGTCTTCTGGTCGGCCTTGCGGCCGGTCAGGGCAACTGCGCTCGCGTTGGTCACCACGACCGCCTCGCCGCAATCGACGTTGGGCGTGTAGTCCGGGCGATGCTTGCCCATGAGGACGGTGGCGACCTGGGTGGCGAGACGGCCCAGCACCTTGCCGGAAGCGTCGACATGACGCCAGGTGAGGCGGTTGGAACCGGGCTTGATGAAGGTGGTCTGGCGAGGCATGTTTCGTGTTCCTGTTGCCCAATGGGCAGAACGGCGAAGGATAGGAAAATCGCCTTTTCTGTCAAGGGGTTCAGGGGGGCGAACTGGGCAGGCGCGGATCCCCCGGCAAGGCCGAAATTGGGTGGCTAGCCTGCCTTGCATGCCCTCCGCGCTTCGAAAAGGCCTTGTCTGGCTGCTTCTGATCCTTGTTCCGGCTCTCTGGATCGGGATCGAACGCCTGGGGGAGGCGGATCATCCGGCCAAGGGAGAGGCGCCCTCGGACCAGGCGAGCCTGAGCCCCATCACGGTGGTGCAGGGTCGGCTGGCGGCGCTGCTCGGCGGTCAGGCTCTGGAGCCGACCGATCCTCTTGGCACGCGGCCGATGGCGCGCCTGGCTTCGGCGATGGTGCTTGCGCGAGCAGGCCAGCGGGAGCGTGGGCTCGAGCAGGTGAAGCTCGCCGAGTCGGCCGAGCGTGGCGCACCCGAGGCGGAACTGGTGGAGGCGGTTCGCGCCGCGGTGCGGGCGTGGCCCCAGCGGGGTCAGCTCGCACCGAATGCGCTGACCCCGGAGCAGTGGAGCGTGCTTGATGCTCGCATGGGCTGGTTCGCCAGGCTCGCGCGCGCGGATCTGGAGGGCGATGCGGTTGCGGTGAAGGACGTGAACGAGGGACTTGGCTGGCTGATGGTCCTGCTGGCGATCGCCGCGATCTGGTTCGTCGGCGTCGGCTTGGCGGGCGTGGTCCTGCTGGTGGTGCTGGTGAGCCTTGCGATCGTGAAGCGCATCCGCAGCGCGATCGAGTCCGCGCCGAGCATGCAGGTGATCCTTGGCGAGACGTTCATCGCGTGGATGCTGGTGTTCCTGGTGATCCGGGTGGTGACCTCGTGGTTGTTCGATCGGGGCGAGCCGGGAGCGGGCGCCATGTGGCTCTCGATGGCCTGCACCTTCGCCAGCCTGTCGGCGCTGGGCTGGGCGCGCGTGCGCGGTGCGCGTTGGCGCGCCTTCGCCGAGGCCGCGGGCCTGCGCTGGCACGGCAGCCTCGTTCGATTCTGCTGGATGAGCGCCACGAGCTACGCCTGCGCGCTTCCGAGCATGGGCGTGGGTGTCGCGGTGGGACTGCTGCTGTCGAGCCTGATGAAGGGCCGCAGCTTCCAGGATGTCAGCCATCCGGTGCAGGAGATGCTGCCCGGAGCCTCGGGCGGCATGGTGGTGGCGCTGTTCGCCGTCGCGTGCGTGGCGGCCCCGGTGGTCGAGGAGATCGCCTTCCGTGGGCTTCTGTATGGGCATGTCCGGCAGAGCTCGATGCGCTGGCCTCGTGCCTTGTCGATCGCCTTCGCGATGCTGTTCAGTGCCACCGTGTTCGCGGCCATCCATCCGCAGGGCGTGCTGGCGGTTCCGGCGCTGGCGGGGGTCTCGCTGGGCTTCTGCATCACCCGGGAGTGGTCGGGCAGCGTGTACCCGGGCATGGTGGGGCATGGGGTGCACAACGGCATCCTGCTCGCGCTGAACATGGTGCTGCAGCCGTGAGCGTCGCGTACCTTCGCCGCATGCCTCGCATGCCCGCACGGATCCGCCTGCTCGCGCTGGTGCTCGCGTTGACCGCGTGCGCGCCGCAGCAACGGCTGGCGACGCCGCAGCAGCGAACCCGCGCGGAGCTCTCCGAGGACCTGCTTGACTTGGCGGACCTGTCGATCTCGCGCTTCGAGGCGGCCTATCTGAGGGCCGTGATGAGGCAGGAGGAGCCGCGAAAGCTGGCGATTCTCGCCGCGACCCGCAACGAGGCCACGATGAACGTGCGCGCGATGGTGCTGGGCGACAATCCGGGTCGCAACCTGGTGGATCTGTACGTCTGGAGCCGTCTGTCGGTGGTCGCCTGCGAGAACCGGGCGAGATTGATCCCGAGGCTCTTCAGCAGCATCTGTGACGAGACGTTCGCGCCGCTGGCGCACCGGATCGACGCACTGGCCCAAGACTGGATCGAGCCCGAGCGGATGAAACGCATCGACGCGGCGATCGAGGCCTTCCTTAAGAGGAATCCCGACATCCAGACCGCGACGCTGCTGCGTCTGGTCGACCTGGAGGATCGGCGGCACACCGAGGGCATCACGCCCGGCGAGTACGCGGTGCTGCAGGATGCCGACGAAGGCATGTTCACCCCGGTGAACGACGCCACGCGCGAACTCGAGCAGACGCGCATCACGGGACAGCAGATGCTCTGGCTGCTCAGCCGCATGCCGACCGCGGCAGGCTGGGAGATCCAGGCGCAGGCCGAACTGGCGCTGACCGGCCCCGAGGTGACGGGGGCACTCGGCGACCTTCGGCAGGGTGCGGGCGATCTCGAGCAGGTGCAGGCGAAGCTCGCCGATCTCTCGGGATCGATCGGCCAGCTGAGCGATCGCGTGGGCGGAGATGGCGGCGTGCGCGGCCTGATCCGCGAGTCGATCGTGCTCGGTGGCATCGTGACGCTGGGCATGATCGCGGCGGCCACGATCGGTGCGCTGCTCGTGGTGCATCGCGCGCACCGCCTGCGTCGGCGCGGCGACTGAATGTCTCAGCGGAGCCCCGAGGGGCCCTCGAGCAGCAGGAGGTCGCGCAGCGCCGCCTGATCCGAGAGTGGTGCGCGCTGGGTCTCCTGCAGGGCACGCGCGGTCCCGCCCGCCGTGAGCCACGACTGCAGGGTCGGACGCAGCGAGCGCACGAGCGCTTCGGCCTGCGCGCGCGCTCGCGCAGTGCGGCCTGCGGACTGGGTGCCAAGCGCGATGCCACCATCACTGCCACCGACGGCGAGCATCGATCCCGCCGCGTCAAGCGCGAGGGCGCGCACGGAGCCTGTGCCCGGTCGAAGCTGCCCGAGCTTGCGCCCCGAGGCGGCATCCCACAGCACGACAGAGCCCGTGTCGGTTCCGCACAGGACCGTCTGCCCGGCGGGATCGAATGCGACCGCCTGGACCGACTGCAGCGGCAGTCCCAGGACCGGTCCGGGCTTGCGGGATGCCAGTTCCCACAGTCGAACGTCGCCCTGCAGCGAGGCCGACGCAAGGCGAGAGCCGTCTGGCGAGATCGCGATCGAGGTGACGGCGCGGTCGTGGCCACCAAGCGTGGCGAGTTCTCGGCGCGACGCAATGTCCCACACGCGCACGGAACCGTCGGTTCCGCCCGTGATCAGCTGCGTTCCATCGGTCGACTCGCACATCGCCGTGATCGCCGCGCCGCGCTCCTGAAGCGTGGCCAGTGGGGCGCCGGTGACGATGTTCCACAGCCGCAAGTGGCCGGCGTCGTCGCAGGAGGCGAGCGCCTTCCCGTCCTTCGAGAACGACAGGCTCGCCAACGCCTGTCCGCGTTCCTGCAGCACCGCGCCACGCTCGCCGGTCGCGGCATTCCAGAGCTCCAGACGACCATCGCGTGATCCGCGTGCCAGCAGCGACCCGTCGCGCGAACCCGCCAACGCGGTCACGCCATCGGTCGCGGTGGCCAGATCGGCGAGCGCGCGGCCCGTGCCGGGATTCACGATCATCGTCCTTCCGTTCGGAGAGCCCAGCGCAAGCAGGGGCGCGGGACCGGCGAGCAGCGTCATGCACGAGGTGGCATAGCCCGGCGGTGTCAGCTTGTCGCGCCCGTCCGTCTGCGCCTGCCAGCAGCGAAGCATGCCTTCGGCATCGCCGGCGGCGAGCGTCGTGCCATCGGCCGAGACGCCCAGGCAGCGCACGGCGTCGGGGGCGAGCAGCGAGATCGACCGACGCGAATCCAGGCGGAACACGCCACGACCGGAGCCGACCGCCAGATTCGCGGGGCCCAGCGAGGCGATGCCGGTCAACGGATCCGGCACCGCGACGGTGGCAACCATCGCGCCGAGCCCGTCATGCAGCGAGACAGATCCACTCGGCACGGCCACGGCGAGCATGCCCGAATCGCCCATGTAGGCGAGTCCACAGGGTGCGTCGGCGAGCTCCACCGGCGCCTGCACGGGTGTCCCCGCCGTCGTGTCCCAGGTGCGCACGGTCCGATCCGCGGCGCCACTGGCCAGAACGCCGCCATCCTGCGCGAACGCGAGGCACAGCACGACGCCGTTGTGTCCCGTGAGCGTCTGGCGCACGGCGTGCGAGAGCGTGTCCCAGACCCGGATGGACCGGTCCGCTCCACCCGAGGCGATCAGCCGGCCATCCGGGCTGAAGGCGAGCGCGCGCACCGGGGCGTTGTGGCCGCGCAGCGTCGCGATCGGCTGCGCAGCGCGGCCGCGCGCGTCCCACAGGCTGATCGAGGTGTCATCGGAGCCCGCCGCGAGCGTGGCGCCGTCGGGACTGAAGGCGAGCGCGTTCACCTTCGCCTTGTGGGCCTTCCATTCGGCGATGCGCTGGCCGGAGGAGGTGTCCCACAGCTGCACCGAGCCGTCGCCGCCCGCGGTCGCCGAGACGCGTGCATCGGGGGAGAGCGCCACGGCCTCCACCGGTCCGTTGGTGGCCTGAAGCTCGAGGAACTCCGCATTCGCGGCGGCCTCGAGCAGCCGCATCTCGAAGCGCCGTTCGGATCCGGCGAGGTCGGCCGCGCGTGCGTCCGAGAGCGCCCGTCGCAGGTCGAAGATGTCGCCGGCGCGCAGCGCCTCGAAGCCCGCGTTCATGGCTCCCGCGTAGAGCGCCGGCCCCTTGCTCGCGAGCGCCGCGTCGCGTTCGGTGAGCGCCTGCTGCGCCCGCTGCTGCTGATCGACGGCCTCGGCACGGTTCGCCTCGATGTCCGTCTTCTGCCTCTGCAGCTCGATGTTCTGCCGTTGCGAGTGCTGGAGCAGGTTGATCACGACCACCAGCGATCCCGACAGGAGCACGAAGGCGGTGGCGATCGCGGCGGCCGCGGCTCGGTGCCGACGCGCGAAGCGGCGGATCGTCTCGACGACGCCGGGCGCGCGCGCGGCGATCGCCTCGCCCTCGAGCCAGCGGCCGAGATCCTGCGACAGCTCGCTCGCGCTGCCGTAGCGGCGCGTGCGATCCTTGGCCATGGCGGTGCCAACGATCACCTCCAGGTCGCCGCGAAGGGCGGCCCGGATGGTGGAGGGGCGGGGTGGATCCTCCTCGCGCACGATGCGCGCAGCCTCGTGGATCGCCTTGCGGCTCAGCTCGTAGGGGAATCGATCGGTCAGCAGCTCGTACAGCACCGCGCCCAGCGCGTAGACGTCGCTGCGGATGTCGATGTCGTGCGGATCCGCATCGAACTGCTCGGGGCTCATGTACTGCACCGTGCCGACGAGCTGGCCCACGTCGGTCTGCAGCGTGGTGACAGCCATGTCGCTGTCGGTGGTGCGCGCCACGCCGAAGTCGATCACCTTCACGTGCCCCGAGCCATCCACCAGGATGTTGCTGGGCTTCAGGTCGCGGTGGATGATGCCTCGCTGGTGCCCGTGGGCGACGGCCTCGCAGGCCTGCCGGAACAGGCGCAGGCGGTCGCGCGTGGAAAGCTTCGCGTCGCGGGCGTACTCCGTGATCGGCTTGGCGTTGGCGATGTACTCCATCGCGAACCATGGGGTGGTGCCGTCATCCAGCCGGCCGGCCTCGAGGATCTGCGCGATGCCCGCGTGCCGCAGGTGGCCCAGCACCTGCGCCTCGAACTCGAAGCGGCGCAGCGCCGAGGCGCTCGTCATGCCGCGCGACATGACCTTGATGGCCACCGTGCGGCGAGGATTCTCCTGGCGCGCCTCGTAGACGCGGCCCATGCCGCCACTGCCGATGAGCCGCCGGATCGTGTAGTTGCCCAGCGTCGAGCCCTCGGCGAGTCGGCCGTCGACGTCCGGTCGCGCAGGCCGCGCGGCGTGGTTGCCGTGGGTCGAATCGGAAGGTTCGGTGTCCATGATCTGCGTGCGCATGGGAAGGCTATCCGGGGCCGTGCATGCGGCTCCGCATCGCCTATCGACAGGCGCCGGGGGGGCCTGAAGCGCAATCCGCGTGGATTCGGCCGATCAACCCTCGCTCAGGTCGATCGTCCAGTAGGCCTCGTCCAGGAAGGCCTTCCAGCTCTGGTACTTCGGGCTGCCCAGGCGGACCGCGATCGCCGGGTTGCGCTTGGGGCGCACCGCGGGACGGATGAGCCTGATGCCCGCCTCGGTGGGAGTGCGTCCACCCTTGCGCGCGTTGCAACGCACGCAGGCGCACACCAGGTTGTCCCACGTGTTCAGGCCGCCCTGCACGCGCGGGACCACGTGGTCGAGCGTGAGTTCCTTGGTGGCGAAGTGCTTGCCGCAGTACTGGCAGCGGTTGCCGTCGCGCGCGTAGATGTTTCGGCGGTTCAGCTTGACCTGCTCCTTCGGGAAGCGGTCGTAGCCGAGCAGGCGGATGATCTTCGGCACCGCGATCACCAGGCTCGGCGTGCGGATCCAGTCATGCTGCTCGTGCTCGAACTCGCGCTGGAACTCGGCCGCCTCGGCCCAGCTCTGCAGCGAGTAGTTCACGTAGGTTCCGTTCTCGACCGAGACGATCTCCGCCACCTGCTTGCACAGCAGGGTGAAGGCCCGGCGCGCGTCGACGACGCGGATCGCGCCGTAGAGGCGATTGAGCACGAGGACTCGAGCGTCGAGACCCGACGCCAGCGCGGTCATCCTGACGAACCTCCTGAACCCGCGGATCCTCCGCTGGGTTGACGGAAGTCTACCCCCGTCCGGCCTCAGGGCAATCGGAAGCCGGAATTGTCGACGCCGGCTTCAGGTTCTCAGTCCTGCAAGCCAAGCCACGCGCGCTGCGCACCCAGATCGCGGTGGCCCACGATCACCGGGGTTCCGGCCGGCACGTGCTCGGCCAGCAGCCTTCGCACGAGGTCGCGCGGCAGGGCGCCCTGACCAAGCGGGCAAGGGTGTGGCGGATCGTCCTCGGACATGGGGCCGATGTCCTCGAGCAGCACCACCGCCGCGCGAGGCCCCAGCGAAGCGAACAGCCGCTCGAGGTGCTCGGGCAGGTCGCGCAGCATGTCGGCGCTGACCATGTCGGCGGGGCTCAGCGCGATCTGCACGGGCATGCCCGCGTGATCCGCGAGGAAACGCAGGCATCCCTGCGCATCGCTGAGCACGTGCCGAAGATGCGGTCGAAGGCAGAGCGAGCGGCCCTGTGCCTCGAGCGCGGGAGCGGCCTGCGCAAGCAGCGCGTCAAGCGCCGCGCGCCCCGGTCGCATCCAGTTCGGCGGGTGCTGTGCGTGCAGATCCTCGGCCAGCGAACCGCTCCAGCACATCAGGCGCGGACCAGGTCCGTCGGCCGCGGCGATCCACCCGGGCGCCAGCGGGTTGCCCTCCACCCAAGCGGCGGCCACCTGGTCGGGCTGTCCGAGCCTGCAGGCCAGCGCGTCGCAGGCGGGCTGCGTGGCGCCCGTCAGGCGAGCCAGGGTGCGCGCGTCGTGCAGGACATGCAGGTTCATGTCGGCAGGGTACGCACGCGCGATAGCATTTCGCCATGCATCGTGCGTACGCGTCCGGTCTGGTCCTGCTCGCCTCGCTCGGATCGCTGGCGCTCGCGCCGCAGGCGCCGCGCGCCGAGCCGCTCTTCAACGGCAAGGACCTCTCGGGCTGGGTGGCGGTGAACTGCGCACCGACCACGTTCACGGTGAAGGACGGCGAGATCCGCTGCAGCGGCAGGCCCACGGGCGTGCTGCGCACCGCGGAGCGCTACCGGAACTTCGTGATGGAGATGGAGTGGATGCACGAGGTTCCCGGCGGCAACGCCGGTCTGTTCATCTGGAGCGATCCGCTGCCGGCGCGCGGGCAGCCCTTCACGCGAAGCATCGAGGTGCAGGTCATGCTGACCGACGACGTGAAGGACAAGGAGGGCCGCCTGCTCTACACGGGACATGGCGACATCTTCTCGATCCATGGAGCCACGATGGTGCCGGACCGCCCGCATCCGGCGGGATGGGCGCGGTGCCTTCCAAGCGAGCGACTCACGAAGCCGGCAGGGCAGTGGAACCACTACAAGGTGACGGCGAAGGACGGCACGCTGAAGCTCGAGGTGAACGGACGCGAGGTCAGCGGTGGCCGCGACATGAGCCCGCGCGAAGGCCACATCTGCCTCGAGAGCGAGGGCTCGCCGATCCGCTTCCGGAACATCTCGATCACCCGGTTGCCCGACGACGGCAAGCCGCTGCCCGCCGACCAGCAGTGCGCCGCCGACGAGGGATTCCGGCCGATCTTCGACGGCACGCTTGATGGCTGGCACGAGATGCAGGGCCACTACGGCCACTGGAAGCCCGTCGACTGGCGCCTGAGCTACGACGGGCGCGGCGACTCGCTGTGGACCGATGTCGAATACACCGACTTCGAGCTGATCTGCGACTGGCGTTGGACCGGCGGCGCCACCAAGGCGAAGGTGCCGGTGATCCGGCCCGACGGAACGTCGCCCTCGGGTCCCGACGGCAAGCCGCTCACGGTCGAGATCGACGACTTCGGCGACAGCGGCATCCTGCTGCGCGGCAGTGACAAGAGCCAGGTGAACATCTGGTGCTGGCCTGTGGGAAGCGGCGAGGTCTACGGCTACCGCAACGACATCAGCCAGCCGGCCGCAGTGCGAGCGGCGGTCACTCCGCGCGAGAAGGCCGATGCGCCGCCGGGGCAGTGGAACCGCTTCCGCATCCGCATGCAGGGCGACCGGCTCTCGGTGAACCTGAACGGAAGGACCGTGCTCGAGAACGCGCAGCTTCCGGGCGTGCCGCGTCGCGGGCCGATCGGCCTGCAGCATCACGGCGCGCCGATCGAGTTCGCCAACCTGTATCTGCGAGCGCTGAAGCCCGACGCGAAGTGACGCTCAGCCGCGGTACGCGCAGCGACTCGTGCAGGTCTCCTGCACGATCACCTCCGCCAGCAGCGGCATGGCGGGCTTCAGGCGATCCCAGATCCACTTCGCGATCATCTCGCTGGTGGGGTTCTCCAGGCCCGCGATCTCGTTCAGGCAACGGTGATCGAGCGCCTGCTCGATCGGCTGCGTGGCGGCCTTGAGATCGCCGAAGTCGACCAGGTAGCCCTTCGCCGGGTCGAGCGGACCCTCCACCACCACCTCCACGCGGAAGCTGTGGCCGTGCATGCGACGGCACTTGTGCTCCGGTGGAAAACAAGGCAGCCAGTGGGCTGCCTCGAATCCAAAGGTCTTGCTGAGTCGCACCTGCATGGCGCGGGAAGGAAGCGTCGGGGCCCGGCGGGTCGCGCCGGGCCCCGTGCGAATTCAGTCCTTCTTGGCCTTCTTCTTGCCCTCGCCCTTCGGCGCGGTCTCGGCACCACCCTCGGCCTGCGCGCCGACGGTGTCGGTGGCGGCGAGCGCGGCCTCGAGGCCCTTCAGGCCGCGACGCTGGTCGCGCAGGCGACGGCTCTTGCCGGTGCGCTCGCGCAGGTAGTAGAGCTTGGCGCGGCGGGCGTCGGCGCGACGCACCACGTCGATCTTCGACAGGCGGGGCGAGTGCAGCGGGAAGATGCGCTCCACGCCCTCGTTGGCCACGATGCGGCGCACGGTGATGGTGGCGTTCACGCCACGGCCCTTCTGGGCGATGAGCACGCCCTGGAAGATCTGGATGCGCTCCTTGTCGCCTTCGATGATCTTGTAGTGGACGTCGATGGTGTCACCCACGCTGAACGGGGGGAAGCTCTTCGCGTCCTTGAGCTGCTTGGAGACGGTCTGTTCGATGGTGAGCTGGCGATTCATGTTCGGTCTCTCAGTCCTGGATCCGCTGTTGGATCCTGAATGTCCCGTTGCAGCCTTCGGGTCCTTCCGAAGACGCCGCGTGGGCGCTGGTCACTTGGGCCCTTCGTCGCCCAGCGGTGACCGTTCCATCAGATCCGGCCGACGCACACGCGTGCGGTGGATCGTCTGCTCGCGTCGCCATGCCTCGATCGCGGCATGGTCGCCCGAGAGCAGAACCTCGGGAACGTTCCGTCCGCGCCACGAGCGCGGGCGGGTGTAGTGCGGGCAATCCAGCAGTGGATTGCCTTGCTCGTCGCGGCGGCTGAAGGAGTCCTCCGCGGCCGAGCGGTCGTGTCCGAGCACTCCTGGAAGGAGCCGGACCACGGCATCCGAGAGCAGCAGCGCCGGAAGCTCTCCACCCGAAACGGTGAAGTCTCCGACACTGATCTCGAGCGGGCGAAGTTCCTCGATCGCGCGCTCGTCGATGCCCTCGTAGTGGCCTGCGATCAGGAGCAGTCGCTCCTGCCTCGCGAGCCATTCCACGCGGGCCTGTCGCAGGGGTTCCCCCTGCGGGGTGAGCAGCACGCGGCAGGCTGCCCGGTTGTCCATCTTCTCGACCGCCTCGACCGCGTCGACGAGGGGGTCACACATGAAGACCATGCCGGGTCCGCCGCCGAAGGGTCGGTCATCCACCTTGTGGTGGGGACCGGTGGCCCACTTGCGGATGTCGTGCACGAAATACTGCACGGCACCCGCTGCTGCGGCCCGCCCGGGAATGCTGGCGGCCAGCGGGGCCGTCATCATGTCCGGGAAGATCGTGAGGAGGTCGATGCGCATGCGCGCGGCCTCCGAAGGAGGGGATCAGCCCTCCTTCTTCTCCGCGGCGGCCGGAGCCGGCTTCGGATGACGGCTGACCTTGCTGCGCACGGCGAGGGCCTTGACGGCGGCGGCGGGAATCGTTCCGCCGGCCTTCTTCACCAGGTTCGCCACGGTCAGGCTGGGCTGCGCGCCCTTGCTGAACCAGTGCTGCACGCGGTCCATGTCGAACTTCCACTGCTTGCCTTCGGGCGCACCCGGGTCGTACCACCCAAGCTCCTCGATGACGGCGCCATCGCGCGGGGCGCGCTGGTCAGTGGCGCAAAGACGGAAGAACGGCCGGTGGATTCGACCGAAACGCTTGAAACGCAGGACAACCATTGGGGTACCTCGTCAGCCGCCGCCTCGGGACGCGCCGTTCACTCGAACGGCTCGCCAGTCCCGGGTGCCGGTGGGGCGGGCCTTTCAGCCGCGCCGTGCCGGACACCTTCGAACGGGCAGGTGCGAATCGACGATTGTAGCGAAAGCCCGGAAAGCTTCCAAGCCGTTGGAAACCCGGGGTTTCAGCCCACCCAGGTGGCCACCCGGAAGGCCCATTCGCCGCCCCACTCCATGCATGCACGGCGGATTGGCGAGAAAAACCCCAGCATGCCGCAGGCGAAGATGGCGATCCAGCCATATTGCTGCGCCTCGGGGCTCTCGATCACGGGCCGGATCGGAGGCAGCAGGCCGGCGGCCACCTTGCTGCCGTCGAGCGGCGGGAAGGGCATCAGGTTGAAGCAGGCCAGGAAGAGATTCAGCCAGCCGCCCGTGGAGAGAAAGAGCTGCACGTTGTCGTACACGGGCGTGCCGGCCGGGCCCTTCACCAGCCACACGCCAAGCGCGGTGAGCGCGATGAGGGCGAGCAGCAGGTTCATCACGGGGCCTGCGGCGCTGACCAGCACGTCGCCCATTCGTCCCATGCGGAAACGCCACGGCGCGACGGGCATCTGCCCCCAGGTGAATCCGACGAGCAC
>JBIIOC010000157.1:0-3783 GCA_044337135.1 Phycisphaerales bacterium | reverse complement strand
CCTTCGGAAGCTTCAACAACGCCGCCAAGATCGGCCCCACCAGCATCGATCTCTGGGCGCGCGTGCTCAAGGCCGTGCCGGGCTCGCGCCTGCTGCTCAAGAGCCAGACCCTCAGCGACGCCGCGGGTCGAGCCCGCATCGAGAGGCGATTCGTGGAGGCAGGCATCGAGGCCTCGCGGCTGGAGCTTGTGGCCTATTCCAAGACGCGGCAGGAGCACCTGGAGCTCTACAGGCGCGTCCACGTGGCCCTCGACACCACCCCCTACAACGGCACCACCACCACCTGCGAGGCGCTGTGGATGGGCGTGCCGGTGATCACCACGCTGGGTGATCGCCATGCCGCCCGCGTGTCGGCCAGCCTGCTGCATGCGTGCGGCCATCCGGAACTTGTGGCCAAGGATGCGGAAGCCTTCGTGCAGCTGGCATCCACGCTCGCGCAGGACCGCGCGCGCCTGGCCACGCTGCGCGCCAGCCTGCGCGGCGAACTCCGCGCCTCACCGCTCTGCGACGCCCCCGCCTATGCCGCGCGATTCCACGCCGCCATCCGCGACTGCTGGAAACAGTGGTGCGCGAGGCAGGCTGGCTGAGCCTCGACTTCTATACTCGCGCTCCTCATGCCCTCGGACCTGTGGGATCGCGCGATGCACGACGCCGATCACGGGCGCCTGAACGAGGCGCTCGCGATGGTGCGCATGCGCCAGCGCATGAAGCCCAAGGACCCGGAGGCGACCGAACTGCTCGGGCTGCTGCTGTTCCGCGCGGGTGAGGTGGAGCAGGCGATTCACTTCCTGCAGCGTGGCGTGGAACTGCTGCCGACCGAGCCCGTGCACCGGCACAACCTGGCCAACGTGCTGGATCGCGCGGGGCGCACCCAGGAGGCGATCCGACTCTGGGAGGAGTGCCTGCGCATCGACCCCGGATTCGTGCTGGCATGGATGGGCCTGGCGACGGCCTGCCAGTCGATCGACGACTCCGCGCGGTCGCTCGAGGCAGGCGAGCGCGCTCTCGCCCTGGCGCCCGGATGGATGGAGATGGTGCGCAACCACAGCAACACGCTCGCCCGTGCCGGCCGCGTGGAGGATGCCGTGGTCTTGCTGCGCGCACACCTTGCCACGCATCACGCCGAGGCCGAACTGCGCTCGAACCTTCTGATGAACCTGCACTATCGCGGGCTCGATGCCGCAGCGATGCTCGCCGAGCACCGGGCCTTTGGTGCGGCACTGCCCGCCCCTGCGCCCCCATCGCCGGCGCCCCTTGACGGACGGCCGCTTCGCATCGGCATCCTGTCGGCCGATCTTCGCGGTCATTCCGTCGCCTCGTTCGCCGACGCGCTGATCCGGCATGCTCCGGCCGACGTGGAACTCGTGGCCTTCTCGACCGCGGCACCCGGGCAGGCCGACCGGACGACGGACGATCTGAAGCCGTTCTTCCGGAAGTGGCTCGATGTGGCGGGCCTGCGCGGCGACGCGCTTGATGCGTGCATCCGCGCCGAGCGCATCGACGTGCTGCTGGAGTTGAGCGGCCACTCGGGCGGCGGTCGTCTGGCGGACCTGGCGCGAAAGCCCGCGCCCGTGATCGTGAGCGCGATCGGCTATCCAGACACCACGGGACTTCCAGCGATCGATGCCCGACTGGTCGACTCGATCACCGACCCGTCAGGATCCGAATCCCGCTGCACCGAGCGGCTGCTCCGCATCGATCCGTGCTTCCTCTGCTACCGGCCTCCCGAGATCGCCGTGGAACCGTCGATGCCTCCCGAAGACGCGCCGATCACCTTCGGAAGCTTCAACAACCTCCAGAAGATCGCGCCCGAGACGATCGAGGCGTGGGCGCTCACGCTCCGGTCCGTTCCCGGATCCAGACTGCTGCTGAAGTCGCCCGGACTCGGCGATCCCGTCGTTCAACATGCCCTGCTGGCGCGATTGACGGCCGCCGGCATTCCTGCCGACGCCGTCGAGACGATCGCCTTCGCCAAGGGACGCGCCGAGCATCTGGCCCTCTACAACCGCGTGCATGTTGCGCTCGACACCATGCCCTACAACGGCACCACCACCACCTGCGAGGCGCTCTGGATGGGTGTGCCCGTGGTGACGCTGCTCGGAGACCATCACGCCGCGCGTGTCTCGGCGAGCCTGCTGCACGCGGCCGGGCATCCGGAGCTCATTGGACAGGACATGCAGGACTTTGTCCGGGTGGCATCCAGCCTCGCCTCGGACTCCACCAGGCTCGCTTCACTGCGCTCGGGCCTCCGCGCCGAACTCCTCCAGACCCCGCTGCTGGACGCGACGACCTACGCCAATCGACTGCACGCGGCGCTCAGAGACCTCTTCGAGAACGCATGCATGTCCGCCCACGGAGTGCCTCGCCGTGCTTGATGCCCTCACCCGGCGCGTGGCGCACGAACTTGCAGGAGGCCGCGTCGACGCGGCCATCGCGGCGGTACGGCTTCATCTGAAGATCAAGCCACGCGATCTTGCCGCGGGGCGCATGCTGGGCTCGCTGCTGCAGACGGCCGGGCGGTTCGACCAGGCCGTGCAGCATCTCGACCGGATGGTCGCCATGCACCCCGACGATCTGGAGAGCCGCTACGAACTTGGGCAGGCCCTGATGGGTGCGCGGCGGTGGCAGGATGCGCGCGCGCAGTTCGAGGGCATGCTCGCGCGCGACCCCGATTCACTGTCGGCCTACATCATGCTCACGCTCGTGCATGTCGAACTCGGGGAGACGACGAAAGCCATCGAGGCTGGCCGTCGCGCGATGCAGCTCGGACCAGGGATTGCCGCAGCCGCGGGCAACCTGCTCTTTGCACTCTCCCGGGCCGGCGAGGCCGAGGAGGCCGTGCACGCCGCAGGCCGCTGCCTTGAACTCAACCCCCACGAGCACAAGTTGCGCTCGATGATGCTCTACACGATGAACAACCTCTCGATGCCCGCCGAGTCAGTCTCGGCGGCGCACCGGGAATACGGCAAGTTCGTCGGGCCTCCCCAGCGCATCACGCGCACGACACCCGATCCCGCGCGTCCGATCCGGATTGGATTCCTGTCCGGGGATTTCCGCGACCACTCCGTCGCGTTCTTCCTGGAACCGATCCTTGCACATGCTCCGTCATGGGTGAAGTTCGAGGCCTTCTCGAACTGCGGAACGCTGCAGCGCGACGCGACACAGGAGCGCCTGCGTGGATACATGGAGGCCTGGCATGAATGCGGCACACTCACCCACGAGAGCATCGAGTCGCGCATCCGTACGCGAGACATCGACGTGCTCATCGAGCTGGGCGGACACTCGGGCGAGCCGCGCCTGCTCGCCCTCGCGAACAAGCCCGCACCGGTGATCATCAGCGCGATCGGCTACCCCAACACCACGGGGCTGCCTGCGGTGGACTGGCGCGTGGTCGACTCGATCACCGATCCGCCGGGCTCCGAGCACCTCTGCACCGAGCGCCTGCTGCGGCTGGACCCCTGCTTCCTCTGCTACAGCCCGCCGCAGGAGGCCCCAGAGCCGGCCCTGCCGGCCGACGATGCCCCGATCACCTTCGGAAGCTTCAACAACGCCGCCAAGATCGGCCCCACCAGCATCGATCTCTGGGCGCGCGTGCTCAAGGCCGTGCCGGGCTCGCGCCTGCTGCTCAAGAGCCAGACCCTCAGCGACGCCGCGGGCCGAGCCCGCATCGAGAGGCGATTCGTGGAGGCAGGCATCGAGGCCTCGCGGCTGGAGCTTGTGGCCTATTCCAAGACGCGGCAGGAGCACCTGGAGCTCTACAGGCGCGTCCACGTGGCCCTCGAC
>JBIIOC010000156.1:0-3804 GCA_044337135.1 Phycisphaerales bacterium | reverse complement strand
TTCCTCGTGACCGGCCCGACCGGATCCGGCAAGACCACCACGCTCTACTCCGCGCTCGACACGCTGAACCGGCCCGACCGCAAGATCATCACCGCCGAGGATCCCGTGGAGTACAACTTCAAGGGCATCAACCAGGTGCAGGTGCGCGAGCACATCGGCCTGACCTTCCCGATCATCCTGAAGAGCATGCTGCGACAGGCGCCCAACATCATCCTGGTGGGCGAGATCCGAGACCGCGAGGTGGCCGACATCGCCATCGCCGCGGCGCTCACCGGCCACCTGGTGTTCAGCACGCTGCACACCAACGACGCGCCCAGCGCGATCACCCGTCTCATCGACATGGGCGTGAAGCCCTTCCTCGTGGCCAGCTCGATCCAGGCGGTGCTCGCCCAGCGACTGGTGCGAATCCTCTGCCCGAAGTGCCGCAAGCCGGATCCCGATGTCGATTCGAAGCTGCTCCGGCTCGTGAACATCAGCGAGATGGAACGCGAGAAGGTCATGGGCCCCAAGGGCTGCCCCGATTGCGGAGGCGTCGGCTACCGCGGACGCCGAGGCATCTACGAGATGATGACGATGAACTCGGAGATCCGGCACCTCGCCTTCGAGCGCAGCGGCATCGCGAAACTGCGCGCGGCAGCGGTGCGCAACGGCATGCGAGGCCTGCTGGGCGATGGCCGCCTGAAGATCCTCAAGGGCATGACCACCCCCGACGAAATCGCCAAGTTCGCGCAGATCGAGGGCTTCGATCCGGCGACCGAGATGGCTGTCTGAACCACGAATGACGCCCTGAGTCCCAGGGCAGGAGCACGACATGAGCGCAGAAGGCGGCAATGCACCGTTGGGCAAGCAGAGCTCGGTCCAGATCGACCGGCTTCTCGACGTCATGGTCAAGCAGGACGCGTCCGACCTTCACGTCACGGTCGGGCGGCCGCCGACCGTCCGCCTGAACGGCCGCCTGCGGAACATGCAGACCAAGGTGCTCGACGCCGATGACTGCATGGCTCTGATGAAGTCGATCACGCCGGAGAAGAATCAGGCGGAGTTCCAGGAGAAGGGCGGCACCGACTTCGGCTTCAGCTTCAGCGAGGCCGCACGCTTCCGCGTGAGCGTGTTCCGGCAGAAGGGCAACGTGGCGATGGTGCTCCGCCTGATCCCGAACCGCCTGCTGCCGTTCGACGTGCTGGGCCTGCCCGGCATCGTGAAGGATCTGATCCGCCGCCCGCGCGGCCTCTTCCTGGTCACCGGCCCCACGGGTTCCGGCAAGACGACCACGCTGGCCACGATGATCGACGAGATCAACATGAATCTCGAGCGTCACATCATCACGGTCGAGGACCCGATCGAGTACTACCACCCTCACAAGAAGGGCATCATCAACCAGCGCGAGGTGGGTGGGCTGGCCGACGTGCCGAGTTTCAGCGAGGCGCTTCGCCGCGCCCTCCGCCAGAACCCCGACTGCATCCTGGTGGGCGAGATGCGCGACCTCGAGACGATCGAGGCCGCCATCAAGGCCGCCGAGACGGGCCACCTGGTGTTCGGCACCCTTCACACCACGGGCGCCGCGGGCACGATCAACCGAATCATCGACGCCTTCCCGGTGGCCCAGCAGGAGCAGGTCCGCGTGCAGCTCTCCACCAGCCTTCTGGCGGTCCTCAGCCAGGTGCTGCTCGCCCGCTCGGACAAGCCAGGCCGAATCGCCGGCTACGAGTTCCTGGTGGTCACCCCGGCCATCAGCAACCTGATCCGCGAGAACAAGACCTTCCGCATCGACTCGGCGATCCAGACCGGCAAGAAGTTCGGCATGCAGCTGCTCGACGAGCACCTGTGGAACATCTACTCCAAGGGTCTGATATCTGCGGAGGAAATGGTGGACAAGGCCCGCAATGCAGGCGAGCTGAGCGAGCGTGTCCGGCGCTCCGGCGTGCAGCTGGCTCGGGCTGAACTCGAGGGTGGCGAGCTCTGATTTCAGGGCACTTGGCGCATCCGCGCGATGGCCAAACAGGCTCAGTGAGTGTCCCGCTGAACCCTCGCGGGCGCAGATTGATCTGTTTGTGTAGTTTCACAGTCGCAACGTTTCCTTGCTTCCCGTGCAACAGCGGCCGATTTCTGGCCGGAAGATCATTGGGGGCGAGTCTCAGGAAGGATCCCCATGCCGCCCACACCACCATCCCTCAAGCCCGATCCGTCCAACCCGAAGTACGTCGAAGCCGAGCTCAAGGGCCGCCGCTTCGGGCGTGCGCTCGCCAAGCTTGGCAAGGCCACGCGCGAACAGGTGCATGAGGCGCTGGCGCTGCAGCAGGGGGCCAAGAAGGGCAAGCGCCTTGGCGAGATCATGGTGGAGATGGGACTGCTGACGCAGCAGGACGTCGTCATGACGCTCGCCGGCATGATGGGCGTGCCCTATGCGTCGCTTCGGGAGCGATCGCTCAGCGAGGACACGCTGAAGGCGATCTCGGGCGAGACCGCGCGGAGCTACCAGGTCGTTCCGGTCGACTTCGATCCGGCCAGCAAGCGGCTGGTCGTCGCGCTGAAGGGACCCGAGAACTTCCGGGCGATCGACGACCTGCGCATGCTGATGGGCATGAAGGTGTCGGCGATCGTGGCGCCGGCCGAGGAGGTCGAGGAGCTCCTGAAGAAGCACTACGCGGCCGCCTCCGGCAAGGACGCGATGGCCGACGTGTACGCGAACCTGCAGAGCAGCGAGGCCGCGCAGATGCTCGCCGGCCGCGGCGACAGCATCGACCTGGCATCGCTCGGCGAGGCCGCCAACGACAACAGCGTGGTCACGCTCCTGAACCTCGTCCTGCTGCAGGCCATCAAGGACAAGGCCAGCGACATCCATTTCGAGCCCTTCGAGGACGAATTCAAGATGCGCTACCGCATCGACGGCGTGCTGTACGAGATGCAGCCGCCGCCGAAGGACCTTGCCATGGCGATCGTGAGCCGCGTGAAGGTCATGGCCAAGCTCGACATCGCCGAGCGGCGCCTGCCGCAGGACGGCCGAATCGAGCTGCAGCTGAACGGCGCGCCCGTCGACCTGCGCGTTGCCGTGCTGCCGACCATGTTCGGCGAGAGCGTCGTGATGCGCGTGCTCGATCGCGGCAACGTGCAGCTCAGCCTCGACCGAATCGGCCTGCGCGAGGACGACCTCGAGAAGGTTCGCGGCCTGATCAACAAGCCAAACGGCATCGTGGTGGTCACGGGCCCGACGGGTTCCGGCAAGACCACGACGCTCTACGCCGCGCTGAACGAGCTCAACACGCCCGACACCAAGCTGCTGACCGCCGAGGACCCGGTGGAGTACGACATCGGAGGCATGATCCAGTGCCAGGTGAACGTGGAGCAGGAGCTCACCTTCGCCAAGCTGCTGCGAAGCTTCCTGCGGCAGGATCCCGACATCATCCTGGTGGGCGAGGTCCGCGACCTCGAGACGGCGCAGATCGCCATCCAGGCGAGCCTCACGGGCCACCTGGTGTTCACCACGCTGCACACGAACGACGCGCCGAGCAGCATCCTGCGCCTGGTCGACCTTGGCGTCGAGACCTTCCTGCTCACCGCCACGCTCGAGGCGATCGTCGCGCAGCGGCTGGTGCGACGCATCTGCACCAAGTGCAAGGAGGAGTTCACGCCGACCGAGGAGCAGATCATGGAGCTCGCGCTCAAGCCCGAGGAGATCCGGGGCCGCAGCTTCTTCCGCGGCAAGGGCTGCGACCACTGCAACCGCACCGGCTACAAGGGCCGACTGGCGCTCTTCGAGATCATGTCGATGGACGACACGCTTCGCGAGCTGATCATGGCGCAGGC
>JBIIOC010000155.1:0-3815 GCA_044337135.1 Phycisphaerales bacterium | reverse complement strand
GGATCGCCTCGTGCGCATGCTGGCGATCGGCGCCGGCCTTCGCGGCAGCCATGAGCAGGTCCTCGGTCGCCACGAACGGGAGTTCCTGCCGCAGGCGCGCTGCGATGGTGGCCTCGTTCACCACGAGCCCGCCCAGCACGTTCGTCATCACCTCGATCGCGGCGTCGAGCGCCAGGAAGGCCTCGGGCAGCGCGAGTCGACGCGCGCTCGAGTCATCCAGCGTGCGTTCGAGCCACTGCTCGGCCGCGGTGTCCAGCGCCACCGGCGCCAGACCCATCACGAAGCGGGCGAGTCCTGTGGCGCGCTCGCATCGCATCGGATTGCGCTTGTAGGGCATCGCGCTCGAGCCGACCTGTTCCTTCTCGAAGGGTTCCTCGATCTCGCGCAGGTTCGCCAGCAGCCGCAGGTCGTTGGCGCACTTGTGGATGGCGCTGGCCGCGAGGGCGAGCGCGTTCAGCACCAGCGCGTCGAAGCCGCGCGGATAGGTCTGTCCGCATACGGCCCATGTGCCGTCCTCGGGCCAGCCAAGACGCCTGCACACGCCGCGCTCGAGGGCGTCCACCTTCGCGCCGTCGCCAAGCAGCGCCAGGAAGCTGAACTGCGTGCCGGTGGCGCCGCGCAGCCCCTTGAGGCGCACCTTCGCCAGCGCGGACTCGATCTCCTCGAGCGCCATGACGAAATCCTGGCCCCACAGCGTGGCGCGCTTGCCCACGGTCACGGGTTGCGCGGGCTGGTAGTGCGTGAAGCCAAGGCACGGCAGGTCGCGGCGCGCGGACGCGAAGGTTGCGCAGCGGTCGACCAGTCGCGCGAGTCCCGCCGCCACCAGCGAAAGAGCCTTGTGCAGCAGCATGGCGTCGGCGTTGCAGACCACGTCCTGGCTGGTCATGCCCAGGTGGATCACACCCTTGGCCGCGGGCGCCGCCTCGCCGAAGGTGTGCACATGCGCCATCACGTCGTGGCGCAGGCGCGCCTCGTGGCGAGCCGCGCTCTCGAAGTCGATCCGGTCCAGGTTCGCGCGCATCTGCGCGATCGCGTCCTCGCTCACGGGCAAGCCGAGTTCCCGCTGGGTCTCGGCGACGGCAAGCCAGATGCGCCGCCACAGGCCGAAGCGCTGCGCGTCACTCCAGGTGCGGCGCATCGCGTCGCTCGCGAAGCGCGAGGCGAGAGCGCTTTGCCACATGTCCGCGGTCCGGTGCGCGTCGTTCACGGCGCGATGGTAGCGGGGGGCTCCACCCTCTTCGTGCCGACGCGCGGTTCGGTGCCGGCGATCAACCGGCGGATGTTCGCGCGGTGCGTCAGCAGCACCGCCACGGCCATCGCGCCCGTGATCGCCATCGGGCGCCACGGCGAGCCGACCGAACCCTCGCCCGGCCAGGGCAGCGTGATGGCGCAGTAGAGCGGCAACCCGCACGCGGCGAACATGCTCGACAGGCTCACGATGCGCGTGACCCGCATGCCCAGCAGCCACGAACCGAGCGCCAGCAGCACGGGCCACGTCAGGATCGGCCACATCGCCACCAGCGCGCCGAAGCCGGTGGCCACGCCCTTGCCCCCCTTGAAGCCGATCCACGGGCTGAAGATGTGCCCAAGCAGCGCGGCGAAGACGGTCGCGCTCCACCACCACAGATCCGCGGGCGGAAGGTCGGTCACCGGCGTGCCCAGCGCTCCCATGGCGCGCCCCGACAGCAGCACCGGCACGGCCCCCTTCAGCGCATCCAGGAAGAAGCAGAGAAAGCCCCACTTTCGGCCAAGGGCGCGGCCCACGTTCGTGGCACCCACATTGCCGCTGCCGACCTTTCGAAGGTCCACGCCGTGCGCCTTCGCCAGGATCACGCCGAAGGGGATGCTTCCCGAGAGGAACGCGAGCGCGATCCAGATGGGCCAGTTCACCTGCATGCGAGCGATGCTAGCGATCGAGCAGGCGCAGGCACGCATGGAGCGTGTCGCCGACGCCGATTCGATCCATGCCGCAGAAGCGAGCCACGCGATCGGCCACGATCTCGGCGGGCAGGAAGGGTTCGGCGAGCAGCTGGATCTCGCGCGCCGGTCCTGCGGCCTCGTGCAGCGCGGCCCACCGCGGATCGGTGGGGCCGAAGAGGCTCACGCAGCGCGTGCCCATGCCGGCGGCCAGGTGTCGAGGCCCGGTGTCGTTGGTCACCAGCAGGTCGGCACGTCCGATCGCGGCCTTCAGCGAGCCTAGCTTCACGCCACGTTCGATCAGGTTCACCGCGCGCTCGCCGCTGGCCTTCACCACGTTGCGCACGACCTCGGCCTCGGCGGGGCCTCCGGTCACGCAGACGCTTCCGCCGCGCGCGTCGAGCAGGCGCTTGGCGAGTTCACCGAACCGCGCGGCCGGCCAGCGCTTGTCCTCGCGGTTGGCGCCCGGGTTCAGGATGGTGATGGGTCGGGGCAGTCCCTGGAGCAGTCGTTCGCCCTCGAGGCGCTGTGATTCGGAGCACGCCAGCGCGACCGCGCGGTCGTTGACCGGTCGCTGCAGCGCCCACGCCGCCAGTTCGGCGTACCAGTCGACCGCGCTGCGCGGAGCGCGATCCTTCGGCGCGGGCAGGCGATGCGTGAGCATCCATCCGCGACCGTCACGCGACCAGCCAAGTCGACGCGGCGCGCCGGTGGCGAGCGCGAAGAGCCCGCTTCGTGGGCTGTTGGGCAGCAGAAGCACGGCGTCGAAGCGCATGGCGCGGAAGCGGCCCGCGCCCGTGAACGGTCCGAGCCAGCCGCGCATGGTGTGCACGTGGAAGGCGTCGATGAACGGCACCCCCTCGAGCACGGCGTCGAGGCCCGGTCGCCCGAGCCCCTCGATGCGTGCTCCCGGCAGCGACTCGCGCAGCGCTCGCAGGGCTGGCGTGGCCATGACCGCATCGCCGACCCAGGAGGGCAGGACCACGAGCAATCTCGAGATGCCGAGGAGCGGAGCTCTCATGCGCCAGCCCAGAGTGGACCCGATCCGCCGTGCGAGCGCCACCACCCCTCGGTGGAGCGTCGCAGCTCGGCCGCGAATCCCAGCGCGATGATCTCGCCACCCTCCACGGTCGCGGTGAGCGAGTGCGTGTTCCAGTCCAGTGCCGCCAGTCGCACGCCGGTGCGTTCGGCGAGGGACTCCGCCATCGCCGTGATCGCCTCGCGCAGTCGCGCCTCGCGCAGATCCGCCTGGGGTGCCGCATGCAGCGTGATCACGCCGGCCGCCACCTTGGGCGCGTCCTCGGTGGTGATGCGCCTGGCGGCCTCTCGAAGGTCGCGCGCGAAGAAGTCGGCCTGGCTCGCGGCGCTGGGTGCACCGATCAGGATCGATCGACAGCCCGCCGCCGCGCCGGCCTGCGCGTCGCGTTCCTGGTCGCCCACCATCCAGCTTGTCGCAAGATCAAGCGCGTGCTCGCGGGCCGCCTCCAGCAGCATGCCCGGCGCGGGCTTGCGCCACGGATGCTCGCGTCGGTAGCGCTCGACCGTGCCCTCGGGGTGGAACGGGCAGAAGTAGAACGCATCGACCACGCGAGGAAGACCCGTCTCGCGGCGAAGGATCTCCTCGAGTCGCGCATGGGTGGCGTGCACGGCGGTCTCGTCGTACCTGCCGCGCGCCACGCCGCCCTGGTTCGTCACGACCACCAGCGCGTAGCCCGACTCGCGAAGGCGTCGCATCGCCTCGGCCGCGCCTGGCAGCAGTTCCACCAGATCCGGATCGCCAAGATCACCATCGTTCAGGATGACGGTCCCGTCGCGGTCCAGGAACACCGCGCGCCGCACCGCCGCGCGTGCCGCACCGGCGGCGCCGCGCGACTCGCTCACACCACCACCGCAGGCTT
>JBIIOC010000066.1:0-12258 GCA_044337135.1 Phycisphaerales bacterium | reverse complement strand
GTACACGCTGTCGGGTGCCGGCGCGACGGATCCCGCCAACGGCATCTATCTCGCCACCTTCTTCTTCGCCTCGAACGGTCTCGCGGACAGCCAGGCGTTCTGGGTTGTGCTGAACCTCGGCATGAGCGAGGAAGAGCACGAGGCCGCCGTGGAGTGGGTCGAGACCAACCTGGTGCCCGCACCGAGCGCGATCGCCCTGCTTGGCGTTGTGGGCCTGCTGCGCCGACGCCGCGCCTGATCGCGCACCGATCGACGAGGTTCGAGCGCGGGCCCTCGGCGTGTGCCGGGGGCCCGCGTGCGTTTCAGGGGCTCACGGTCGGCGCGGGCAGCAGACGCTCGAACAGCGTGCTCGCGGGCGGAGCGGTCTTGACCACGCCGGACTGCACCAGCGTGTCGACCATCATCTTCCAGCGGGCCTCGTCCATCGCGCCAAGCCCGTTCGTCTCGGTGAAGGGGGTGAGGAGCAGCGGCTTCATTCGTTCGGCCGCCAGATTCATGGCCTCAAGCCCCATCGCGGGATTCAGCGCGGCGATGCCGGGGTTGTACTTGGCCGGATTCGACATGTAGCGCTTCCAGCCCTCCTGAAGCGCCGACGCGAAGCGCCGGAGCACCGCCTCGGGAAGGCGACCGCGCTTCACGGCCACCACCACGGTGTAGGGGTCGTAGCCCGCCTCGCCGGCATTGAAGACCTTCACGGGAACCTTCTGCAGGTCCATCGTGACCGGCTCGCTCGTGATGAAGCACTGCACCGCGATGGTCGGATCCGCAAGGAAGGTGGCCGTCACGGCGTTGTACGGCACCTCGGTGCGGGTCGGCTTGCCGAACTTCGCGTTCAGGTACTTCCAGACCGGCAGGCCCGTCTCGACCGAGAGGTTTCCCGTGCCCTTCCAGACCGCCTCCAGCGTGGTCGGCGCGGCGGCGGCGTGCATCATGATGCCGTAGGGCGTGTGGTCGAACACGTTGAAGATCGCGACAAGATCACCCCCCTGCTCGCGCAGCTGCAGGATCTGGTCGCCGCTCATCACGCCGGCCTCGCAGACACCCTGATCGACCATCTGCGGCACCGCCGCGCCACCGGGATCCTTGATCAGCTCGACCTCCAGACCCGCGTCACGGAAGAGACCGTCGAACTGCGCCGCGTAGAAGCCGCCGAACTCCGGCTCGGGAACCCAGTTCAGCTGCACGCGAATGCGCGCGCGCGCATCGGGCGCGGGGGTGGAGCCCTCGCATCCGACGAGGGTCGCGATGGCCAGGAGCAGCATGGAGAGGGCGCGGGTGGACATGGTTCAATCCTCCTTCACGGCGCTGGCATGCCACCTTCGCAGCAGCAGCCATCCGAGAGCGCTGACGATAGCGAACAGCAGGAATCCGGCGCAGGCGGAGAGCGCCACGGCCGCGAACACGAGGTCCGTGCGCGTCTCACGCATGCCCGAGACGATCACGATGCCCAGCGGCGCGTTGTCGCCCGCGTAGCCCGAGACGAACTCGCCCACCACCGCGCCGATGACCGAGAGGCCGGCCGCCACGCGACATCCCGTCACGATCGACGGCAGGCTGCTTGGAAGCTCCAGCTTCCACCACCGCGTGAAGCGACCCGCGCGATGGATGGTGAAGATCTCCTGAAGGCCGGGATCGGTTCCACGCAGACCGTCGAGGGTGCTGGCGAGCACCGGAAACACCGACACGATGCATGCGGAGGCGATCGTGCTGCGAAGGCCGTAGCCGAACCAGAGCACGAGCAGCGGCGCGATCGCCACCAGCGGCACCATCTGCAGCAACAGCGCGATCGGGTAGAAGCCGCGCTGAAGCGTGCGGCTCGTCCCAAGCAGGCTGCCCAGCAGCACGCCGATGGAGACGGCAAGCCCGAATCCGCCCACCGAGGCCAGGGTGGTCTGCCACGCGGCGGCGAGCATGCGGCCCCGGTCATCCCACGTGGCGTCGAGCACCGCGAGCGGCGATGGCAGCAGGTAGCGCGGCACCTTCCAGAGCACCACCACGCCCTCCCAGAGCATCAGGAGCATCGCCACCACGACCAGCGGCGGCAGCACGGCGCGGAACGTGCGCATCAGGCGGCCCGCCCTTCACCGCCACGGAGTTCGCGCTGCACGCGCGCGCACAGCGCGGCGAAGGCGACACCCAGGCGCGCCTGCTCGTCGCGCGCCTCCAGCTCGACCGGAATTGGCTCGCGCGAGACACCGGGCTTTCCCCGCAGCACCAGCACGCGATCGGCCAGCGCCACCGCTTCCTGGATGGAGTGCGTCACGAGGATCGCCGTCGCGCCCGAATCGCGCACCAGCCCGAGCAGTTCCTCGTCGAGCGTCTGGCGCGTGACCTCGTCAAGCGCGCCGAAGGGCTCGTCGAGCAGCAGCACGCGCGGACGCGTGACGAGCGCGCGCGCCATCGCCACGCGCATGCGCATGCCGCCGGAGAGCTCGCGCGGCATGCGACGCTCCACGCCGCCCAGGCGCATGCGACCGAGCATGTCGGCCGCGGCAGCCAGGCCTTCCTCGCGCGGCGCGCCCTCGAGCTCGAGCGGCAGCGCCACGTTCGCGAGCACCGTGCGCCACGGCAGCAGCCGGCCCTCCTGAAAGCAGAATCCTAGGTCGCGAGGTCCCGGACGCACCGCGACGCCTTGCGTGTCATGGAAGCTGATCGAACCGCCGGAGAGCTGCAGCAGCCCACCGATCGCCCGCAGCAGCGTGGTCTTGCCGCCACCCGAGTCCCCGACGATCGCCACGAATTCCCCGGCACGGATCTCGATGGAGGCGCTGGCCAGTGCCTCGACCTCGCCGAACCGCACGGCTGCCCCACGAACCTCGATGGCAAGCCCTCGCCCGCTCAACGGGCCACGCCCTGCGCGCCTGGCGCGGTCACTCGACCTCGATCTCCACGTCGCAACCCTCGCCACCACGCGGCATCGCCGCCTTCAGGTCGGCCTCCATCGCCTTCGGGTCACGACCCGACGGGAAGTGGATCAGCGCCACCACGTGGTGCTTGCCCTCGACCAGCATGCTGCTCTTCACGCGGCAATGGTTCGCGCGCAGGTACTCGAGCACGGCCACGTACGCGTCGTGCAGGTTGATGCGCTCGTGCACGCGCACCTTGATGCGCGCGCTCAGGTGGCTCTCGAGCCACATGATGAGCGCCCACGCGAAGGCCGTCACGAAGATCGCGGTGGCGAACTGCCCCAGGCCGCAGGCCAGGCCGATCAGCACCACCATGATCGCCTTGCCCGTGATCTTCGGGTTGCGCAGCACGGTGCGGAAGCGGATCAGGCCGCCGATGCCGAAGATGACGAGCGCCATCGTGCTCTCCACGCTGACCAGCTCGGCCACCACCGCACCAACCATGCCCATCAGGATGAGCGTCTTGCGCTCCTCGAGGTCACTCAGCGGATCCAGTCGCGTGCTGCGCCGCGGATGCGCAGCGATCAGCGCCGCCAGCGCCACGCTGAGCACCAGGCCCACCACCAGGCGGACGATGAACCAGACGTGCGTGAACTGGTCGAAGCTGCTCAGCAGGCGATCATGCGAGCCCGTGTTGCCGGACTGTGGAGCCGCGTCACCGGCAAGCTGGTGCATCAGGTCGGCCTTGCCCTCGCCGCTGGCGAACGCCGCGGCGCAGCAGGCTGCGCAGGCAAGGGCAACTGTGATTCTGGCGCGGGTGATCATCAAGGCCTCCTGGTGTGACGAGGCTATCTTGCGCAGGCCTCCCGCGCACCCTCCGGAGTCCACCATGATGCGTCGCCAGAACACGTTCGTCCTGCTCGCCTGCCTGACCTCGCTGGCGCTCGCGGCCGGCGCGCTTGGCTGCGGCGATGGCAAGCCGCCCCGCAAGTCGCGAGCCCGCGCCGCAACCGCGACCGCCACGGAGGCGCCAGCGCAGGATTCGGGCGATGACGCCTCGAAGCACCACAAGGACAAGGGCGACAAGGACTCGGACAGGAAGTCGGACAAGCGCACGCACGACCACACCGCCAAGCCGGGTGACATCTGCTGGCTCGTCACCATGCACGGCGAGGAGGGCAAGCCCCAGGGTGTGTGGGGCGTGACCGGCCAGGGCGATCTGAAGGGTCCGGTGAACCAGCCGCTGGCCGACGGCCCGGGCGGCGCTGCCCCGCACTCGATGCGAGGACTCACGCCGCTGCCTGACGGCGGATTCCTGGCGGTGAACGCATTCTCGAAGGACACGCGGATCCTGCGCTTTGGCCCCAGGGACGCGCAGGGCCAGTACCCCTTCGTGGGCAACTTCACGGTGCTCGGCCCCGCGAATCCGGCGATGGTGCACGCCTACCAGATGGCGATCGGCGCCGATGGGCAGGTCTACGTGAGCAACCAGGACTCCAACACCGTCACGCGCTACGTGGGCGTTGGCCAGCCCAACGCGGGCCAGCCGCTCTCGCCGCCGGTCTCGATGAGCCACCTGGCCGACCTGCAGCCCGGCGTGATCGTGCCCAACGCCAAGACCAGCCCCGAGGGACTTGCCGAGGTGCGCGGCATCGCGTTCGGGCCCGACGGCCTGCTGTACGCGTGCGACCGCTCGGGCTCGCGCGTGAGCGGCTATGACACCACGAGTGGTCGCCGCACCAGGGTGCTCGCCGACGCGAGCAACGGACTCAAGCATCCGATCCAGGTGCTCTTCTCGCAGGATGGACAGACCGCCTACATCGGCGACAACGGCACCGACTCGATCCACCGCGTGAAGCTTGCCGACGGCAGCGTGGACATCCTCGTGAAGAAGGGCGACGCGGGCCTGAAGGCGCCAAGCGGACTCGCGATCAAGGGCGACTGGCTCTACGTGGGAAGCCGCGAAGGCAAGCAGATCCTTCGCTTCAAGCTGAAGGACGGCAAGGCCGACGACAAGCCCGTGGCCACGCTGCCGGACAACCCCGAGTTCCTGATGTGGGTGGGCGACTGAACGGGCTCACGCGTCCGGCGCACGAACCTTCTTCCACGAGTCGAACGTGGCCTGGCGCGCGACCAGCCAGGCACGATGCCCCTCGGCCTCGGCGAAGTCGAGGGCCCGCGTGCGCTCGGTCATGTCGCGCGCCGCGTAGCCCTCGGGCAGGCGCGCTGGATCGAACTGCAGCCCGCGCGAGTTCGTGCTGAACCACACCGTCGCCTGCTCGCTGAGCCATGGCACCATGTTGGCCAGCAACTCCGGCCAGTCACGGTCGATGCTGAAGCTGTCCGCGGCCATGCGCTTGCTGTTGGAGAAGGTCGGCGGGTCGCACACCACGATGTCGTACTGCTCGCGCTTGCGCGGCCCGCGCGCGAGCCACTCCACGCAGTCGGCCGCGATCAGGCGGTGGTCGCGCGAGGGCTCGAACCCGTTCAGGCGCATGTTGCGCTCGGTCCACGCCTGGTAGGTGTTCGACAGATCGACGGTGGTGGTCGCTGCCGCGCCCCCCGCCAGCGCGTAGCAGGTGAAGCTTCCGGTGTAGGCGAAGAGGTTCAGCACACGCTTGCCCTGCGCGCGCTGGCGCACCAGGTCGCGCGTCACGCGATGGTCGAGGAACAGTCCCGTGTCGAGGTAGTCGCTCAGGTTCACCTCGAACTTGAGTCCCTGCTCGCCGATCACGCGCACCGCATTGGCCTCGCCCGTCCGCTCGTACTGACCCGACAGTTCGTCCTCGGCGGCCCCCTCGCGCCGGTGCCGCTGGCGGCGACGCGTCTTCAGGAAGAGACGCCCCTTCTCGAGCTCGAGCCCCTCGCGGATTTCCTGCACGCACCGCGCGCGATGCTCCGCGGCCTTCTCGGGGGTGTCGTCGCGCGTGCGCGGCTGCAGCCACGCCACCACGTCGCCGGCGTACCAGTCCACCACCAGCGGGAATTCCGGAATGTCCCGCTCGTACAGGCGAAAGGCCTCGATGCCCGCCCGAGCGGCCCATTTCCGGAGTTGATCGTGGCGCTTTCGAAGACGGTTCCCGAGCATGCGGGCACCCTACCGCAGGGATTCCCGCGGAGTCGTTGCGGGAAATCCCCGTCCCCGCTACCCTTGCGCCCCTTCACGGGAACGCGAGTTCCCGGACACACAAGAGGGATCCCGATCCAATGAAGACCCGTTTCCACAGGAGCCTGACGGCTCTCACCGCCATCGCCCTTCCCGCACTGCTGGCAGCCCCCGCGCTGGCCGGCGAGGCCGACCTGAAGCTGCCCAACGTGAACGAAGTGACGTTCGCCGGCGGCCTGACCGGAAAGGCCCTGATGATGGGCGGCCTGGTCGTGGCCGTGCTGGGCTCGCTGTTCGGCCTGGTGCAGTACAAGCAGACCGTCGCGCTGCCGGCGCACAAGTCCATGCTCGCGGTCTCCAACATCATCTGGGAGACCTGCAAGAGCTACGTGATCCAGCAGGGCAAGTACCTGTCGCTGCTGTGGATCCTGATCGCCGGCGCGATCATCTTCTACTTCGGCTACCTGGAGCACAAGAGCTTCCGTGACGTCACCGTCATCCTGCTCAGCTCGGTGCTCGGCATCCTGGGCAGCTACGGCGTGGCGTGGTTCGGCATCCGGATCAACACGCAGGCCAACAGCCGCGCCGCCTTCGCCAGCCTGAAGGGCTACCCCCTGCCCGTGCTGGGCATCCCGCTGAAGAGCGGCATGTCGATCGGCATGCTGCTGGTCAGCGTCGAGCTGTTCTTCATGATCTGCATCCTGTGCTTCCTGCCGGCCGAGCTGGTGGGCCCCTCGTTCATCGGCTTCGCCATCGGCGAGTCGCTGGGCGCCAGCGCGCTGCGCATCTGCGGCGGCATCTTCACCAAGATCGCCGACATCGGCGCCGACCTGATGAAGATCGTCTTCAAGCTGCCCGAGGACGACCCGAAGAATCCCGGCGTGATCGCCGACTGCACCGGCGACAACGCGGGCGACTCGGTCGGCCCCACCGCCGACGGCTTCGAGACCTACGGCGTGACCGGCGTGGCGCTGATCGCGTTCCTCGCCTACTCGCTCGGCAACATCGGCGACGCGGGCGACATGTGCGGCAAGCTCATCGTGTGGCTCTTCGCCATGCGCGCGCTGATGATCGTGACCTCGCTGGTCAGCTACTTCCTGAACGAGGCCATCAGCAAGGCCAAGTACGCCGCGCTGAAGGACTTCCATGAGGAGGCCCCGCTCACCTGGCTCGTCTGGATCACCTCGATCATCTCGATCGGCGTGACCTTCGTGGCCAGCAAGTGGCTGCTCGGCGGCATCGAGTACGGCGGCGCGAAGCTGGAGAACCTCTGGTGGGCGCTCAGCGTGATCATCAGCTGCGGCACCATCGCCGGCGCGCTGATCCCCGAGTTCACCAAGGTCTTCACCAGCACCACCTGCGGCCACGTGCAAGAGGTGGTCAACGCCAGCAAGCAGGGCGGCGCGAGCCTGAACATCCTGTCGGGCTTCGTGGCCGGCAACTTCAGCGCGTTCTGGAAGGGCCTGGTCATCGCCGGACTGATGGCGATGGGCTGGTGGATCAGCACCGAGAAGGACGTCGCGGCGATCATGCCCGAGGCCTACAGCTTCGCGGGCCCGATCTTCGCCTTCGGCCTGATCGCCTTCGGCTTCCTGGGCATGGGCCCCGTCACCATCGCGGTCGACAGCTTCGGCCCGGTGACCGACAACGCCCAGAGCGTGTACGAGCTCAGCCGCATCGAGGCGCAGCCCGGCATCAAGGAGGAGATCCAGCGCGACTTCGGCTTCACGCCGGACTTCGAGAGCGCCAAGCACACCCTCGAGAAGGGTGACGGCGCGGGCAACACCTTCAAGGCGACCGCCAAGCCGGTGCTCATCGGCACCGCCGTGGTGGGCGCCACCACGATGGTGTTCGGCATCATCCTGGCCCTGATCAAGTCGGTCGCCCCGGCCGACGCGACGGTGGTCCAGCTGAAGGAGGCCGCCACGCTCGTGATCGGCAAGCTCTCGATCGTGACCCCCGAGATCCTGCTGGGCCTGCTCATCGGCGGCGCGGTGATCTACTGGTTCACCGGCGCGAGCACCCAGGCCGTGGTGACCGGCGCCTACCGCGCCGTGGTGTTCATCAAGGAGAACATCAACCTGAACAAGGCCGAGGCCAGCATCGAGGACGCCAAGAAGGTCGTCGAGATCTGCACCGTCTACGCGCAGAAGGGCATGACGAACATCTTCATGGTCGTCTTCTTCTTCTCGCTGGGCCTGCCGTTCTTCGACCCCTACTTCTTCATCGGCTACCTGGTCGCCATGGCCTTCTTCGGCCTGTACCAGGCCATCTTCATGGCCAACGCCGGCGGCGCCTGGGACAACGCCAAGAAGATCGTCGAGGTGAACCTGCGCGCCAAGGGCACCGACCTGCACGCGGCCACGGTCGTGGGCGACACGGTCGGCGACCCGTTCAAGGACACCAGCTCGGTGGCCCTGAACCCGGTGATCAAGTTCACCACGCTCTTCGGCCTGCTCGCCGTCGAGATCGCGATCGCCATGAAGGGCAACCCCGCGAAGATGTGGATCGGCCTCGGCTGCAGCCTGATCGCCTGCTTCTTCGTGTGGCGCAGCTTCTACGGCATGCGCATTCCGGCCGACGCGAAGAAGTGATCGCGGCGACAACCTGAACCCCACGCGGCCCGCTCCCCGGAGCGGGCCGCTTTCGTTTTGGGGTGGCGCTAGGCTGCGTGGATGGACGCCCTGCAGCGCGCGATGCAGCTGGCCAGCGAGGGCCGCCTGAACGAGGCGGTCGCGGCGCTGCGCATGCAGGTTCGGATCCGTCCTCGCGACGACCACGCCGCGTCGGCCCTTGGCCTCATGCTTCGCCGCGCCGGGGAACCCCTGCAGGGACTCCAGCAGCTGCGCCGCGCGTGCGAACTGGCGCCCGGGAATCCGCTGCACTGGATGAATCTCGCGGGCTCGCAGTTCGCGGACGGTGCGGTGGCCGAGGCGCGCAAGGGCTTCGAGCGAGCGGTGGCGATGGCGCCCGGGCACCCAGGCGGATGGATGGGCATGGCGTCGTGCCACCTGCAGGCTGGCGAGGTCGACGAGGCGCTCGAGACCAGCGCGCGCGGCCTCGCGCTGGCGCCCGATGTGGGCATGCACGTGAACACGCGCGTGACGGTGCTGGTGCGCGCGGGCCGTCGCGGCGAGGCGATGGAGCTGCTGGAATCGTTCGTGGCGCGACACCCGGCCGATGCCGCGATGCGATCCGAGCTGCTGATGGGCCTTCAGTACGTGGAGCGCGATCCGGACGCGGTGGCGCGCGCGCATCGCGCCTATGGCGAGCACCTGCCCCGCCCCGATCCGCCGAGGTTCACGCGTCGACCGGGTGATCCGCTGCGCGTGGGACTGCTCTCAAGCGACCTGCGCGGGCACTCGGTCGGCTTCTTCGTCGAGTCGCTCGCCGCGCACGTGCCTGCAGGCGTGGAACTGGTCGCCTTCTCCGGTGCGCCCAGGGCATGGTCCGACCGCGTGACCGACCGCATCCGCGCGCGCTGCCGGCGCTGGCACGAGGTCGCCGCGATGGATGACGCCACGCTCGACGCACTCATCCGCACCGAGCGCATCGACGTGCTGCTGGAGCTCGCGGGCCACACCACCGGACATCGGCTCGCGGCGATCGCGCGCAAGCCCGCGCCGGTGATCGTGACGGCGATCGGCTATCCCGACACCACCGGACTGCCCGCGATCGATGCGCGACTCGTCGACTCGATCACCGATCCCGCCGGCACCGAGGCGCGGTGCACGGAGCGGCTTGTGCGGCTCGATCCCTGCTTCCTGTGCTACACGCCCCCCGAGGACGCGCCGGAACCGCGCATGCCCGCCGCGGAAGCCCCGATCACCTTCGGAAGCTTCAACAACGCCTCGAAGATCGGGCCACGCACCGCGCGGATCTGGTCAGGCGTGCTGGCGGCGGTGCCCGGCTCGCGACTGCTCCTCAAGAGCGCGGGACTTGCCGATCGGGTCACGCGTGGGGTGCTGCTGCAGGCGCTCGCGGCCGAGGGCATCGATCCCGAGCGCGTGGAGACGCTCGACCTGGCCGCAGGCCGACGGGAGCACCTGGATGCCTACGCGCGCGTGCATGTCGCGCTGGACACCACGCCCTACAACGGCACCACCACCACCTGCGAGGCGCTGTGGATGGGCGTGCCCGTCGTGGCGATCCGGGGGGACCGGCACGCGGCGCGCGTCTCGACCAGCCTGCTGCGAGCCGCCGGTCTTTCCGAATGGATCGCCGATGACGCGACGGGCTTCGCGCGTGTGGCCGCCGAACTCGCCTTGGATCGATCGCACCTGATGGCGCTTCGATCGTCCATGCGCGACACCATGCAGGCATCCACCCTGATGGACGGACGCGGGTATGCCGCGCGGTTCTTCGCGTCACTCGCAGACCTATACTCGCGCGTTCCATGACGATCCTTCGGCTGAGCCTTGGCGCCATGCTGGCATTCCTGGTGCTGACCTGGACGCCGGCAGCCGCCGTGCAGGATGCGTCAACGGCACCTGCCACACGGGCCTCGGATCCTCAGCCCGTCGCCGCACCCGAGGCGGCCGCCCCCGCCATGCCGGCATGGATCCGCGAGGGCATCGAGAAGTACGGCGCCATCGCGATCTTCGTCGCCTTCGTCATCAGCGGCATCGGACTGCACCTGAGCGAGGACTTCATCCTGATTCCCGCAGGCTGGATGGCGGCGCAGGACTGGGCCCTTTTCGGCGAGTTCGCGCTGGCCGCGTACCTGGGCATCGTGCTGGGCGACGCGGGCTGGTTCTGGATGTGCCGAACCTTCGGCACGCGCGTGATGCACACGCGCTGGTTCAAGCGCGTGTTCCACCCGCGGCGGCTGCTGGAGATCAAGTGGCAGATCGACGAGCGCGGCGCGTGGGTGCTGCTGGCCGCACGCTTCATTCCGGGCACGCGCACCCCCGTCATCACCATGTGCGGCCTGCTGCACATGGCATGGTGGAAGCTGCTGCTGGTCGAGGGCGTGTGCGTGCTGATCACGGCCCCCTTGCAGATGATGATCGGCTGGCTCGCGTTCCACGCCGCCGAGAAGGCCGGCGTGACGAACACCTTCCATCAGGTCATGGTGGCGGTCGCGGTCACGCTGGCGGTGGTGATCGGTCTGTGGATCGTGCACAAGTGGCTCGATGCCCGGAAGGCTCGGCAACGACCGAAGCGCGCCAGCGTGCGCTGGCTGCGCGTCTTCGCGGTCCAGACGCACGCCCGCACCCTGCCCTCGTGAGCGCCTCGCCACACATGGGACGGCCCCGTCATGGCTGACACGATCTGGGATCGCGCGCAACGCGAGGCCGCGGCGGGGCGCCTTGACTCGGCCCTCTCGATGGTTCGGCTGCACATCAAGATGCGGCCGAAGGACCTGGACGCGATCAATCTGCTGGGAACGCTCCTGCAGGAGGCCGGGCGCGCCGACGAGGCGATCGTGCAGTACCAGCGACTGATCGCGATGGCACCGGATCGCCCCGCGTACCGGCACAACTACGCCAATTCGCTTCTGGATGCGAAGCGCCCCCGGGAGGCCATCGCCCAGTGGGAACAGCTCCTTTCCGCGCACCCCGACTACCTGCTCGGCTGGATCGCCCTCAGCGTCGCCTATCTGGAGATCGACGACACGCCACGCGCCATCGAGGCTGGACGGCGCGCCGTGGCGATGGCGCCCGATCTCGCTCCGGCCGCCGGAAATCTGGGCTTTGCGCTCGGACGTGCAGGCGAGCTCGAGGAGGCGGTCGAGGTGCTGCAGCGTGGCGTTGATGCCAACCCGACGGAACACCGACTGCGCTCGAGCCTGCTGATGCTCCTGAACTATTCCACGCGCCCGCAGGCCGAGATCCTCGCCGCGCACCGTCGCTACGGCGACATGTTCGGTGCGCCCAGGGAGCCTGCGCGCACCCCGCGCGACCCCGAGCGCGCCCTGCGCGTCGGCATCCTCTCCGGAGACCTCAGCGATCACTCCGTCGCCTTCTTCCTTCTCCCGGTCCTTCAGCATGCGCATGCGGGAATCACCCTCGAGGCCTTCTCGAACGGCATCCCGAAACCGGACGACGCCCGCGCGAAGCAGCTTCGCGGGCTCTTCGGCGCCTGGCACGAGTGCGCAAGCATGTCGCCGGAGGGTCTCGATGCGGCGATCCGGGACCGTGCAATCGATGTCCTGCTGGAATTGTCCGCGCACACGGAATCGGGCCGCCTGCCTGCGCTGGCAAGCAAGCCCGCACCGGTGATCATCAGCGCGATCGGCTACCCCAACACCACGGGGCTGCCTGCGGTGGACTGGCGCGTGGTCGACTCGATCACCGATCCGCC
>JBIIOC010000154.1:0-3834 GCA_044337135.1 Phycisphaerales bacterium | reverse complement strand
TTCGGACCGCGCTGCGCGAGGCCTGGCGCGTGCTCATGCCGGGCGGCGTATTCCGCGTGGCCGTTCCGGATCTGGAGGTGCTCTGTCAGCTCTACCTGCAGACCGCCAAGGATCTCAACGCCCAGTTCGAGGTCCAGCGGATGATCATGGGCGGACAGACCGAGCCGCATGACTTCCACAAGACGGGTTTCTCGCTGAACACGCTGGTCGGCATCCTGACATCGCATGGATTCACGGGATTCCGGCGCGTGGACGATTTCGGCCTGTTCAAGGACACCTCCACGCTGGTGTGGGGCGGCGTGCCGATCAGCCTGAACGTGCAGTGCATGAAGGACGCCAGGCGTCCGCCGCCGCCGATCCCCGACAACGCACCGAACACCTGAGGCTTTGCCGCCGCGTCAGCCGCCGCCGGGACCCTTGCCACCCGGCTTGGTCATCGCGGTCGCGTCGAGCAGCCGGTCCAGCTGCGCGTCGCTCACGATGCCCGTGCGCCGACAGTACTCGCGGATGGTCTCGCCGGTCTTGAAGGCCTCCTTGGCCACCTTGGCGGCGTTGTCGTAGCCGATCACCGGCGCCAGCGAGGTGCACATCATCAGGCTCCGCTCCACCGTGGCCGCCGCGGCGGCGTTCAGCTCGAGATCCTTGATGCACTTCTCGAGGAAGGTCCGGCTCACGTTCGCGAGCAGCTCGATCGACTCGAGCAGGCACTCCGCCACCACCGGCATGGCGGTGTTGAGTTCAAGCAGCGATCCCACGCCACCGAAGCCGCCCGCGGTGATGGTCACGTCGTTGCCAGCCACCTTGCAGGCCACCATGATCACGCTCTCGCAGATCACGGGATTCACCTTGCCCGGCATGATGCTGCTGCCCGGCTGCGTGGCCGGCAGGCTGAGTTCGCCCAGCCCGCAGCGGGGGCCCGATCCCAGCCAGCGGATGTCGTTGGCGATCTTGCTCAGCGACACGGCGATCGTCTTGAGCTGGCCGTGCGCCTCGACCACGCAGTCGCGCGTGGCCTGTGCCTCGAAGTGGTTCGAGGCCTCGCGGAACGACACGCCGGTCGCGGTCGAGAGTCGGGTGCACACCTTGGCGGCGAACTTCGGGTGCGCATTGATTCCCGTGCCAACCGCGGTGCCGCCGATGGGCAGGTTCTCGGCGAGCGCCGCCAGCGCCATCCTGGCTCGCTTCACGCCCAACTCGACCTGGGCCGCATAGCCGCCGAACTCCTGGCCCACGCGGATCGGCGTCGCGTCCATCAGGTGCGTGCGTCCGATCTTCACCACGCGGTCCCACGCCTTGGCCTTGGCGCGCAACCCCTTGGCCAGCGCCTCGAGCGCCGGAATCAGGTCATCCTGGATCAGCACCGCGCCAGCCACCTGCATGCTGGTGGGGTAGGTGTCGTTGGAACTCTGGCCGTAGTTCACGTGGTCGTTCGGATGCACGGGGTTCTTCGAGCCGATCGGCTTGCCCGCCCGCTGGCTCGCGACGTTCGCGATGGCCTCGTTCACGTTCATGTTCGTCGAGGTGCCCGAGCCCGTCTGGAACACGTCGATCGGGAAATGCCGCATGAAGCCCGGAAAGCGGCCATGCGCGTTCGGCTCGGCGAGCCGGCGAAGGATCTCGTCGCACGCCGCCGCGATCGCCTTGCCCTTGGCGCGATCGACCTGCTTCAGGTCGACGTTCGCCTCGGCGCAGCAGCGCTTCAGCAGAACGTGCGCGGCGATCTGCTCCAGCGGAACCGGGCGGAACGAGACGGGAAAGTTCAGCACGGCGCGCTGCGTGGTGGCGCCGTACAGCGCGTCATGCGGAACCAGCATGTCTCCCATGGAGTCGCTCTCGCGACGGGTGCGGGCGGCAGCGGCGTTCTTGCGGCTCGGCATGGAGTTCTCCTCTTCGGGGCAGGCGGATCGGATCCGGACCGGCGATGGTAGCCCCGGTTCATGGGCGCACGCGAGCGGGCGTTCCGGCATACTTGGCGCATGCCTCTCTCGGCAGCCGTGCAATCCACGCAAGCGGCGGGTCCATCCGCGACCGTCCAGAACATCTGCGTCGTGGGCGGCGGCTTCTCGGGCTGCGTGGTCGCGGCAAACCTTCTGCTGCGCTCCACCGGACATCGCGCGCCGCTGCGCGTGCATCTGATCGAACGACGGGCTGACATCGGTCGCGGAGCCGCCTACGCCACGCGCGACCCCGTGCATCTTCTCAACGTGCCCGCGCGAGGCATGAGCGCCTGGGCCGACAAGCCTGGGGACTTCCTGGAGTGGGCCCGCGCGCGATTGCCCGACGCGCAGCCGGGCGACTTCCTTCCGCGCCGGATCTACGCCGACTACCTGCAGGACACGCTCGCGCGTGCCGAGTCCGAGGCTCACGCTCGATGCGAGCTTGTGCGCGTGCATGACGAGGCGATCCGTGCCGAGCAGCTTGGCGACGGGTCGTGGGAAGTGCACCTGGCAGGTGGCCAGAGGATCCGATGCGAGGCGATCGTGCTTGCGACCGGCCATCGTGCGCCGGGCGATCCCCTTGGTGGGCGCTGGTCCGGGCCGACCGATCACTGGATCGCGGACCCATGGAGGCCCGGCGCGACGGATCCGATCGCGGCCGACGACGCCGTGGTCATCGTTGGAACCGGTCTGACCGCCATGGACCAGGTGCTCAGCCTGGCGTCGCGGCAGCCGACGCGGAAAGCGCCGGTCACCCTGGTTTCACGCAGCGGCCTGATACCGGCGGTGCATGCGCAGGTTGCGCAGTCGCCTGTGGATCCAATGCCGATGCTGAACGATCTTGCGCTGTCCGGTCGCGTGACCCGTGTCCGCGAACTGCTCCGTGCGATTCGGCGCACGATCCGCGGCACTGCCAGCGCGCCGCCTCAGGACTGGCGCGCCGTCATCGACGGGCTGCGGCCGTACACGCACGGACTGTGGGGTGCGCTGTCGCAGCCCGAGAAACGGCGTTTTCTTCGTCACCTGCGCGCGATCTGGGATTCGCATCGGCACCGGATGGCGCCGGAGATCGGCGCTCGCATCGAGGCCTTGCGAGCGAGCGGATTCCTCACGCTGGTTCGAGGCCGGATCCGCTCCGGCGAAGCCGACGCGAGCGCGCTGCGACTGCGTGTCGAGGTCCTGCAGCGTGGCGCTCCATCCCGCGAACGCATCATCGAGGCGCGGTGGGCGATCAACTGCACCGGACCAAGCCCCGCCGTCGGATACGGCGAGGATCGCTTCACCGCGTCGCTCATCGACGGCGGGTTCGCGCGCATCGATCCGATCGGCCTGGGGCTCGAGACCGATCCGCTGGGGCGTCCGCTCTCGCGCTCGGGTCGATCAAGCGGCGGTCTCTGGGTGATCGGTTCGCTGCGCAGACCCGCGCTGTGGGAGACCACCGCGGTGCCGGAATTGCGGGCACAGGCTGAATCCGTGGCGCGCGAGTGCCTGCAGGCGCTCGCGTAGGAATCGACGGTTCTCCGCGTACCCTGCAGGACATGGCCGGCGAGCCTCACGAGGAAGACGAATCCAGGCCCGCGGCGGATGTTCCGGGATCCCTGCCGGAGCTCCAGCGTCGTCTGCGCGACCTTCGGGTGCTGCAGGACTTCTCCAGCACGCTGCTGGACTATCGGCGCGACATCGACGACATCCTCTGGGACGTTGCACGCCTGGCGGTGGCGCGGCTGGATCTCCAGGACTGCGTGATCTATCTGGTCGACCCCGAGCGTTGCGACCTGGTGCAGCGCGCGGCGTACGGGCCGAAGAATCCCCGTGCGCGCGAGATCCTCAACCCGATCCGCCTGCAGATCGGCCGGGGCATCGTCGGAAGCGTGGCGGCGTCGGGGCAGGTCGAGCG
>JBIIOC010000153.1:0-3842 GCA_044337135.1 Phycisphaerales bacterium | reverse complement strand
GGGTTGCGGCATCTGCAGCCGCCGCGCCCGACCGCGCGCGAGAAGTTCGTGGCAATCGACTCGGCGTGCCTGCGCGCGCTCGAGATCGAGCGCACCTACCGCAGCGGCGGCAGCGAGGGCACGCTGCTTCGCGCGCTGGAGCAGCCGCGCAGCGCGATGGGAAGGCGACTGATCCGCCAGTGGCTGGTGCAGCCTTCGCGTGATCTCGCCGAGATCCGTTCGCGTCACGACCGCGTGGCCGCGCTGCTGGCGAGCGACCAGCACCGTGCCGACACGCTGGCGTGTCTCGAGGGCGTTCAGGATGTGGCGCGCATCGCCGCGCGCATGAGCCTGGGGCGTGCCACACCGCGCGACCTGGCTGCCCTGGGACGATCGATCACCAACGCCTCGCTTCTGGCGCAGGCGCTGCCTGCGGGCGCCGCCTTCGATGCCGACCGCACGCGGCTTCGCGAGACATGCGTGGAACTCGGCGGCCTTGCCCGCCTGATCGCCGACGCCTGCGTGGACGAGCCGCCGTCGCACATGCGCGAGGGCGGCCTGTTCCGCGACGGTTTCGACGCGGAACTGGACGAGGCGCGCCTGCTGCAGCGCGACGCCGACAGTTGGCTGGCCAAGTATCAGGAAGGCCTGATCGAGCGCACCGGCATTCCCAGCCTGAAGGTGGGCTACAACCGCGTGTTCGGCTACTACATCGAGGTCACGCACACGCACGCCGAACGCATTCCGGCGGATTTCGCGCGCCGTCAGACCGTGAAGAACGCCGAACGCTGCGTCACGCCCGAGCTGCGCGAGTTCGAGGTGAAGGTGCTCAGCGCCGAGCGCCGCGCGATCGACCGCGAGCAGCGCCTCTTCGCCGACCTGTGCGGGCGCGCCGCCGCTGCCCTTCCCCTGCTGCAGACGCTGGCTGACGCCGTGGCCGCCCTCGACACGCTCGCCGCCTTCGCCGCCACCGCGCGCGCGCTGGACCACGTGCGCCCCGAGATGACCGAGGCGAGCGTGCTGCGCGTGAGCGGCGGGCGGCACCCGGTGCTGGAGCGCACGCTGGGCCGGCGCTTCGTGGCCAATGAGTGCGAGCTTGGCCCCGGCGATGCCAGCACGCTGGCCCTGATCACCGGCCCCAACATGGCCGGCAAGAGCACCTACATCCGCCAGAACGCGCTCATCGTGATCCTGGCCCATGCGGGAGCGTTCGTGCCCGCCGAGAGCGCGACGGTGGGCCTGGTCGACCGCGTGTTCACGCGCGTGGGCTCGGGCGACGAATTGCACCTCGGCCAGAGCACCTTCATGGTGGAAATGCTCGAGACGGCACGCATCCTCCACCAGGCCACCGAACGCAGCCTGGTGGTGATGGACGAGATCGGCCGCGGCACCAGCACGCTGGATGGGCTCAGTCTTGCCTGGAGCATCGCCGAGCAGCTGGCCGCGCGCGGCTGCCGCACGCTGTTCGCGACGCACTATCACGAGATCACCTCGCTCTCCGATCGCCTGCCCCGCGTGCGCAACCTTCACGTCACCGTGCGCGAGTGGGAGGACGGCATCGTGTTCCTGCACCGCATCGAGGCGGGGCGCGCGGATCGCAGCTACGGCATCCATGTGGCGAAGCTGGCGGGTCTGCCGCGTGAGGCGGTGAGCCGTGCGGAGGAGATTCTCGAGAGCCTGGCGGTGCATTCCCCTGCCACGCCGGCCACCCCGCCACCCGCAAAGGCTGCCGTGGCGCCACGTCAGATGGACCTGTTCACGGAGTACCTGCCGCATCCGGTGGTCGACGAGCTTCGCAAGGTGGACCTGGACGCGATGACGCCGATGCAGGCGTTTGACCTGCTCCGGAAGCTCTCGGAACAGTTGAAGCGCCCGGGTTGATCACGGCGCACGCGATCAGGGCTGCACACGGCGTGCTCGCCTTGTGCCGCGCGAATCCCGCCAGTCCGGGCAGTAGACTCCGCCGCATGTCCGGCACGGATCGCCGCTCTCGCACGCCTCTCACCGCACGGATCGCGCTGCTGGCCCCGCTGGCCTTGCTCGCCGGCTGCGACCCCATCCTGTCGATCGACGGCGCGTTCTTCCCGGCGTGGTTGCTGTGCATGATCGGCGCGGCGTTCCTGCTGGGCTGCATCCGATGGGCGCTGCATCGCTGGAAGATCGAGCCCCATGTCGGACCGCGCACCCTGGTGTACGTGTGCACCTACCTCACCTGCACGCTGGGGCTCTGGCTGCTGATCTTCCGCAAATGAGCGAAGCCGCCGCACCAGCTCCGGCACCGAAGCCGCCGCCGCCCATCGACTGGCCGCAGCGCGCGATCGGCCGGGTGTTCGGGATCTCGATGGTGGTTTCCGCCGTGATCCTCAGCTTCATCACCTGGTGGGAACTCGATATCCGCCCGCGCACCGACGACGCGTACATGCGCGCGAACATCGTGGGCATCGCGGCGAACGTGTCTGGCTACGTGACCGAACTTGCCGTGGTCGACAACCAGCGCGTGAAGGTGGGCGACCTGCTCTTCAGGGTGGATGTGCGGCCCTACCAGGCGGCGCTCGATCTTGCGGTCGCGAACCTCGGCTACGTCGATCTTGAGATCAAGGCCCTCGAGGACGTGATCCGCGAGAAGGAAGCGGACATCGTGGCGGCCGAGGCGAAGGCGAAGTACGACGTGCAGTACCTGGCGCGCGTGGAACCGCTTCTCAAGCGACAGTTCGTCACGCCCGACCAGATCGACGCAGCCAAGCGCAACGTGAAGGCCAGCGAAGCGATGGTCTCGCAGGCCAAGGCTGCGCTGGCGCAGGCGAAGGCGAATCTCGGTCAGATGGGAGACATCAATGTGCGCCGCGAGAAGGCGCGGGCCGCCGTGGTGGAGGCGGAACTGAATGTCGGCTATTGCGAGGTGCGATCGCCGGTCGACGGCTATGTGACCAACTTCAACATCTCCGTCGGCCAGTTCGCGCAGATCGGCCAGCAGCAGTTCGCGCTCGTGGACACGAGCAACTGGTACCTGCTGGCGAACTATCAGGAGACGGACATACGCGACATCCGGCCTGGGCAGGACGTGGAGGTGTACCTCATGGCCTATCCGCTCACGCGCTTCCATGGGGTGGTGCAGGGCGTGGGCTGGGCGCTCTACGACCAGAATCAGGGGAGCAACGGCGTGCTGCCGACCGTCTCTCCCACGCTCGACTGGGTTCGTCTGGCGCAGCGCTTTCCGGTTCGTATCGTGATGGATCCATCGCCCGATCCTGAGGCGAGGCCCTATCGAATGGGCCAGACTGCCACCGCGATCGTGCAGACGCGCATGCATCGCGAGGTTCCGGACATCCTGAAGCCCCTGTTGCCCGACGCGATGGAGCGTTGGCTCGACACGCTTGGCACGCCTCCGGAGCCCACGCCGCCCTCGCCCGGCCGCTGAGGAGCGAGTGAGGGTCGGAGGTCGTTATCGGCGGGGACCATCGCATGCCCTTCGAACACTCCGCTGCCAATGGAGCCCGGACGCGATCCCGCTTGTACCCGTCCGCCGATAACGACCTCCGACCCTCACTCCCCGCCCTCCCTGATCAGGCGATGCCCAACTTCACCGCGTCACCCTCCGGATGCGCCTGGATCTCCGCGAGCACGCCAGGCAACCGATCCAGCAACGCCGAGGCGCGCGCGACTTCCTGAGTCCACGGCGGCACGTCCGCCACGAACCCCACGCCGCCGCCACCGACGTCCCACGGCCCGCCCGCCAGAAGCGCGGACGCGCCAGCAAAACGCGCCGACGCCGCCTCAAGCGCGCGCGCCACTTCCGGCTCGGGGGCACGCGCCGACACATGCGAGGCGAGCGTCACCAGCACCCAATGGCACGCCTGCTCGAC
>JBIIOC010000152.1:0-3845 GCA_044337135.1 Phycisphaerales bacterium | reverse complement strand
GCCCCGGGCAGATCATCGTGCTGCACATCAACTCCGGTGGCGGTCTGGTGACCGAGGCCGACGAGATCGACAAGGTGCTCAATCGCGTGCGCGAGAAGCACCGTCTGGTCGCCTGGATCGAGGAGGCGATTTCCGCGGCCGCCGTGACCGCGATGCACTGCCGCGAGATCTACTTCATGAACCTGGGTTCGCTGGGTTCGGCCACCATGTTCAGCGGCGACAAGAGCGCCGAGGGGGCGCAGCTCGAGGCGTGGCTGCGCCGGATCTCCGAGATCTCCGAGGCCGGCGGCCGCAACGGCCACCTGGCCAAGTGCATGGTGTACTCGCCGCTCGTGGTCAGCTACACGCGCGACCCGAAGACCGGCAAGGTCACCTTCTTCGAGGATGCCAGCGGCGAGAAGATGCTGTCCGACGAGAAGGACAACCTCACGCTGACGGCGGACCAGGCGTTCGACTGCGGCTTCAGCCAGGGCACCGCCAACACGCAGGAGGAGCTCTTCGAGAAGATGCAGCTCAAGCCCGGCACCTTCGCGGTGAACGAGGAGGGCCGCAAGATCGGCGAGACCTGGGAGAAGACCCTCACCAGCGCAGAGAAGCAGCGTCGCGTGATCATGCAGGACTGGAAGCTGGCTGGCGATGGCGTGAAGGGCCTGGTCAAGCGCATCGAGCTCTGCAAGAAGATGCAGGACGTCTGGAAGCGCGCCGAGCCCGTTGCGATGGGCTACGAGGGTGGTGGTCCGCTCTTCCCGCCCGACGTCGAGAGCGTGGCCAGCGATCTCTTCGAGAAGTTCGGCAGCGGCGATGCGAGCAAGTCCAAGCTCGCCGTCGAGGCGATCGACCGCGTGATCAAGGAGTATCAGCGCAAGCTGTCCGAGGCGAAGAAGTCCGGCGACAACTGAAGCCCATGCAGCCTGTTCCCGCCAACGAGTATCTGGAACCTGCCCCGCGAACCTGGCCCAAGGTGCTCGGGATCCTGGGCATGCTGTGGGGATTCATCGGCGCGATCACCGCGGCCCTGGCGGTCGCGGGCGTGGGTCGTGAGGCGCAGCCGCCGATCCTGCAGGGAGCGTTGGGCACGCTGACGAGCCTGATGGGCCTGGCCCTCGCGATCGTGGTGCTGGTGGCCGGCGTGCAGCTGCTTCGCAGGCGAGCGATCGGCGTGCGGCTGCTTCGCGCATGGGCGCCGCTGACCACGCTGGCTCAGGGACTGGTGGTCGTGCTCATGTTCACGCACAAGCCCGAGTTCGAGCGCGCCTACCGGGAGCAGCTGGAGCGGGACAACGAGGCGCGGGCCGCCAAGGCCGGACAGGCCACCGTGAAGTTGCCCGAAGGCATGGAGAAGGCGATGTTCGCGGTCGGTGCAGGATGCGGCGGTTTCGCCGCGATCGTGCCATCGCTCGTCGTGGCGATCTTCGTGTTCGGTTCGCGCGGCCGTGAGGCCGTCGCCGAATGGTCGGCTGGATCCGCGAACTAGCCCACTTCGCGACGCTGGAACAGCATGGTGGCGGCCGCCAGGGACATCGCGATCAGCACCAGTCCGTAGGGCAGGGCGTACTGCAGGTACTCCAGCCCGATCGGCTTCTTCTGGGTCACCGCATCGGCCAGCCAGAAGACCTGGAAGTTCGGCACAACCGCCTGCAGGGTCTTGAAGACCCAGAGTTCACGGTGCGACGCGTCGAGCCAGTGCTGCTGATCGGGCGGGATCTTGGCCAGCGCGGCGGTGAGCTGCTCGATGCGTCGCGCGAACAGCCAGTCGCTCAGCAATCCAAGAACGAACAGCCCAAGCACCGATGCAAGCGTGAGCACCTGCCCAAGCCTCGTGCTCGCGGCCACGGCGATGGCGCCCAGCACGGCCTCCGCCAGCAGCAGCGTGCCGATCGCCTTCCAGAGCTCGGGCCGGAAGCTGTTGCTGAGCGTCTCCGAGCCCCACTCGGGCTTGAAGAGCATGCTGAGCACGTAGGCCAGCGTGAGCAGGCATGATCCCAGCAGGATCAGCGACGCGGTGAAGTTTCCGCCATAGAAGTAGTTCGCCCAGGTGGCGCCGCCGATCGCCAGCAGCAGGGCCAGCGAGCCGAAGGTCAGCACGGGCTGGTGCCAGGGGGTCCGGACCGTCGGAAGCGTGCCGTGCAGTTCCACCAGCATGAAGACCACGCTCAGCCACAGCGTGATGGCGGAGATCGCAAGCACCACGCCGCCGTACTTGCCGAACACGAACACGGGTCGGGGCACGGGCTTGCTCACCACCGTCAGCACCGTACGGTTCTCGATCTCGCGGTTCACCACCCCCGCGGCCAGGAACGCGGCCAGGATCGCTCCGCACGTGAAGATGGTGGACAGGCCGATGTCGATGAACATCCGCTGGTCATCCTGCATCGTGAACGCCGCGAAGGGGTTCGACAGCACGATCAGCAGGGTGCCGACCACGATCATCACCAGCGCGACCGGCTGGCGGATGCATTCCAGGAAGGTGTTTCTCGCGATCGCGAAGAACTGCTCGAGCCAGGCCATTGGGGGACTCCGGCCGAAAGGGTAGCCATCCCTGCCGAACCGGAGGCGTCCCGGCGAGTAGGGGGCCAAGTCGACGCCGACGATCGGCTCTGGCTACCATGACGCTCCCCACGGACCTCCGCCATGCGGATTGACCACGTCGCATACCACAAGGCCGCCCGCGTCGCTCTCTTTGGCCTGCTTCTGCAGCTGGCCATGGGGCTCGTCATGCTCATCTTCGGCCGTTCCGCCGGAGACACCGGGCTGGAAGTCGCCAGCACGTACGCGCTGCCGGGCATCCTGGTCTGGGGTGCGCTGGCGCTGGTGTTCCACCAGCACCGTCTGGAGCGGCTGGAGGCGATGGAGCGCGAGGAACTCGCCGCCACCCGAGGCGACGCCTCGATCTTCGAGCGATCCACCCCGGATCAGGACGCTGCGGCTCGCCGCCTGCGCCAGATGCACCAGTGGATGATGCCCGCGGTCAGCCTGGGTGTGGCCGCGGTGCTGGCGAGTTTTGGAATCTGGAACTGGTCGCGCCTGCGCGAGATGCAGGATCCGGGACCCGACGGCGCGTCGTTCGGCATCGGCGGCGCGCTTGGCTGGCAACTCGCGGTGTGCCTGGCGATCGCGCTGGCCGCCTTCATTCTGGCGCGCTTCGTGGCCGGCATGTCGCGACAGCCGGCGTGGCAGAACCTGCGTGGCGGCGCCGGCTACATGGTCGGCACGGCGCTCACCATGCTGGCGCTGGCGGTCGGCATCATCTTCCAGGTCTTCCAGAAGCCGGGCGTGCTGGAGTGGGCCACGCTCGGGGTGGCCGGGTTCCAGGTCGCGTTGGCCGCCGAGATCCTGCTGAACTGGGTGCTGAACCTCTATCGCCCGCGTCGCGTGGGCGAGGTGCCGCGCCCGGCGCTCGACAGCCGCGTGCTGGGCCTGCTGGCCGCCCCGGACAACCTGGTCCGCGGAATCAACGAGGCCGTCAACTACCAGTTCGGCTTCGACATCACGAGCAGCTGGGGCTACAAGCTCATGCTGCGCAGCGTGGGCGCGCTGGCCGCGCTCGCGCTGGTCGCGCTGGTGCTGTTGAGCTCGATCGTGGTGGTGGGTCCGGGCCAGCAGGCGATCCGCCTTCGCGGTGGCCGCATCGTGGGGCAGGTTCACCAGGGCGAGGTGATGTGGAAGTGGCCCTGGCCGATCGAGACCTCGGAGGTGATCGAGATCGCGCAGATCCGCGCGCTTCCGCTGCAGGCCGCTGGCGCGCGGGTTGGCAAGGTCAATCTCTGGGGCGACCTCTCGACCGACGAGAACCGCCGATCGTTCATCGTGGCCGCCCCAAAGCTTCGCGAGGAAGTCCGTCGCGA
>JBIIOC010000065.1:0-12436 GCA_044337135.1 Phycisphaerales bacterium | reverse complement strand
CCTCCCGAGGTGCTGCGCCGTTGGGCTGCCGAGGTCGCGCTGCCGCTGGCGGCGATGGGACTCGTGCCCGACGTGATGCCGCTGCTCGACGAGAATCGCGTGTTCGTGGCCAACGCGCTGGCGCGCCTTCCGAACTGTCCGATGCCGGGGGTGCAGGCGCTGCTGCGTGAGGCGGATGTGGACTCGCGCAGGCTCGACGCCAGGACGATCAGCCACGCCATCGGACCGCGGCTGAATGCGGCGGGGCGACTTGATGCCGCCACCGACGCGCTGTGCCTGCTCGAGAGCGACGATCCTGCGGCCGTGCGCGCGGCGGCGCGCCGCGTCGAGGCTGCGAACACCGAGCGCAAGCGGCGCATGGAGGAGCTCGTGGTGATCGCCGAGGCGCAGGCCGAGCGGCTCGGCCTGCTCGAGCTGTCGCGAGCCAGCGTGGTGATGGGCGATCCCGCCTGGCATCCTGGGCTGCTTGGACTCGCGGCGGCGCGCCTGCTCGATCGCGTGAACAAGCCGGTCATCCTGTTCGGCGGCGACGATGCCCTGCTGAAGGCGAGCGGACGCGCGCCCCCGGGCATCGACCTGCACGAGTGCATGAACGATTGTGCGGCGCTGCTGGCGAAGTTCGGCGGTCACGCGGCGGCGGCAGGGGGCTCGATCGATCCGGAGAACCTGCCCGCGTTCATCGAGTCCTTCGAGCGTGCCGTGGCCACGCGCATGCAGGGGCCGCCGCGGCCTCACGTGATCCGCGTGGACCTGACGCTTCGTGCGCACGAGGCGATGGCCGCGATGGAGGAGCTCGACGCGCTGCGCCCATTCGGGAAGGACTTTCCCGCGCCGGTCATCCACTGTCCGGGGCTGCGCGTGCGCAGTGCTGCCACCCTCGGTGCCGGCGGGGACCACCTGAAGGTGCAGGTTCAGGACGAGGGCTCGCAGCGAACCACCGGCATGCTGCTGTGGAGGCAGGGTTCGAGGATCGGCGAGTTCCGCGCCGGGCGATCCCTGGAGGTTGTCGGCTCGCCCAAGCGCAGCATGAACCCGCGCTTCCCCGACGACTTCGAGGTGCGCGACTTCCGTTTCACCGACTGAGGCGCCGGTCAGGACGTCCAGTCGAGCATCAGCATGGCGACATCGCCGAAATCGATCATGCCGCTCGCATCGAGGTCGCTGGTGCACCCTGCGCAGGGTCCGAACTCGATCAGGAGAAGCGCGACATCGCCGCTGTCGACGGAGCCATTGCAGTCCAGATCGGCAGCGAGGCACTGCTCGGTCACCTCGATCGAGGAGATCGCCGACGCGCCGGACTCATCGGTGAAACGCACCGTCATGCGCGAGCCGTCGAAGCCGGTCGGGATCGTGTAGTCAAGGCGCGCAACGCCTTGACCATCGGTCAGCGCCTGTCCCACACGCACGCCGTCCACCGTCACTGCAATGCTGTGTCCGATGTTCCGTCCAGCTTGCGTGCGGGCGCTTGAGGCGGACAGTTGCACGGTCTCGCCGCGAGCACCGCTCAAGCCGCTCGCCTGAACACGACTGGGCTCAACGCGCAGAGCCCAGTATCCGGGCGTCGAGAGTCCAGAGACGCCGTCCGTGACGGAACCGAACACCAGGCCATTGTTTCCCACGCCGGTCGGGAACGCCCACTGCATGCCTGCGGGCAGTTCCAGTCGGGTGAACTCGTCGTTCGGCCAGGCGACGGCCTGAATGAAGAACCCACGCTCGTTGTCGGAGCCGTAGCAGTAGCCCGCGACGATCCCGGTTCGACTCATCGTCGTGGCTGGTGCACCGCCGAAGAGTTCCGATGGCACGGGGAGGACCACGGTGTTGCCATCCCGATCCACACGCGCCGGACCGCGGCTGTATCCGCCATCGAAATAGCCGGTGATCAGCACGCTTCCACTGTTGTCGATCGAGATTCCCTTGGTCTCCTCGCCATCGGTGACGATCTCCGAGACCGCTCCATCCGGGCTCCAGCGCAGCGCGATCGACGGTGTGCCCTGTAAACCCTGGATCGATCCGGTGATGACGCCTTCCGAGTTGATGCTTCGGGCGAAGCTCCACACCTGCTGGCCCTCCGCGGTGAACGCGGGCACCGGCAGCAATTCCAGTTGGCGGTTCACCCAGCGACAGGCCAGATACTCGTCGTTCTCGGTGGTGACGGTGCCCACGATCACGCCAGCCTCGTTGATGTCATAGGCGTAGGCACTCTGGCCCAGATCGGGCAGCACGAACTTCTCGCCGCTCTCCCACAGCACTGCCTTGACACCGAACGCGCCGTCACGGAACTCGAAACCGGCCACCTGACCGTTCGAGTTGATGGCGCTCGCGGCACCTCCACGCTCGTTCGGCAACTCGATCGGGTTCGACTGCGGCGTCGACCAGATCACCGGCACGGTTGTGCTGTCGTCCGCCATGCGGACCGTGCCCGCGATCACCCCGTCCGCGTTCACATCGTTCGGAGCGCCGCCTCGGCCAAAGTCGGCCAGCGGCCGAAAGGCGACATCGGCGGCAGCGACAGGGGCGAGCAGGGCCCATCCAATCAGGGCAACGCGAGCAAGGGGAGCGGTCGGCATGGTCGTTGTTCCGTGAGGGAGCGAGGATCTGGCAGGCGTCCGGTTCGGCGAAACGTCTTCACCGTGAGGCTGTGCAACTGTCTGGCCGTGTGTTCGCAAAGAGATGACAATGGGATTCAACGCCAAATGAAATGTCGAAACGGGCCTGCAGCAACGTTCCTTCGGCTTTAGAGTCCGGTAATAGTAAAGACGGGGCAAGCTTCTGAGCCGGCGCCTTCCTGAAGGGTTCGAGGCGCGGAGCGCTTGTCGACTCGTGCGTCCCCGCCGGTGATCGGCGACTCAGATGACGAGTTCCTGCCCGCGCTGGACGGCCTTGGGCAGCGCGCGGCCACGAAGGTCCGACGCCTCCATCGCGGCCAGGGGACCGATCTCGATCTTCGCGTCCACGCTGCCGTCGCCGCGGCGGGGCACCTGCGTGCCGTGCGCTTCCAGCCAGCCGCCGTGACGATCGCTCTGGATGCGGTGGCTGCTCGCGGGGCTGTCCTCGCCCTCGGCGTTCTTGATCGGCGCGAACTCCTCCACGCGCTGCACCTGCATGGTCAGGCTCCGGTCGGCAAGCGTCAGCGCGTCGAAGATGAAGCACTCGAACTTGAAGGCGTTGGGCTTCTCGGGCTCCACCGTCCTGCCGCTCGACAGGTCGACGAAGGGCACCTTCTTGTGCGCGCGATGCCAGGGCAGGCGCGCGCCGTCGCCCCTGGCCAGCCGCTGCGCGAAGGCAACGCTCAGCACATGCACGGCGATGTTCGCGGCGTTGAACACGAGCTCGCCCGCGGCGTCGCGCCGCTCGGCCGCGGCCTTCGGCAGGTCGCTGTACTCGATCACCATCGTGCGCGCGCCGCCGGCGCCCGGGCCGCGGCAGAGCACGCCCACCTTCTCGGCGGCGTTGCGCTTGCTCACGCACTTGCTGCTCATCTGGCCGCTCGAGTGCGTCGAGGCGACGTGTGCGCCCAGGAAAACCGGATCCACGCAGCGCACCAGCGGGTTGTCCACCTGGAAGTAGCTGATCTGCTCGATGCCGCGCAGCGCCATGTCCTCCAGCGCGCCGCTGCGGTGGAGCGCGCGGATGGCCCCTCCGTGGCCGTCGGGGTTCGTGGCCACCTCGTGTGGCGAGGCCAGCATCGCCTTGCCTTGCGCGTCGACGCATGGCACCAGGCCCTGCGGCAGGAAGAAGTGGTCCTGCGGATTGCGGCCGAACCAGTTGTTGTCCTTGAAGAACGCGCGCGTGTCGGCGTCGTTCAGCGGGCTGGTCATGACGTACCACGGCAGGCGCACGCCGAATCGCCGCTCGGTCGCCAGCAGCTGCTCGGCGAAGGTGCGGAAGAGCGGCTTGCCCGTGACCACGGTCGCGGGATAGGTGCCCTTGGGGCCGCGCCAGCCGAGCCGCGTGCCCTGGCCACCGGCCACCGTGAACGCGGCGATCTTGCCCGCACGCACCAATTCCTCGCCTGCGGCGCGCAGGGTCGCGGCGTCGGCGCCATCGCGCTGCACCACCGGGACGGGCTCGAGCGACGAGAGATCCTGCGCCGACTGCGACTCGGTCTCCTGCATCATGCCGGGGATCTCCTCCAGCGGCAGGGCGGCGACCTGTTCAAGAAGCGTGCGAAGGGCGCTCGGCCCGAGCGAGGGCGCGAAGTGCAGCAGGTGCTCCTGCCCAAGGGCCTTCAGTCGCGAACGTGTGGCGTCGAGTGTCGGAATGCTCATGGTGCGTGTCAGCGCTTGGCGTGGGCCTGGGGCGCCTCGGGCTCGCTCCATCCCTCGGGGCGATGGCGGACGATCAGGCCGCGCTTCAGATAGATGACCTGCTCGCAGATGTTCGTCGCGTGGTCGGCGATGCGCTCGAGCGCCTTCGTGACGGCGAGCAGTCGGAAGGCGAAGCCCACGCTGGCCTTGCCGGACACCACCTCCGTCTCGGTCTCGCGCAGGATCTGCGCCTTGAACTGCGCCACGGTGTCGTCGAAGAGCAGCACCTGGCGGGCCAGTTCCGGATCCTCGCGCTCCAGGCTGCGCGTGGCATCGCGCAGCACGCCCAGCACGCTGTTGGCCATCACGCGGAAGACGTCGGGCACCCGCTCGCCGAAGCGGTGGGGCTCGAGCACCTTCTCGGCGATCGCCACGCCATCGTCGGCGATGCGCTCGAGCTCGTTGTTCACCTTCACGATGGTCAGCACGCTGCGGATGGCGTGTTCGTCGGTCTGGCCCATGCCCAGCAGGGGCACGCTGGCACGCTCGATCGCCACGTCGGCCTGGTCGATCGCCTCGTCGCCGGCCACGACGCCGCGCGCCTTCTCCAGGTCGCCTTCGAAATAGCAGTCGACCGCGCGGGTGCAGAGGTCGAGCACGCGGCGGCCCTGCGCCACGATCTCCTGCTTGAGCAGCGCCAGGCGCTCGTCGAAAGCGGGCATGGAGGGAATGCTAGCCGCTACGCTTGTGGCGTGCCGCTTCTCAGCGTGAATGTCGATCATGTGGCCACCGTGCGTCAGGCACGGCGGGGCTCGAACCCGTGCGTGCTCGAGGCCGCGTCACTTGCCGAGACTGGTGGTGCCGACGGCATCACCGTTCATCTGCGCGAGGATCGCCGCCACGTGCAGGACGCCGACGTGCGCGCCCTGCGCGCGGCCGTGAAGACCAGACTGAACTTCGAGATGGCGGCCACCGACGAGATGGTGGCCATCGCCACCGAGGTGAAGCCCCACAGCGCCATGCTGGTGCCCGAACGCCGGCAGGAGCTCACGACCGAAGGTGGGCTCGACGTGGCCGGAGGGCTTGCACATGTGCGCGAGATCATCCGGCGGCTCGCGGGCGCGGGCATTCCGGCGAGCGTGTTCATCGACGCCGAGCCGCGGCAGGTGGAAGCGGCAAAGGCCGCGGGCGCGAGCATCTGCGAACTGCACACCGGTCCGTGGGCGCACGCGTTCGGCACCGCGGGACAGGGAGCCGAGCTGGAGCGGCTCGCGAGGGCTGCCGCGCTGGTGAAGGCCGCGGGCATGCAGCTGAACGCTGGCCATGCACTCGACTGCCGCAACGTGGGTCCGGTGGCCGCGCTGGCAGGCCTGCATGAACTGCACATCGGCCACAGCATCGTGGGCCGCGCGATCATGGTGGGTATGCGCGAGGCCGTGCGCGAGATGAAGGCGGCGATGGCCGCGGGAGTTCAACGATGAGTCGATCGTTCAAGCTTGAGGGTTGCTGGACCGCCATGACCTCGCCGTTCTCGGCCGATGGTCGTGTGCTCGACCTGAACCGATGGGACGAGCAGCTCAGGTTCCAGGCCGCGGGTGGTGTGCGTGGCGTGGTTCCCTGTGGCACCACGGGCGAGGCGCCGACGCTCGAGGTCGCCGAGCAGCGCACGCTGATCGCGAAGGCAGTCGAGGTGGCCAAGCCGCTCGGCCTCGGCGTGATCGGCGGCGCGGGCAGCAACAGCACGCACCACGCGATCGAGCTGCACCGCATGGTGGCCGCCACCGGCGCCGATGCCGCGCTGCACGTGGCGCCGTACTACAACAAGCCGAGCCAGGAGGGCATCTACCGCCACTTCATGGCGATCGCCGACTCGTGCGACCTTCCGATCGTGCTGTACTCGATTCCCGGGCGCTGCGGCGTGGCGATCCTGCCCGAGACGGTCGAGCGCCTCGCGTCGCACCCGAACATCGTGGCGATCAAGGAGGCGACGGGCAGCCTCGATTCGGCCAGCGAGATCCGCCGCCGCTGCGCGCTGCCGATCCTCTCGGGCGACGACTCGCTCACGATCGGCTTCCAGGCGGTCGGCGCGATCGGCGTGGTGAGCGTGGTCAGCAATCTGGTGCCCGAGCGCGTGCAGTCGCTGGTCGAGGCGTGCAATCGCAACGACTTCGACTCGGCGCGCGCCACGCACGAGCGGCTGCTTCCGCTCGCGAAGGGCCTGCTGTCGCTCGACGTGAACCCGGTGCCCGTGAAGACCGCCATGTCGCTGCTCGGCCGCGACTCGGGTGCGCTGCGCCTGCCGCTGTGCGCGCCAAGCGACGTGGTGAAGCGCCAGATCGGAGACCTGCTGAAGGCGCAGGGCCTCGCGGCCTCCGCGCAGGCGGTGCGCGCGTGAGCGACCTTCACGCGCCGGCCTACGACACGGCGAACCTTCCCTACAAGGTGGCGGTGCTGTGCTACCTGTGGGATGCGCAGGGGCGCCTGCTGATGCTGCACCGGCGCAAGCAGCCGAACCCGGGCATGTACAGCCCGATCGGCGGCAAGCTCGAGATCAGCCAGGGCGAAGGTCCGCACGAGTGCGCGATCCGGGAGATCTGGGAGGAGGCCGGCATCCGCCTTCCTTCCGACGCGGTGCGCTGCCTCGGCGTGGTGAGCGAGAAGTCGTATCAGGGCGAGATGCACTGGCTCATCTTCCTGTTCGAGACCACGCGGCCGGTCGACCACGCACTGGTGCCTGAGAAGGAATTCGACGAGGGCCGTCTGGAATGGGTGCCGTTCGACGAGGTCTGGAGGAAGGACATTCCCTGGACCGACCGCGAGATCCTCTGGCCCGCAGTGCGCAAGCATCGCGGCGGTGGATTCTTCATGGTGCACATCGACTGCGGCTCCAAGCCGCCGGTGCACAGCATGCCGGAGAGCCGGTTGCCTTAGCGATCAGTGGCGCGCGTCAAGGGCAGGGGCCGAAGTCAAGCAGGCACACGCTCACATCACCCGTGCCCACCTCGCCATCGCCGTCCAGATCGGCGGGGCCTCCAGCGGCGCCGAAGTCCAGCAGGATCAGGCCCAGATCAGCCGAGGTGACCTCGGCATCGCCATCAAGGTCGGACGGGCATGACGAGACCGCGGCGGTGTCCGTGATCTCGATCATGCGCACCTCGTTCGCCGACCAGAAGTCGGTGCTCGAGTTGAAGTTCACGGCCAGCACCTTCAGCGTGCTGCCGGTGATCACGCGGTTGCCTTCCGGGCTCACGCCGTCGCCAAGCAGCGTGTTGTAGATGCGGAAGGGGGCCAGTGCGGGGTACAGCGCCTCGGGCTCGCTCCAGTGAATGCCGTCCATCGATGTGAGCACCGCGAGCATGGAGCCTGTCTGGCTGGTGTAGATCGTGGCAACCATCACGAGCTCGTGCTGCCGACTGCTGTACGCCACGCTGGGGTTGAACGGAGCATGGCCCGGCGTGATGTTCGAGGGTGTGCCGCCAAGGCCCGGCTCGGTGAAGGCGCCGTCACGATACTTCCAGAACACGGGAGCGGGGCCTCCGGTTGTCAGGGCCGACAGGTCCGCCACCGAGGTGCGCGCCACGGCCAGCACCATCGAGCCATCCTCGAGATTGTCGTTGTAGTAGGCGTAGAGCCAGCCATCGCGCACGAAGGTGCTGAGGTCGCCGGGTCCGTTGCCCGACGTCCCGCGGTTGGGCGAAAGCACGTCGATGTCTGGCGTGAGCACCTCGCCGGCGTCCATGAAGGTTGTGCCGCCGTCCGTCGACACCGCCGCGCCGATGGACGACCAGAACGCCCCGGTGGGCATGCCGCTCCCGTCGCGCGAGTAGATCTCGCGGTGATAGAACATCACGAGAGCGCCCGTTGCAGGGTCGCGCCACACGGCTCCACCGCCCATGTAGTCCACTGGCGCGATGGGATTCAGGATGGGCCCGCGCGTGTCCATCACGACGGCAAGCGGGTCCTGCAGCGTGCCGCGCGTGCGGCCAAAGCCGGTGCCGAGCGAACCGCCCATCCCATCGCTGCCGTTGCCCTGGTTGGCATAGAAGTCGTAGACGCCGGGCGTGTCCGTGGGCACCACCGACACCAGGCCATCCGGGAAGGTGTCGAGACCCCTCGCGACAAGCGTGTCGTGATCGGCGAGCAGCGTGCCGGCGCTCGATGCGACGACGAAGCGCTCGCTGGGTGGCCAGGGCGTTGGTGGCACGGTGATGTGCAGCGGGTCGCTGGGTTCGCCTTGCACGCCGCCGAACCCGAGCGCGATCACGCGCGCATCGAGTTCAAGCGGCTCGTACATGCCCTGCGGAATCTGGCTGCTGAAGGACGGTGTTGCGACATCCACAACGCCGAAGCCGGGCATCCAGGGGCTGGCCGGGTCAAGGCGGTACTCGACGAGATAGTCGACGGGCGCGGGGCCGGGCCCCGCGGTCCACTGCAGGGTCAGCGTGAGCGTCTGCGTGTCGAAGGTTGACGACAGGTCGCAGGGCTTGCCTGGGGCATCCGCGAAGGTCTGCGACCGTGAATCCACGAAAGCGCACATCAGCAGGGCGAGCAGCGCAAGCACGGATCGGCGTGGGGGAGCAGGGATGGCCATGAACCTTCTCGGTCGGCGACTCTCCATGCAGGGATTGGTTCGCCTCTCATGCATCAACGGTTGCTCGAGATACCCGATGGGGCTGGCAACTGTGTGGCGCGTCCGGAAAAAAGGGCCTTCAGCCAGGCTCTGGAGGAGTGGGCTGGGGCCGCGCTCAGACCTTGAGCCCCGCTGCAAGCCCCACCCGATCCGCCAGCGCATTCGCCGCGGCATCGTTGGCCGCCTCGCTGATGAGACGGATGATCGGCTCGGTGTTGCTTGCGCGCAGGTGCACCCAGCCCTCGGCCAGGTCGATGCGGATGCCGTCGCACTCGTCCATGGGCTCGCCCGCGAACGCCGCCTTCACCTTGGCCAGCGCCGGCGCCACGGCGGCAGCGCCACCGATCGCACCCAGCTCCAGCTTGCGCTTCACCATGGCGTAGCGGGGGATCTCCGCGGCGATCACCGACAGCGCGCGCTTCTGCGTGGCCAGCAGTTCCAGCACCAGTGCCATGCCGCTCAGCGAGTCGCGCACCCAGCACACCTTGGGCCAGATCACGCCGCCGTTGCCTTCGCCGCCGATCGTGCTGCCGGCGGACTTCATCGCCGCCACCACGTTCGCCTCGCCCACCGCCGTGCGCAGCACCTTGCTGCCCGCGAACTTCGCGGCCACGCCGTCGATCATGCGGCTGGTGCTCAGGTTGGCGGCCATGGTGGCCTTGCCTTCGCGCTGCAGGATGCGCAGCGCGCACAGCGCCAGCGTGTACTCCTCGCCGATGTAGCGGCCGGCTTCGTCCACCACGGCCAGTCGGTCGGCATCCGGGTCCTGCGCGAAGCCGCACGCGAAGCCGCCTCTGGCGGTGGCGGCGGCCAGCTCGGTCAGATTCGCCTGCGTCGGTTCAGGGGTGTGCGCAAACAGGCCAGTGGGCTCGCCATGCAGGTGGGTCACGCCCACGCCCAGCTTCTCGAGCAGCATGCGTGCGGCGCGGCAGCCGGCGCCATTCACGCTGTCCACCACCACCTTCAGCCTCGCGGCCGCGATCGCCCTCGCATCGACCAGCGCCACGACCTTCGCCACGTGCGTCTCGTCGGCGCCCGTGTCACGCTGGATGCGACCGAACTCGGTCGGGCCCGCCAGCTTCAGGTCGCGCTCCTTGAAGCGGCGCACGATCTCCCTCGCCTCGTCGGGCGGCGGGGCCACGCCATCGCCGTCGAGACACTTGAGCCCGTTCCACTCGATCGGGTTGTGGCTTGCGGTGCAGACCATGCCGCCGTCGGCTCCGTGATGCTGCACCATCACGCCCGCGGTGGGCGTCATGGCGATGCCAAGGTCGATCACGTCGCAGCCGGTGCTCGCCAGGCCGGCCGCCACCGCGCTCAGGAACGCCTCGCCGCTCGGCCGCGAGTCGCGCGCGAGCACCACCTTCGGCTTCGCGCGCGTGGCCCGAAGGTGACTGCCGAACGCGCTGCCGTACAGCGCCGCCACCTCGGCAGTGATCGTCTTGCCGACCAGGCCGCGCAGGCCGCTCACGCTCAGCATCAGGGGGGCGTCGCTCATGGAAGCTGCGACGATAACGCGGCGCGCGAGGCTTCGAAACCCCGACGAAACATGGCAAAACCCGCATTTCGCTATACTCCGGCGCTCATGTTCGAGTTGCGGGTCCGCCGGAAGTTCAGCGCCGCCCACGCCATCACGATGGCGGGGCAGGTGGAAACCCTGCACGGCCACGATTGGCGCGTGTCGGTGCGGGTGCGCGGGGAGCGCCTCGATGGCGACGGCCTGCTGTGCGACTTCCATGCGCTCGAGCGCGCCGTCGATGACGTGATCGCGCCCTTCCGCAACCGGTCGCTCAACGACACGCCGCCGTTCGACCGCACGAACCCTACCGCCGAACTCGTCGCGCGCCACATCGGTGACGCACTGGCCCTGCGCATGCCGGCCGGCGCCCGTCTTCACAGCGTGATGGTCGGCGAGGCGCCCGGCTGCGACGCCGTCTACCGACCCGGAGGCCGCGCGTGAACCGCAAGGGCATACGGCGTGAACCCGCCGCGAGCGACGCCGGCAGCGCGTCCGTGCAGACGGGCGATCCGTCGCGCTTCCTGAACCGCGATCTGGAGTGGCTCGAGTTCAACCGTCGCGTGCTCGACATGGCCGCCGACGACAGCGTGCCGCTGCTCGAGCGCGTGCGCTTCCTGGCGATCTTCTCGAACAACCTCGACGAGTTCTTCATGAAGCGGGTGGGCACGCTGCGCCAGCAGATCGAGGAGAACACGACGAGTCCCGTGCCTGACGCGCTCACGCCGCTGCAGCAGATGCAGGCGATCCGCGAGCGCGTGCAGCAGATGGGCCGCGACCAGGCCGACGCGCTGCGCAACGGCATCCTTCCGGCGCTGCGCGAGAAGGGCATCGAGCTGCTCACGTGGGAGCAGCTCTCCCACGACGAGCGCACCGAGGCGCGCGCCTGGTTCCATCGCAACGTGTTCCCGATCCTCACCCCGCTGGCGGTCGATCCGGGGCACCGCTTCCCGTTCATCAGCAACATGAGCGTGAGCCTGGGCGTCATGCTTCGCCGCCCCGGCGAGAGCGAGCAGCTCTTCGCGCGCGTGAAGGTGCCCGAGATCCCCTCGCGCCTGTACCAGGTTCCCGGCACGCGCCGCTTCACGCCGCTGCAGGAGATCATCGAGCACAACCTCGACGAGCTCTTCCCGGGCATGGAGATCCTGAAGGTGCTGCCGTTCCGCGTGACGCGCAACGCCGAGATCGAGCCCGATCAGGAGGATGCCGACGACCTGCTCGAGGCGATCCAGCGACAGCTTCGCGAGCGGCGTTTCGCGCGCGTGGTGCGCCTCGAGATCGCGGCCGGCGCGAACCCCCGCATCCTGCGCTTCCTGACCGAGGAACTGCAGATCGATCCGCAGGACATCTACGAGACCACGGGCCTGATCGACTACGCGGGCCTGGATCAGGTCGCGGACCTGGATCAGGGCGAGCTGCACTTTCCAAAGTGGACCGCGCCGGCGCCGCGTGGCCTCGAGGATGACGAGAGCGACATCTTCGCGGCGATCCGCCAGGGCGACCTGCTGGTGCATCACCCCTACGAGAGCTTCAACGCCAGCGTGGAGCGCTTCATCGAGCAGGCCGCGAACGATCCGAAGGTGCTCTGCATCAAGCAGAGCCTGTACCGCACGAGCGGCGACAGCCCCTTCGTGAGCAGCCTGATCCGCGCCGCCGAGGCGGGCAAGCAGGTCGCGGTGCTCGTGGAGCTTCGCGCGCGCTTCGACGAGGCGCGCAACATTCTCTGGGCGCGCAAGCTCGAGGATGCCGGCGTGCACGTGGCCTACGGCGTGGTGGGCCTGAAGACGCACACGAAGACCTCGCTGGTGGTGCGCCAGGAGCAGGGTGGCATCCGCTGCTACGGCCACATCGGCACCGGCAACTACAACTCCAAGACCGCGCGCCTCTACGAGGATCTTGGCCTGCTCACCTGCGACCCCGAGATCACCGACGATCTCACCAGCCTGTTCAACTACATGACCGGCCGAAGCCGGCAGCGCGAGTACAAGAAGCTGCTCGTCGCGCCGGTCGGCATGAAGAAGCGCTTCCTCGAGCTCATCGAGC
>JBIIOC010000151.1:0-3886 GCA_044337135.1 Phycisphaerales bacterium | reverse complement strand
TGAAGTCCGCCGACGCCAGACGCTGGGCCACGGCAGCGGCGGCCTCACGCGGTCCCTGCGGCTCCCGCGCGCGCTCAGCCACGCGCCGACTCCCGCTCACGCAGCGCAGCCTGCAGGCGGCGCACCTCGGACTCGAGCCGGCCGATGCCGTCGTCGGACTCGGCGAGCAGCGCCGCCGCCTCGATCGGTTCGCCCACGATCACCGACAGCCTGCCGATCGGCTTGGGCAGCTTGCGCGCGGGCGGCCACACCTTGTACGCACCCTCGATCGCCATGGGAACCACGGGCACCTTCGTGCGTCGGACGATCAGCGCCACGCCTCGCTGGAAGGACTCGATCTCGCCTGCGCTGCAGCGGCCCCCCTCGGGATAGATCACGATGCAGCGTCCAGCCTGCAGTTCGCTGATGGCCACGCGCATCGCGGCCATGTCCGAACGCTCCTTCAGCGGAATGGCACCGAACGAGGCGATGAGGCGTCCGAAGGGCCCGAACGAGAAGAGCTCGCTCTTGGCGAGGTAGCCCACCTGCCGGTCACGTGCCGCGATGCCGTTGAGGACCGGATCCAGGTAGCTCTCGTGATTGCTCACGAAGATGACGGGGCCCGCACGCGGCACGTGGTGCACCCCATCCACGCGCACGGTCCAGAGGGTGCGAACGATCAGTTCGGCGGTGCGCTCCGCGAGATCCCACCAGAAGCCCTGCATGCGGGTCTTGCCGGGCGCGCGCCGGGCCAGATCGCCTCCGGTCACGGCCGGATCGCCGCGGCGGGCATGGCCAGGCGTTCGCCCAGTCGCGCACGCGCCAGCGCCTCCAGGCGCTCCACCACACCATCAAGGTCCAGTTCGCTCGTGTCGACGCACTCCGCGCCATCCGGCACCCGCAGCGGCCCCTCGCTGCGGCCGGAATCGATCCGATCGCGCTCCAGGATTCCCCGCAGGATCTCCGCCTGGTCCGCCGCCCGGCCCGAGGCACGCAACTGCTCCGCCCGGCGACGGGCGCGCACCTGCGGCGCGGCATCCAGGTAGATGCGCAGCGGTGCGTCGGGAAACACCACGCTGCCCTGGTCACGGCCCTCCGTGACGAGGCGTGGATGCGCGGCCGCGGCGGCGCGCTGCGACACCACCATCTGCCGCCGCACCTCGGGGCATGCGGCCACGCGCGAGACGATGCCCGTCACGTCGGCCTCGCGGATGCGCTCGCTCACGTCCCGGCCTGCGAGCCTCATCCGTGGCGGGCTGCTGCACCAGTCGAAGCGCGGAGGCGTGCGCTCGACGGCCGCGGCAAGCGCGGGACCGCCATCGGGCGAGAGTCCCTGCTCGATCGCCAGCAGCGCCGCGGCGCGGTACATGGCGCCGGTGTCGAGGAACTCCAGACCCAGTCGCTGCGCGAGACGATGCGCGACGGAACTCTTGCCGGTGCCCGCGGGCCCGTCGATGGTGATGACCAGCCCCGGACCGTTCACGCGGCCTCCTCTTCCTCGGCCTGCTCGACCTCGGTGGCCCGCAGCGCTTCGTTGAGGACATCGCGCGCGCGGATCAGGTGCTTCACGCCGTCGCCCTTGCCCGACCACTCCAGACTGAGCATGTTGTTGAATCCCACGGCGCGAAGCGTCTCGATGCAGGATTCAAGCGACCAGTCCGCATGTTCGCCCTTGGCGTCGAAACCGCGGATCTCGGCGATCATCGCCTGCGCGTAGGGCGCGAGCCGACGCAGCATGTCGCGCATCTGACCGGACTGGTGGGCATGGAGGAACGACGGCAGCGCCCCGATGCGGAAGCCGCCCACCTTCTTGACCAGCTCGACCAGGGGATCGCCCTTCTCCAGCACGCCGCCGTGCGGCTGCAGCAGCAGGTTCACCTCCCAGCGATCCATCTCGGCCAGCGCGGCGCGCAGTCCCGTGGCCACGCGCTCCACCTGCGCAGGCGAGGAGACATCCTTCAGCTTCAGTCCCAGGAACGCGCATCCGAGTCGATGCGCCGCCGTGCCGAGCCGTCGCAGTCGTTCCATCGCGGCGGACTGCTTCGCGTCAGCCCCGGCGAGGTCCAGCGGGTCGGTCTCCACCAGCATGAGGCACGGGCAGCCCACCCGATCCGCACGGTCGCGGATCTTGTCCAGATCCGAGAGGGGGCGACCCGCAAGCAGGTCGGTGGGCAGATTCAGGCCCCGAAGGTCCAGTTCCTCGCGAACGAACGCCGGAAGGTCATGCAGCGCCAGGGGGGACTTCGCTCTCGTGAGCGCACCCCGCAGCGATCCGGCCGACAACGCGAGAAGCATCTGGGCCTGCATGGGATGGACGGAAGATAGCACGGTGCCAAAGCCCCCCTATCATCCCCGCTCCACGGAGCCCCCCATGACCAGTCCCAGCACCTGCCGATTTTCCGATTCGCACGAGTGGTTCCTTGCCCAAGGCCAGGAAGTCACGATGGGCATCACCCAGTTCGCCGCGAACGAACTGACCGATGTCACCTATGTCCAGCTCAAGCCGGTCGGCACCGCCGTGAAGGCGGGCGAGACCGTCGGCGAGGTCGAGAGCGTGAAGACCACCAGCGAGATCTACGCCGCCGTCGCGGGAACGATCACCGCGGTGAACGACGCGGCCGTGAAGGACCCGTCGCTTCTCAACAGCGATCCCTTCGGCAAGGGCTGGCTCGTGAAGCTGCAGGTGGCCGACGCCTCGCCGCTCTCGAAGCTGATGGACGCGGCCACCTACGACAGCAAGCATGCCGTCCACTGATCCCGCCGCTTCGCGCGCCTGCAAGGTGCGCGTGCGTGGGGTGCACAAGGCCTACCGCATGGGGGCCCGGGAGGTGCACGCCCTTCGTGGCGTCGACCTCGAGATCGAGGGTCCCGGGTTTCACGCGATCATGGGTCCCTCGGGCAGCGGCAAGAGCACGCTGCTGCACCTGCTTGCGGGACTGGATGCCGCCGACCAGGGCGAGATCGAGGTGGGCGGCGCGTCGCTGGCGGGCTTGAGCGAGCATGAACTCACGCTGCACCGCCGACGCCGATCCGGCGTGGTGTTCCAGGGCTTCAACCTGCTGCCCACGCTCAACGCGCTCGAGAACGTCACGCTTCCTGCCACGCTCGATGGCCGCGCGCACGTCGACGCGGCGCCGCGGGCCGAGGAATTGCTGCGCGAACTCGGGCTCGGAGACCGCATGGATCACCGACCGGACGCGCTGTCCGGCGGAGAGCAGCAGCGCGTGGCGATCGCGCGCGCGCTGCTTCAGGAACCGCCGGTGCTGCTGGCCGACGAGCCCACGGGCAACCTGGACAGCCAGACCAGTGACCGCCTCTGGCGACTGCTCGCCGAGATCGCGGCGCGACGCAACATGCTGGTGCTGATGGTCACGCACGAACCTCAAGCCGCGGCGCACTGCGAGCAGGTGCATGTGCTGCAGGACGGCCGCGTGGCCGGGAGCCTTTCCGTCGATGCAATGGATCCTTCCCAGTTGGCGGTTCGCGTGGCGGACACTCTCCGCGCGTCCCGCTAGAACCGCGCTGCTGGCCACGTCCATCGCGCTCGCCACCTCGCTGGTGACGGCGGTGAGCACCGGACTGCAGACGGCCCAGACCAACCTGGAGACGCGGCTCACGCGGCTGATGGGCGCGGTGGACGTGCGGCTGGTGCAGCAGGCAGGCGCGCCGTTCGAGGCGTCGATGGCGGAGCAGGTGGCGAGCTGGCCAGGCGTGTCCGGCGTGCAGGCGCGGCTCTCGGGCTCGATCACGCTGACACGGGCCGATGGGGATCGCGACGAACAGGGACGCGTGCGACGCGCCACCGCGCAGGCGCGCGGCGTGGATCCGGCCACCGACACGCGCTTCGAGGGCCTGCCGATGCGCGAGGGCCGTCGCGCGCAGGGACCGGCCGAAATCGCGCTGGATC
>JBIIOC010000150.1:0-3891 GCA_044337135.1 Phycisphaerales bacterium | reverse complement strand
GGAGCGGTTCGTCACTCCATCCACATCCATCAGGAGACCCAGACACATGGGCAAGCAGATTCCAGCCACCGTCCAGACCGAGATCGGTGGCCGCACGTTCAAGTTCGAGACCGGCAAGGTGGCCAAGTTGGCCAGCGGCGCCGTCATGTGCACCTTCGGCGAGACCGTGGTGCTCGCCACCGCCGTGCGAGCCAATCCGCGCGCGGGCATCGACTTCTTCCCGCTGACCTGCGACTACCGCGAGAAGTACCCCGCGGTCGGCCGCTTCCCGGGCGGTTTCCGCAAGCGTGAGGGCGCTCCGACCGAGAAGGAAGTGCTCACGATGCGCATGATCGACCGGCCGATCCGGCCGCTCTTCCCCGAGGGCTTCCTCGACGAGATCCAGCTGCAGACTCTGGTGCTCAGCCACGACGGCCAGACCGACGCCGACGTGATCGCCTGCACCGCGGCCAGCGCCGCGCTCAGCATCACCGACGCGCCTTTCCAGGGCCCGGTGGCCACCGTGCGCGTCGGCCGCATCCACACCGACGCGGGTCCGCAGTTCGTGATCAACCCCACCGTCGCGCAGCTCGAGTTCAGCGACCTCGATCTGGTGCTCTCGGGCCACAAGGACGGCATCAACATGATCGAGGTGGGCGCCGCCGAGATCAGCGACAGCGACATGGTCGCCGCGATCCGCTTCGGCTACGACAACGGCATCAAGCCGCTGCTCGACCTCATCCAGAAGCTGCGCGAGGCCTGTCAGGCCCCCAGCGTGCAGATGGGCGAGGTCATGCTGCCCAGCACCGAGGTGTTCGCCAAGGTGAAGTCGGTCGTCGGCGAGGAGCTCCGCAAGGCCCGCCAGATCACCGGCAAGCAGCCGCGCAACGAGGAGGTCGATCGTCTGCGCAAGTGGATGATCGAGAACCACTTCTCCATTCCCGCGGGCCTCTCCTACGGCGACCACATGGCCGCCGAGAAGAAGCAGCGCGAGGCCAAGGAGGCCTTCCGAATCCTCGAGAAGAAGATCACGCACGATCTTGCGGGCAACATGAACATCCGCCCGGATGGCCGTGGCCTGAAGCAGATCCGGCCCCTCGACATGTCGGTCGCGATCCTGCCCCGCACGCACGGCAGCGCGTTCTTCCAGCGCGGCGAGACGCAGAGCATCGTGAGCTGCGTGCTCGGCACCATCAAGGACGAGCAGATCGTCGACGGCCTGCTGCCGGAGTACGCGAAGAAGTTCTACCTGCACTACAACTTCCCGCCCTTCTGCACCGGCGAGGCCGGACGCATCACGGGCCCCGGTCGCCGCGAGATCGGCCACGGCGCGCTCGCGGAGCGCAGCCTTCTGGCCATCCTGCCCAGCCCCGAGGACTTCCCCTACACCATCCGCGTGGTCAGCGAGATCACCGAGAGCAACGGCTCCAGCAGCATGGCCAGCGTGTGCGGCGGCTGCCTGGCGATGATGGACGCGGGCGTGCCGATCAAGGCCACCTGCGCCGGCATCAGCGTGGGCCGCTTCACCAGCAGCGAGGGCAAGGTGACGCACGTCACCGACATCGTGGGTGAAGAGGACTTCTTCGGCGAGATGGACTTCAAGGTCAGCGGCACCCGCGACGGCATCACGGGCATCCAGCTCGACCTGAAGGCCCGCGGCCTGTCGATCGACGAGATCGAGAAGGTCCTGGCGCAGGCTCGCGAAGGCCGGCTGCAGATCATCGACCAGATGGAGGCCGTCATCGCCAAGCCGCGCGCGGACATCAGCCCGCTCGCCCCGCGCATCACCAAGGTCAAGATCGATCCGGAGAAGATCGGCAAGCTCATCGGCCCCGGTGGCAAGAACATCCGCGGCATCCAGGAGCGCACCGGCTGCCAGATCGACGTCGAGGAGGACGGCACCGTCTTCATCGCGAGCGCCGACGCGGCCAAGGCCGCCCAGGCGAGGGCCGAGGTCGAGGCGCTCGGCGCCGAGATCAAGGTCGGCAGCGTCTTCGAGGGCAAGGTCGTGGCCATCAAGGAGTTCGGCGCCTTCGTCGAGCTGGTCCCCGGCACCGACGGCATGTGCCACATCAGCGAGCTGGCGCACGGCTACGTGAAGGCCGTGACCGACCAGGTCAAGATGGGCGACGTCGTCAAGGTGAAGGTCATCAACGTCGACGAGAACGGCCGTATCAAGCTGAGCCGCAAGGCCCTCCTGCCGGCCCCGGAGCCTGCGGCCAAGGCCTGAATTTCTCTTCAATCGTTCGCGAAATCCACGGGCGCGGCCACACACGGCCGCGCCCGTTTCGTTTCAGGAGCTGCTTGGGAATACCGCAAGGAACACTTGCAGAACCCCGATTTATGGGGCACAATCCGGGCGCGACGGGCCCCGGGCCCCCACAAACTTCGAAACTGGAGCTGCCACCCATGAGCGACACCACCGACCTGAACAACATCGACGGCAACGTGAAGTGGTTCGACCCCCGTAAGGGCTACGGCTTCATCGTCGGCCCGCAGGGTCAGGACATCTTCGTGCACTTCTCGGTGATCGATCAGCCCGAGGGCTTCAAGACGCTGCGTGATGGCGAGGCCGTCACGTACTCCGCATCGAAGGGCCAGAAGGGCTGGTCCGCGACCAAGGTCAAGAGCGCTCGAGTCGCGAGCCCGACCAAGGCCACACAGGCGACCTGACGCCTTCGCGACCGTGAACCACCGCGACGCGGCTGCGCCTTGCTGGCGCCTCCGCGTCGCTTCGTTTCCATGATCTCCCCGCTTCCGGCATTCCTGATCGGCCTGGCCTCGGGCGCCGTGCTCGCGGCGCTCGCCGCCGCGCGCTCGCTGCGACGGCGCGCCTCGCGAACGCTCGAGGCCGAGCGGCGGGCACAGGCCTCCGAGCGGCTGGCCGAACTCGGCAGCATGACCAGCGGCCTGGCGCACGAGATCAAGAACCCGCTCAGCACGCTGAACCTGAACGCGCAGCTCCTTCGCGAGGACATCCTGGACTCGAACCTTCCCGAGGACACTCGCGCGGCCGTCACGCGTCGCGTCGACGCCCTGGCGCGCGAGACGCTGCGCCTGAAGGACATCCTGAGCGACTTCCTGCAGTTCGCCGGGCGCATGCGCCTGGACCCGCAGCCACGGGACCTGCGCGAGCTCATCAGCGAGCTTGTGGACTTCTTCCAGCCTCAGGCGGATCGGGCGGGCGTGCTGCTCCGCGTCGACGTGCCCGGCGTGCCCGTCACTGCACGCGTGGATGCCGGACTGCTCAAGCAGGCGCTCCTCAACCTGGCGATCAACGCCGTGCAGGCGATGACCCCCGAAGGCCAGGCGCGGCCCGGTGAGCGCCGCGGCGAACTCATGTTCCGGCTCGAGCTCGACTCGACCGGCGACGAGGCACGGCTCAGCGTCATCGATCACGGGCCAGGGATTCCCGAGGATCGGCGCGCCACGATCTTTCGACCCTATGCCAGCACCAAGCCCGGCGGAAGCGGCCTGGGGCTGGCCACCACCCGACGCATCGTCGAGGAGCACGGCGGCACGATCACGCTCTACAACGGGCCTTCCGGCGGTGCCTGCTTCACCCTGCGTCTGCCCATGGGCGGCCCCGCCCCCCGCAGCGAGCCCTGATCAGTCGAGCCAGTCCTTCGCCTTCAGGCGCTGCGGCACGTACTCCTCGGTGACGTAGCTGATGTCCTTCGTGATCAGCGACTCCACTTCCATCTTGAAGCCGCTCGAGAGCAGGCCCTCGATCTCCTTCTGCCAGCCCTTGTGCCCCTCGAACCACGGGTAGGCCGCGATCTCCCTGGCTCGCTTGATGTCGTTGTCGTTCAGCGCGATCTGCACGTCGTCGCTCAGGCCGCAGGCCTTGTAGTCCTTCGAGCGGATGCCGAGGAACTTCGCGTCGGGAATCGCCAGTCGCTCGCTCTCGAA